>JAEENZ010000083.1 GCA_016283985.1 Bacteroidales bacterium | reverse complement strand
GCTCACGGCGGCGGTACAATCGAGCCCGTATGCAAAAAGATACCAGTAGATATGACTGCATTACCGGGGATCTGTTACCCAATACTGCCAGTCACTGTCCGTTTTCTCGAAAAGATGCCTGCCGGATTCGTCGATCACCGCCCAGCCATCTCGGGAAACAACGCCCTTGTCAAATGGCTCCTTGGTGTACTGGCCGGAGGCTTTCTTGTCAATATAGTCGAAGCCGTCCAGTGTCCTGGCTGTGCCGAGCAGATTGCCGGAATCGTCCATCCCAGGCTTCCAGTTGACTTTTTTAATGCCTTTTTTGGCCTTGGGGTCTGCCATCTGGAAGATAACGTTCAGGTTATCTGCGGAGAACTCCGCGTTGCCTTTATAGGTGAGAGTGAGTGCTGAGGTAGTGATAACTGTTTGCTTAGCGCTCTTCTTGACCTTGAAATCGGGCACGGGGAGGTCCCTGTTGACGATTCCGAGGCTCGCCCTGTCTTCGAATACTCCGTCTTCCGCCCATTCCATACGGATCAGTCGCGGTGTGAGCACGGTGAAACGGGCATTCCCGGAAACCACCTGGGCTTTTGTCTGGGCGATGGGATGGAACTCTTCCTGCGCAAAGGCGCCGGTGCAGGTAAGGGCTGCTGCGATCAGCAGGATGGAACGGAGGACTTTCATATTCTATTTACTGGGATAATACTGATAAAACTTGGCTATAGACTCCATCCCCGCGAAGAACTGGCTAAGCAGATAGCTTTCGTTGGGGGAGTGGATGGTATCCCGCTCGAGGCCGAAGCCCATCAGGAGGGGATCGATGCCGAGAATCTTCTGCATCTCGGCCAGTACGGCGATGCTGCCGCCTCCGCGTGCGGGGACGGGTTCAATGCCATAGACTTCAGTCATGGCGCGGGATGCGGCCTTGTAGGCGTCGGAACCGATTGGAATGAGGAATCCGTCGCCGCCTTCGCATTCCTTGACTTCCACCTTCACGTATTTCGGCGCAATCTTCTTGAAGTGCTTTGCGAAGAGTTTGGTTATCTCTGCGCTGCGCTGGTTGGGAACCAGACGCATGGATATCTTGGCGTGGGCGACTGAAGGCAGTACGGTCTTGGCTCCTTCGCCGGTATATCCTCCCCAGATGCCGCAGATGTCCAGGCAGGGGCGTATGCCGGTGCGTTCCAGGGTGGTATATCCTTTCTCGCCTTTAATCTCCTCTATATCAAGGAATTCCTTGTATTCTTTTAGGTCGAAGGGTGCCCTTGCGAGCATGGCCCTGTCTTTTTTAGAGAGTTCCACGACCTTGTCGTAGAATCCGGGCACGGCAACGCGCCCGTCGGCATCGTGTAGGCTGGCTATCATCTCGCAGAGGGTGGTGATGGGGTTGGCGACAGCTCCGCCGTAATGGCCGGAATGCAGGTCCTTGTTGGGCCCCGTCACCTTGACCTCCAGATAGCTGAGGCCGCGCATTCCGCAGTTGATGGAGGGCACCTTGTCGGAAATCATCGTGGTATCCGAAACCAGGCAGATATCCGCCTTCAACAGCCTCTTGTTCTCTTTCATCCACTTGGGAAGGGAAGGGGATCCGATCTCTTCTTCACCCTCGAAGAGGAACTTTACGTTATGCCTGAGCTGGCCGGTGGCGAGCAGGAACTCGAATGCCTTGATGTGCATGAACAGCTGGCCCTTGTCGTCGTTGGCGCCGCGGCCCCAGATGGCATCGGCCCCGGTGGCTGGATCCGGCCCGATAACGGGCTCGAAAGGATTCGTACGCCAGAGTTCCAGCGGCTCCGGAGGCTGTACGTCGTAGTGGCCGTAAACCAGCACGGTGCGTGCCTTGGGGTCGATGATCTTGCTGCCGAAGACCACGGGGTTGCCATCGGTGGAGAGCACCTGGGCCTCGTCGGCACCGGCTTCTACCAGCAGTACGGCAAGTTTCTCCGCGCAGTGGCGCATGTCCGCCTTGTTGGCGGCCTTGGCGCTGATGGAAGGAATCCTCAATACGGAAAAGAGTTCGTCGAAGAATCTCTGCTTGTTGGCTTCTATGTATTCTTTCATAAGTATAAATCGAAATAGTCCGTTACTTTGTCCATGAGATGCACTCTCCATACGCCCCTCACGTTGTGCTCAGTGCGGGGATACGGGAAGTAGTCGAGCTGCACGCCCTTCACTATGCATTCCTGAACGAAACTCAGGCTGTGCTGCCATACCACGGTGTTGTCTACGACGCCCTGGCATATCAGCAGCTTGCCCTTGAGATCCGCCGCCTTGTTTATCAGGGATGTTTTTGCGAAGCCCTCGGGATTAGTGGCCTGGGTCTCCATATAGC
>JAEENZ010000082.1 GCA_016283985.1 Bacteroidales bacterium | reverse complement strand
GGAGTGACCATCGGAAATAATACCACAATCGGAGCCGGTTCCGTCGTAACCAAGGATATCCCGGCAAACGTTGTTGCAGTCGGCAACCCGTGCAAGGTTATCAGACAATTGTGAAACAAATTCCCATTTATCGGTCTTCCGGTTCTTTGGTCAGGAAGAAAATAGTGACCAAATGCGACCGAAGAATTGATGCAATTTAAAAAACAGAAACCGGGGCTGAATACAACACTTGTGTTGTACAATACAAATATTGTTTTTATCTTTGCAAAAAGACTGTTATGACGTTTGATAAGATACTTGACGATAAGCGGCTGTGGGCTGTGAAATATGATGGGGAAAAGGCTAATTGTTTTGACCAACTGTTCTCCACTTGGTATGACATGAATTGGCTTCGGTCTTTCTTTCAGGAGAACCTTGCAGACCTGTCATCATACTTCCATATCACGGACGTTTATGAAGCAGTAATGGAAACTATCGATGAGGCAAAGAGGTTGGAGTGTGTGATGATGGATATAACTCCAGATGCGAATCTTGACCTTCTGTTCAAACATCTAGAAAACAGCCGATTCTCGGAGATGACGCTTGGTAGAGAGAAGGCATATGGAGCAGGTGGGTATCGACACCAATCTTGGCTTAGAATCTATGCCATCAAGATAGAACCAGGTGTGTATCTTGTCACGGGTGGCGCTATTAAACTAACGGCTACAATGGAAGAGCGCCGTCACACCATGGAAGAACTAGCAAAGTTGGAGCGTGTAAGAAACAATTTGCTGGATAACGGCGTATATGATTTGGATGGTTTTAACGACTATATAGACAATGAGCAAGGTAATTGAATTCCTGGAGGCACATCAGTCTCCAACACCATCACGTTGGCGTGAGGATGCGCAGTGGCGCAGAGACAATGAATATTGGCTCCAGTATTCTCGATATATTACGCTCCAGGTATTGCGTGCCATGGATGAGCAGTCTGTTACTCAAGTGGAGCTTGCCAAACGCATGGGCTGTACGCAGCAGTATGTTTCAAACCTGTTAAAAGGCTGTTCCAACATGACGCTTGAAACGATCGCGCGTTTGGAGAATGCCTTGAGTATCGACCTAATCAAATCGGCCCTTACATATGTTCACGGATACGGCTCACCTGTATCTTCCCGTCCCCAATACCTTAATGATTCTGCAGGGGAAGAACTTGATCCCGATATCAAAACAAGTGATTACGTTGACGGTTACAACCTCCGGAAAAAACGCAAATGATTCATCCGGAAAACCGGATTGCTCAAGTTGTTTTGTGCGACCAAAAACAGTATATTGTTTTTGATAAACCATTCACAATCATAAACTCAGTATGAGACACCTAATTGTTTCAATCCTTCTTGTATTGAATTCATATCTACTGTTCGCTCAAACAGTAGATATCCACGGAATCGTATATGGCGAAAATGATAGTCCCAGAAACAATTGTGAGGTATTTACTTCTCAACATAAGTATACCCGTACTGATTCTTTAGGGCGTTACTCGGTTACTGTGCCAGTTAAGGGGAAAACCGAGATTACATTCAAATCCCCTGGATACAAAGACAATGTCTATGCATGGTCACAGGACCTAGGAGAAGATCGTGTTGATATCCGGATGGTAATAGATTCCTCTGCAGTATTAGATCCGGATGCAATAGTTGTTCGGGCAATTTGCGTGAACCCGGTATTAAGCCCTTATGATAATGGCTATTATCTGTTACATAAGTGTGCAATACCGGAGGAGTGTGATGAAATTGTGATTTATACCCAATATAGACGTGCAAAAAAGCAAAAAGAAAAAGAGAAAGAGCTTTTCGGCAATGATCCATATCTCAGTACTTATGTCATCCGGTTTCAGGATTCAAGCACAAGTAGCGTTGTAAAGAATAAGATATTCAAAGGGAAGTTTTTAAGACTCTTTAAAAGGATTCCTATAGAAAACCTTTCAATCGAAGGATTCCATCTTTTGTATACCGATATCGAGAAGAATGACCCTGTAGCACAGCAGGCGCTGAGAACGGTAAATGAGTATGGTCTGCACTACTATGGAAAACAAGATACACCAGTGTTCTATTTCAAGAGAGATGGGAAGTAGCTTGGAATTAATCGCGACCAAATTTGGGGGATAAAACAAACAAGACCTTGTAAAGTGCTTAAATATTAGCAAGTTACAAGGTCTTTTCGTGCCTCGGGCGGTGGTTAAGATATCGGTGGCTATCGTGAGTTAAGTCACAGAATCGTGAGGTGAAATAATTGCCGGATAAGGTGACCGAAAGTGACCGGGAATCTATTACAAAGATGGCCAATCAGGTCGGTCATAACGAAGACAGGAGAACTTGAAGTCGTTCGTATCCTCGGCGCCGGAGCAATCCGTGTATCTTCTTCAGTGATAAAACAAGAAGCCGATATAAACGCGGGGGCCATCCGGAAGGAGTTTTGACTTGTCGACGGCGCAGAGGTAATCCACCTTGAGCGTCAAGTGCATGGGGCCAGCCACAATGAAATCGCAGCCCACGAACGGGTCTATGGCCATAAAGCCCTGCTTGTGGTAACGGGTTCCATCGATAGGCGCCAATGCAGAGGCGGGTTCTTCAAACATAAGGAGCGTGGTCATCGCACCACCGCCCAGGGTAACGCCGGCATAAGGCTGGATCCTTCCCAGAACCGTGTAGAAATCGGCCAACAAGCCTCCCCAGCCATACTTCAGATAGCTTCCATTTCCACGCTGGCTTAACGTCGATACATAACCTTCGCTGCCAATCCTGAAATGATTCCCTAAGTGCAGGCGAATGACACCGCCAATGCCCATAGGAGCGCCTTGTGCCTTATATCCGATTGCATCCAAATTGCCGGAAAGATAGCCTGTGTGGACCATCATACCTCCATCAAAGCCTCGCAGCAGCCTCTTCTCCTGCGCCGATACTGCCATTGTAATCAGCAGGCAGAGTGTTACCCAGACGATTCGCTTCATAGTTTTCCCTCCATTTCTTTACGGCGCTTTTCGTAATAATCGTGCCGCGCGGGGTTTTCCGGGAACCAGCCTCGGAGCACTCGCTTCTCCTGCAAGAACATTTCGTGGATGGCCCACAGGCAGGAAAAGGCGAAGCCTCCGATGATGGTGGATAGAGTATCGTTTTCCACGAACATGGACAGGGCCGAGAATCCCAGCCCGGCAACAAGCCAGATCCACCAGCTTTGTTTCCCAAGGTAATACTCCATCTTGATGACCGCCGGATGGCAGATGCCGATGCTCAGGAACACTGCTGCCCCGACTATGATTCCATTGAAGTTCATATGTCTTTTCTGTTATGGATGAAACGGCATGCTGCAACAACCAGCATAGGCCCCAGGCCGCTGTAGAATGATGCCGTGAAAGACATCGGAACTCCGGGAATGAATTTTAGCGCGATTCCAAGGCATGTCATACAGATTATCAGAATCCACCCCCGAAGCGGGAAGGTCTGCCAGACATTTGTTTTCTGGGGCAAGGAAGCTATACGCGCTGAATACCTGTCCACGATGCGAGAAAACATCACATAGAATCCTGCGATGACGGCCATAGTGATGAGTAACAGCCACCAGAGATCTCCCGGCGCCATGGTCAGATAGGCACGAAATCCCTTGACACTGATAATGATGCCTGGGATGCCCCAGATCAGGGCAGCAATCAGATATAGAGTGTTTTTGTTCATATCGACCTTAATGCACTGCAAAGTTCGCTATAAGCAGCGTGATATTTTAGGCCGATAATGGATGGAATTAGGATTATCCTTGCATCTTTTTTCGGAAGGCAGATGGCGTTATACCCGTCTCTTTCTTGAAAAGACGTGAAAAATAGGACTGATCTTCCACGCCCACGGACGCGGCAATGTCGATGATGGAAAGGTCTGTTGATGAGAGCAGGCGCTTGGCGCGCTGTATGCGGACTATGTCTATCCAGGCGCCCACGCTGCGACCGGTGGACTGCTTCACAAGACGGCTCAGATAATTCTCGCTGATTCCGGCCTCCTCAGCATATATGGCAATAGTCCCTGGTATGCGGTAAGGATTGAAAACGGATTCCAGAAAAGAACTGACAGCCGTGGGAAGGGCTGCGGGATGATTAGGCGTAATTCTCGAAAGGAGCAGGTCCAGGCCCTTCTCAACAAATACGTTATCTCCTTTCTCAAAAGAGGTTGCAAGCATATTGAAGAGTTCCGCCATAAATGCACCTTCATCAAACCAGAAGCCCTGATGCAGCGGTGATGAAAGAAAGCGCAGCGGCTTGGAATCCGGCAGGAAAGACGGCGCAAACCCTCCGGTATAACCAATGGCGCTTCGGTAATATCGAATGGCAAACGGATGCTGCTGAGGAATCAGAAGAATCTGTCCCGGTTGGCACAAAAAAGGCGTGCCGTCCACATCCAACAGCACTTCGCCAGATGTGACATAGATAAAACCAACAAGCGGGAGTCGCGCCACGGGAGCCTCCGCCGGCTTTATAAAGCCAACAGTTTCCATCCTCCTGATGAAAAAAGAGCACGCTGAAAAATCTGCATCCGGGCTCCAGTGAGACTTGGTTTCCATTATGTGAATATAACAATCAAGGCCGGCAAGTTACGGAAAAAGTTTGAGATTATACTATTTAGTAGCGGAGGCTTGCGATTTGGTTTCCCATTCTGAATCAGAACTTTATATTGCGCTCCCTTTCCTATAAACCCTTGGATAATTGTAAAAAAATAAATACCTTTGATTATTTATAACAGTAATCATCATATGAAAAAAGTAGTTATCGCCGGAGGTGGCGTGCTTGGAAGCCAGATTGCCTTTCAGGCGGCATATTGCGGTTTCGACGTTACAATCTGGCTTCGCAGCCAAGGTAGTATAGGCCGCACTCAGCCCAAGATTGACGGCCTTCGCAATTCTTACATTGAAGCAATAAACCTGATGGATTCCCCGCAGGGTGCTTCCAACTGGTGCCGCGGCATTGCTGACGCCAGCAGTTTCGATCCAAAGAAGTGCCTGGAGCAGGTCGATAAAGCATATTCCGGAATCAAACTCGAGCTGGATATGGCCAAGGCTGCCGCCGATGCGGACATCATTATCGAGTCCGTCGCAGAAAACGTAAAGGACAAGATTGCATTTTATGAGGCTCTTGCCCCCCTTATGCCAGCCAAGACCATACTCTGCACCAATTCCTCGACCCTTCTGCCCTCCACATTCGCCAAGTACACGGGGCGCCCCGACAAATACCTCTCCCTGCATTTTGCCAATTCTATCTGGAAGAACAATACGGCGGAGGTGATGGCCCAGGACCAGACATCCAAAGAATCCTTCGATGCGGTGATCTCCTTTGCCAATGACATCAGGATGGTTGCACTGCCCGTGAACAAGGAGAAGAATGGCTATCTTCTCAACTCTATGCTCGTTCCTTTCCTGCTCTCTGGCCTGGACCTGTACGTCAACGGAGTCAGCGACCCTGCAAGTATCGACAAAGCCTGGAAATATGGCACAGGAGCTCCCCGTGGGCCGTTTGAGATCTTCGATGTGGTAGGAATCAACACCGCCCGCAACATTGTCCTCCAGTACCAGAAAGTCCCCGGACTGTTTAGCCCGCTCCTTAAGAAGATGCTGATGCCCTACAATTTCAAGGGTATGCTCAGCATCCTCCAGAAGATGATTGACGAGGGTAAACTCGGCAGAAGTTCCGGCGAAGGGTTCTACAAGTATTCCGCATAACCGATCAGCCCCGACAGAAATCAAATTCTACCGGGGCTGATTTGTATTATTGTTTCGGGAGGACTATGGTTTACTCCAACCAGTTGGCATACTACAACGCCATCAACAAGAGTTCATCTCTGGCCGACAGCGGTCCGTTCATCGACTTCATGCTGGAGGAGATTCTGAACGCCCTTATCGACCATCAGGGAAAGTCCAATACCGAGATCGCTGACGAGAAAGGCCTCAACTACCAACAGGTGCGCGTCCTTGGATATTTACGGGCAGATAGGCACATAACTGCAGCCAAGATTGCTAATGACTTGGATATGAGCGCCCGGCAGATCGAAAGGATGCTTGCCGACTTGAAAGCAAAAGGGATCATCCGTCGGGAAGGAGCCAACCGGAATGGTCACTGGATTATCGTAGACTAATATTCAATTCATCCTCAATACTTTCTGCAAACTTGTTCAGTTTCAGAAGATCCTCAAAAAAGTTCGAGTATTTATATGAAAATAGAGAATAAAAACTCCAAGAAGATTATCTGGTATAGCCTTGCCGCTTTGATTACGACGATTTCCGGCATCAGTCTTTTAGTGAGTGGTTTACATGATAGCCACAAACCGACAGTCATCGTTGCCGGTTTCATCCTCCTTCTTGATCTCATAATGATAGTGGCATTCCTCGTTGATTATCTCAGAAAGAGCTAAATTCCAATTTATCGGTCTCTTTGGTTCTTTTGGTTATTTCCGTGTTGTGGTCAAAATGTGGTCAAATTTGGTGAATACAAAAAACCGAACCTTGTTAAGTACTTAAAAATAAATAGCTTACAAGGTCGGTTTTGTGCCTCGGGCGGGAATCGAACCCGCACGGCCTTTTCGGGCCAAGGGATTTTCGTACCACTATGGCTTTCGCCACCAATCTCTGTTTGTGGTCTGGACTATTCCTTCACCATGGAGCCAGGCTCTTTAGGCGTGCCGTGTCTAGTCTCTGCACCTTCCTCCTTTTGGAGGCTTGGCTCAAGATTGCCTTCAGCATTACCCGTTAAGGTTTCCTTGAATTTACGGCATTCTACATCTCTCTTTTCAGAGAGTGCACTCAAATGTGTCTAAGTCCCTCGTGTCTACCATTCCACCACCAAGGCTTATTGCGGCTGCAAATATAGCAATTTCTTCTAAATGTAGAGATGAAGGTTTTGGAGTATTATACTCTCTGTGGCATACAAAGGCCTGATAATCAGTAAGTTAATACAAACGCCTCTGATCTGGAAACGACAGAGGCACTTGCGATAAGTTACTATCAGTCAATATATTAGACGCCACGACCCGTCACGCTGGTGCCACGACCAAAGAACCTCTACAACTCCTCGGCAAATTCCGGCAGGGGCTTCCGCTCGAAGTGGCGGGGCGAGGGGGAGGCTGCGGGCCAGCCGACGGGGAATAGGGCCACAGGCTCCCATCCGGCCAGTTCGGGGAATGATGCCTTGAGCACGGCGGGGTCGAAAGACCCCACCCAGGTGCATCCCAGGCCCAGGTCTGCAACTTCCATCATTATGTGCGTTCCCACGATGGCGGCATCTACTTCCGCTCCGTTCTTGCCATCATACTTGCGCACCCACGCATCGGCGGGCTTGCAGCCCACAATGAATACCACCGGCGCGCCGTAACGATACTGTGTCGCGCCATCCAGGGCCAGCAACCTGTCCGCAGACCGCACCACCCACACCTTAACCGGTTGCTTGTTCACGGCGGTAGGCGCAAGACGCGCAGCCTCCAAAACAGACTCGATCATCTCTTCCGGAACAGCCTTATCGGCGAAGCCCCTGCACGAATACCGCGCCGAAGCCAAACTCAAAAAATCTTTCATATCCTAAAAATACTTATTCTCCTGCCGATACAGAGCAATGAAGATAAACAGCATCACGGTGAACGCCCACAGCGATGAGCCACCGTAGCTCAGGAACGGCAGCGGGATGCCGATCACCGGCATAATGCCTATCGTCATGCCCACATTTATAAACAGATGCATGAACAGGCACGCGGCAACGCAATACCCGTAAATCCGCGTAAATCCCTCCCGGGACCTTTCCGCATCATGCAGAATCCGTGTTATCAAGAACCCGTACAGCGCAAGCACCACCAGACATCCCAGAAAGCCCCATTCCTCGCCGATAGTACAGAAAATGAAGTCCGTACTCTGCTCCGGCACGAAGCCGCCGGTATTCTGCGTGCCGTTCGTGAAGCCCTTTCCGGCAAAGCCGCCTGAGCCTATCGCAATCATTGACTGCCGCACGTTGTATCCCACTCCGTGCGGGTCGTCCTTCATCCCCAGCAGCACCTCGATGCGCAGACGCTGATGGTCCTGCAGCACCTTGTGGAACACGAAATCGGTAGAGAACACCAGCCCGGCGAACACCACGACCGCCAGTAGCAGCATCCGCAGCGAGAAGCGCCTTTCCCGCGACAGCGGCCTGGTCTCCCGAAGCAGATACCAAAGATATAGCAAGCCGATAACCCCCAGCACAGCCAGCGAAACCCAAACAGAGGTCTTCAGCGTCAGGATAAACAGCACAACCGCCAGCCCCAGCAACACCAGTATCACCCCCGGCAGCCCCTCGCGGTACAACACGAACAGCATCCCCGTATACACCAGCGCGGAGCCGGTTTCATTCTCCGCAAGGATAATCAGCATCGGCAGGCCGAGCACCGCCGCCACCAGCCAGAAATCCTTCCACCGGCCGAGCGAGAAGTTCTGCCGGCTCATCAGCATGGCCAGCAGCAGCGAGGTCGTAATCTTCGATATCTCGGCGGGCTGGAAGCTGATGGGCCCGATGGAAAACCATGAGTGCGAACCTTTGTGCGCGGACCCCAGAAAGATCACCGCCACCAGCAGCACCACCACTATCAGATAGCCCGGAGTGGCCAGCACTTCCCAAAGCCGAGGGTTCACCACGAACAGAATCACCAGAGCAAGCGCAAACGCCGTCAGGATCCACACGAACTGCTTGCCGCTGCGCAGCGAAAACGCCAGCGGCGAGCCCATGTCGGGGGTATGGATGGAGGCATACACGTTCAGCCAGCCTATCAGGACCAGCACCAGGTAGATGGCAACGAGCGTCCAATCCACCGAACTGCGAAAACCTCTGTCAGTTCCCTGCAACATTGAATGAAGCGTTTAACATGCGTTTCTCCAGCTCGGGGCGAGTGGTCTCCCCAAGCAGGTATTTTTCTATCAGCAGCGATGCCAGCGGGCAGGCCCAGGAGCCTCCCCAACCGGCATTCTCTATATATCCTACCACCGCAATCTTCGGATTCTCCCGGGGTGCGAAGCAGATAAAGACGGAGTTATCCGCCCCATGAGGGTTCTGGGCGGTACCCGTCTTTCCGCAGATATCCAGCCCCGGAACGGCGGCCAGCCCGGCGGTTCCGCCTGCTCCTGCCGGGGCGTTCACGGCCATCCACATGCCCCCGATCACCTTCGAGAACTGGGAAGTATCTACCATTGTGTAGTGCTTCTCGCGGAAGCGCTCGTCTATCTCCAGCCCCTCGGAATCCTTCACGATATGGGGGATGTAGTAGTATCCGCGGTTGGCCATGATGGCAGCCAGGTTTGCAATCTGCAGCGGCGTGGCGCCGATTTCTCCCTGCCCGATGGAAAGGGAAATCACGTTCGAGGTGCGCCAGCGGCCGCGGCCGTAGCGCTTGTCATATAACTTCGAAGTCGGGATGTTGCCGCCGAGTTCGGAAGGAAAGTCGCTTCCGAGTTTCTGCCCGAAGCCAAAACTCAGCACATACTCCCGCCACTTGTCGAACTCCTCGTTCACGGTGCCGTCCTCCGGTCGTTCCAGCAGATTCTTCAGCACGTAGCAGAAATAGGCGTTGCAACTCATCATCACCGCCTCGTCAAGCCGCAGAGGGCTCCGGTGCCCGTGACATCCCAGTTTCCGCGTCTTGGTATAGGCATAGCCGTGGCTGCATGGATACTGGTACCATGGCTGCAGCACGCCTTCCTGCAGGCCTATCAGGCCGTTAACCAGTTTGAAAACCGAACCCGGAGGATAGGATGCCTGAACAGTGCGATTGAACATCGGCCTGCCCGGATCGGCTGCCAGCCGCGCGTAGTTCGCTCCCATGTTCGAGAGAACATCCACGTCGATACCCGGGCTGGACACCATCGCCAGGATCTCCCCCGTGGCGGGCTCCAGCGCTATCAGGCTGCCCTTCTTCCCCTTCATCAGCTCCTGCCCGTACTGCTGCAGGTGGGCGTCTATCGTCGTTACGATATTCTTCCCCGGCACGGCCTCCTTGTCGAACTCCCCGTCCTTGTAGGAATCCTGCACCTTGTTGCGCGAGTCCCTAAGGAACACGTGATATCCCTTCTCGCCCCGCAGGTCTTTCTCCCGTGCGGCCTCCAGGCCGGTCTTCCCGATGTAGTCCCCGCTCTTGTAGGCCTCGGGCTCTTTCTCGATATCCCTTTCGTTCACCTCCGACACGTATCCCAGAAGGTTGCCGCCGGCGTTGAAGGGATACTCGCGCACGGTGCGCACCTGCCCTCGGAAGCCCGGGAAATCGTAGGCCCGCTCCGCGAAGCGCATGTATTTCTCCATGCTGATCTGCTTGGCGAACTGCAGGGTCTGCCAGCCGATGCGCGAACGGTATTTCTTGTAGTATGCCATCTGCTCCCGTATCCAGAGGGTGTCCAGGTCCAGCGCCTGCGCCAGGGCGAGCGTGTCGAAAGCCTGCACCTCGCGGGGTGTGACCAGGATGTCGTAGCAGACGCGGTTGCCCACCAGCACCTCCCCGTTGCGGTCGTAGATGATGCCGCGGGGCGGGTAGATGGTGTGGTATACCATGGAATTGTTGGCCGCATCCCGCTTGTAGCTGTCATCCACTATCTGAATGGCGAAGAGCCTCACCAGCAGGATGAGGATGACGGCCCAGAGGCCAATGACCAGTTTGTCGCTGCGGCTTACCTCCATCTGTCGGCCTCCCTCGGAGCAAGCACTCCGGCAACATAGTACGACACAGGAGTGCTCAGGGCAACGGAGAGAAGAGTCCGGAGCGCGATGAATCCACCGGAACGGGTGCCGGCGCAGTCTACGGGAATGTAGATGAGGAAGAACAGGGTGGTGGCGAGCAGGATGGCCAGCAGCACCTTGGCAGGGCCCTGTTTATGTATGGAGATGTCCTCCTGGCGGGAGAGCAGCTCGGTGCCGAATACCAGGCGGATGAGGGCGTTGCGGGCGAAGGCTACCGGCAGCAGGGCGCACACCGTGAGCCCGAGCACGCCGTCCGTGAAGAAATCCACCATCAATCCCGTCACGAATGCCGTCAGCAGCACACGGGGGGTACTGTGCGTGATGGGAAGGCTCAGGATCATCACCGGCAGGAAACAGAGCACCACGTACTGCGACAGGTTCAGAAGCCCTAGGCAGATGACCTGGATGGCGATCAGGATGATATATGTAAACACGTACCGCTGTCTCATCGCCCTGCCTCCTTTTCAAGTTCTGCGATTTCCCCGCGGTCGAGGTTCTCGGTGATGATGACATAGCGCAGCGCGGCAAAATCCTGGAAGAGGCTCACGCTCACCTCGTTGGTGCTGCCGTCCACCTGTCGGATGCGGCCGGTGGTGCCTATGGGGATGTCCGGAGGGAAGACGCTGGAATAGCCGCTCGTCCACACCGTATCGCCGGGAGCGATCTCGTAGTGGAGGGGGAGATTCTTCATCAGCGCTCCGTTGCTGTGCTTTCCGTCCCATTCCAGAGGGGCCACGAGGCCTGTCTGGCCGATCCGGGCGCTGACGCTCATCTTCGTGTTCATCAGCGTGAGTCCGTAGGAAAAGTGCTTGCCCACCGCGTTCACCACGCCCACCACACCGGTGGTGGTCACGAT
>JAEENZ010000011.1 GCA_016283985.1 Bacteroidales bacterium | reverse complement strand
CGGTGGAGCAGAGGGGGATGGTGAAATCCACTATATCATCCTCCAGCCCGTTCTTCTTCGCGCACGAGGCGGTGACCGGGATGGCGGCGGAGGAGGAGCAGATGGAGAATGCGGTCAGGTAGGCCGGAATCATGTTCCAAAGGCACTTGAAGGGGTTCTTCCCGGCTATCGCGCCGGCGATGCAGTACTGGATCACCAGCCAAATCAGCGTCAGCACCACCCCGGTGAGAATAATCTTGGCGCCGGAGCCCAGCACCACGGAAATCACCCCCTTGGCACTCATCTCACACATCATGGTGAAGATGTACCAAGGCAGCAGGGGGATGATGGCCTTTTCGATGGTGAGCTTGATGATCTCCCCGAACTCATCGAAGCCCTTCTTGAGGGCGCCCGAGCCGATGAAAATCATTCCCACGCCCAGCATGAACGAGAGCACGAGGGCGGTCATTATGTCGCAGAGCGGAGGGATCTTGAGGTCGAAATACGGCAGGAATTCCTTCGCGGACATAGTCTCGGCCGAAAGCTCCCCGGCCTGCAGGTAATGCGGCATCAGGTTAGATCCGCACATATGGGCGAAGAAGCCCGAGCAGATGGTGGACAGGTATGCGATGGCCAGCACTGCCAGCAGCATCTTGCCCGCACCGCGTCCAACATTGGCGATGGCTGGAGTCACCAGCCCCAGGACCAGCAGCGGCACTATGAACTTGAGCAGCTGAGCGAACAGGGTGTTGAAGGTCTTGAAAATGCGCACCAGCACCTCCGGCGCCACCATTCCCAGCAGCGCACCGCATGCTATTGCTATGAGGACTTTGACGAAAAGGCCGAGTTTGAGTTTTTTCATATTTCAAAGATAGGTATTTTTAGCGTATGGCAAACTTATACTATTTAAGTTTAGGCGAAACAGAAGATTTATTTTATGGTCAAACAAAAACACACAATCGTCAGCAGAAACATATATTAAGGCGAATGTTTGGCGATATTATTTGGCGGATGTCCCATTCCGGCATATCTTACCGGCATGAATACTCTGATAGAAAACAGTATCTGGCCGGCAGAGCTGGTGCGATACAAAGAAATTATTGACAACGATCCATTTCTCGCGACTCTTCCCGAAGAAGATAAGGTGCGAGTGGCTGACAGGATCATGAATTCAACCTATGCGGACCTCACAAATGACTGGGCGTTCAAATGGGTTTTCCTTAACAATCCCGACCTCCTGATCATGCTTCTTAAGGATATCCTGAACGAAGATATTGTGGAGATTGAATACCTACCGAGCGAAGGACTATCGGCTTCCCTTACCGACAAGAAAGCAACGATGGATGTTACATGCCGGACATCGGATGGACGACAGTTCGTGGTGGAGATGCAGACCAACCGCAAATCCGATTTCCGGAACAGGATGTTTTACTATGGTGCAGCTGCCATACACCGTCAAGTTAAAGCAAGGGACAAGAAATATATTTACGACTCCGTCCGCGTTATCGCAATTCTAGATTTTGTGACCAATCACGGCAAAACGCAAAAAGACAAAGTGCTGTTTCAGTACGAATTCCGGGAAATCGAAACGATGGAGCGCTATGGCACTCAAATGATGCTATATATGCTTGAACTCCCTCGTATGAGAAAAGCAATCAAAGACCAGAACAATTTGGAGGAGTGGTGCTACATGTTCAGGAATTTTCCTAAATTTGTCGGTATGCCAGAAGATATCAACCCTAGATTCCACAAGCTCATGGATGCCTTGCGTTTAAATAATATGACTGAAGAGCAAAAACAAGCTTATTTCAAGTCCAGTATCTACGAAGAACTCGCAGACATTGCCGAGGCCAACTATGAATACTACAAGGAAGAAGCCAGCCGAGAAATTGCGGCAAAATTACTGTCCGAAGGCGTTGCTATGGAGATAATTCTACGTGCCACCGGCTTAAGCGAAGAAGATCTGAAGATTCTTAAGCAATAGAAAGGACTCGTGCAATTCAATACAACACATTCTTTAAAGGGGCCGAATTCGGCTCCCTTTTAGTTTAATTCCTTTTCCATGAGTCCTTCCCGATAGATGGAGGCCCGGAAGAGCAGAATTGTCTGCTGCCGTACTGAAACAGGGGAAAGCCTCCACTTTTTATTCTTTATTTCAAAAACAATCGTATATTTGCACCGTTGCGATGCAGCATTAATTTGTGCTTTTGGAATGGATAAACTGAAATCCTTCGCAATGCCATTTTGAAAGCCCTTTATCAAAGTAGCGAAGGTGGACATATGACTAATTTAAAGGTAAAAGATTCTTTTATCGTTAACGCCCTTCGTAATTGTGGCTACAACAATTATTCAGCGCTCGCTGACATCATCGACAATTCCCTTGAACCTGAAGTGGGAAGTTCTTATGTAAAAGTCGATTTTGAGACGGAAGGGACGGGAGCAGCAAACACAATTATTAAGAGCATTCTCATTATCGATGACGGTAATGGAATGACTGCCGATGTACTTGACGAGGCCATGAGTCTCGGTTCCGAAACAGGGAAAAATGGCACTAGCAACCTTGGAATGTACGGTGCCGGTATGAAAACCGCATCCTTCTCCATCGGACAAAAGATGGAGGTATTCACGAAATCTGCGGATGATTCTCTGAACTATGCCATCATCTCTCTTGAATCCGCTATACAAGAACATGGGTCGATTTTTGTTAGCAGTGCATCCTATCCTGACAATTCTAACGAATGCAAATGGTTTAAGAGCATCGTAGGTAAAGACCATGGTACAATCGTCAAGATTTCCGTATTAGACAGATTATCTAACAAAAATTACCAGAACTTCAGAGGCACCCTTAAAAACAAAATCGGCGAGTACTTCAACAAGTTCATATATGCCGATGTGGTGAAATTTTACGTCCGCAAAGACGATGTCCCCTATACCGACCTCATGGGGAATAGTATTGAAAATGATCTCATGGGTGAAGGCAGCTTTGATGTTGAAGGCCATACCATTTCCTACAAGGCTTGGTATATGCCAAAGATTGGCGGAATGGATAGCAATATGGAGAATAACGAGCACCTTACCGCTAAAGATGGAACCGAGTATACCGCCAGGACCCTTAACAATCAGGGCCTTTATATCTATAGACAGAACCGTCTGGTAGGTAAGGGGTTGGTTCTTGGCCTGTGGTCAAAGGACAACTGGAAGAACGGTTTTAGATGCGAAATCTTTATTGACGGCACCTGTGATTATCTTTTCGGCTCCACTTTCACAAAAATGATTGGAGAAAAGGCTCAGGACACAATGTCTCAATCCCTGTGGGATAAATTAGCCGCAAACATTGGCCCGTATGCAACCGAGGCCAACAAGAGAGACAAAAAGGATTTGCAGGCTAGGAAAGAAAATGACCCCGCCGAAAAGAAGGCTACAGAGGAGTTTTATCGTAGAGTGACTGAGAAGCAAAATAAAAATATGATGCTGAAAGCCAACCGTAAGGGTATCAATAAACCGAAACCGGAGGAAGATGATAAGGAGCATAAAAAACGTGGACCTCAACAGAATCCTAACCCAGTAAAAACACGCACCAATAAGTGGCTCGACGGATTTGAGGAAAGGCCTTTAGGAAGAACGGCTGAAATGTACGGAATGGAAAGGACCAACGGGAAAAGAATTATTGTTATCAATACCGATCATCCCTTTTTCCAAAAGTTTTACTGCAGACTTGATAACGACCTCAAGTTCACCATGGCTCAAATAATCTCATGTGAAGAGATCGCCAAGCAGAATGTGAATTACTACGGAGCGGAAGAAGTGCAGAATATAATTGACAGTTTCAATGCCTTCCAGTCCAGCGAAGTAAGTAAGTCGCTTTGCTTCTAGAATAGTTCTACCTCCCTGTAATAAATACACAAGCCCCCTAGCCAGAGGGCTTGTGCTATATATTAAGTGTCCTTCTGGAGCAAATCCTTGTCAGCCTTTTAAATATATCTCCAGCACGAGTTCGCCGAAGAGGGTGTTGGCCCAGGCGAACCATTTGCGGGTGAAGCGGGAGGGGTCGTCCTTCCAGAAGGCTTCGTGCATAAAGCCGGTGTCTGCATCGGTGGACATCAATGTCTGGAGGCACGCGGCGATTTCAGCATCGTCGGTGGAGGTCAGGGCCTGCATGATTATGCTCATGGGCCATATCCAGCCGAGGCCGACGTGGGGGCCACCCACTCCGGCACCAGCGGACCCCTTAAAGAAGCAGGGATTGTCCTCGCTCAGCACGAAGCGGCGGGTATTCTGCCACACTGGGTCATCAATGGGGACGCAGCCCAGATAGGGCAGCGACAGCAGGTTGGGCACGTTGGCATCATCCATCAGCATGCTGCTGCCGAAGCCATCCACCTCATAGGCATAAATCTTTCCGTATTTAGGATGCTCCACAACCGCGTATTGCTCAAGCGCAGCAGCAACTTCATCGGCCAGCCTGGTGCATTCTTCAGCCAGCTTCCGGCACTCGCGCTTGCTTCCGCAATTTACCGACGAAAGTATCTCCCCAGCCCAACGCAATGCGCTGACAGCAAAGAAGTTGGACGGCACCAGAAACTCCAGCACCGTAGCATCGTCCGAAGGGCGGAAGGCGGATGCTATCAACCCGCAGGGCTTCACCGGGGCGCCGCGGCCATCCCATCCCTTGGTGTCGAAAGCGCGTTCGGTACGGCGCATGAAACGGTAGGGCCCGGGGCCGTCGAAACGCTGCTGCTCGCGGAAGGTGCGGAGCACGGCCTTCACGGCCTCCATCCACTCCTTGCCGAACACGGACGTATCTCCCGTGGCCTTCCAGTAACCGTAGGCGAGACGCAGCACGTAGCAGGGTGAATCCACCTCCCACTTGCGCTCGTGGAGCCAGGGGGTCATGTCGGTGAGGTCCTTCTCCCACTCGCTGCCGGTCGGGCCCTTGTTGAACGCATTCGCATAAGGGTCCAGCGCCAGGCAGCGGAACTGCCGCATCAGCACGCCAGCGATCATCTTCCGCAGGTGCTCATCCTCGCCGGCCAGGCGGAGATAGGGCCAGACCTGCGCGCCCGAATCCCGTAGCCACATGGCGTGGATGTCGCCGGTTATCACGAAGGTGTCGCCGGCGGACTCGTCGTATTCCACGGTGGTGTCGAGGGTGTTTGGGAAGCAGTTGGCGAACATCCAGGCCAGCTTGCCGGAGCCGAGCTTGGCGCAGACTTCGTCGATGGTGCGTTCCACGGCCTCCGAACGGAAGCATCGATTCTCCGGCGCAGGCCGGCAGGACACATATTCCTGGGCCCTTCCGCATTGGCAGAAAAGCAGGCTGGCGGTCAGAATGAGCAGCGTCTTTTTCATTTCTACAAAGTTATGATTATCTTTGTTAATATGAAAGACCGTCAGTCGCAAATCATCGACATAATCCACCGGGAGGTAAAGCCCGCCCTGGGCTGCACCGAACCCATCGCAGTGGCTCTGGCCGTTGCCAAAGCGGTGGAAATAATCAAAGATAACTGCCCCTGTCTCTGCCCGGAGGGCTGGAGGCTGGGCGCGGAGTTCGGCATCGACGTTGCCGTCAGCGGAAACATACTCAAGAACGGGATGGGAGTTGGCATTCCCGGCACCGGGATGGTGGGATTGCCCGTGGCGGCGGCCCTGGGGGCCGTCTGCGGGGATTCTGCCCGCGGGCTCGAGGTGCTGGCGGGGCTGGACGGAGCGGCGGTGGCCCGCGCCAAGGAACTCGTAGCCGGCGGGCGGGTGCACATCAGCGTAGCCCCGACGGACCGCTTGCTCTACGTTAAGGCCACGGTGTCGGTGGACGGCAGGGCCGAGGCCAGCGCGGAGGTGGATCCTCATGCCTACGCGGTAATCGAGGACGACCACGACCGCATAGTGGAAACCAGCTTCGCGGACCGCATACTGATGAGTTCCGAGTCCGGAGCGGCAGCCGTCGAGCGCGCTGCGGATGACGACGGCCTGACCGTGCGGGAGATACTTTCCTTCGCGGAAAGCGTGCCCTTCGAGAAAATCGCATTCATCCTTGACGACCGCAAGCTCAACCTCGCCCTGGCCCAGGAAGGCCTGAAGGGCGACTACGGACTCAAGGTGGGCAAGGCCATACGCGAGAACCAGGCGGAGGTGTTCGGGGACGACTTCATGTCGTACGCCATGGGCATGACCGCAGCGGCATCGGACGCCCGCATGGCGGGATCCACCCTGCCCGCGATGAGCAACAGCGGCAGCGGCAACCAGGGCATCACCGTCAGCATGCCCGTAATCGCATATGCCATGCGCTACAAGGTGGATGACGAACGCCTGGCGCGGGCGCTGATCCTGAGCAACCTCGTAGCCATCCACATAAAGAGCTACCTCGGCAAGCTTTCCGCCCTTTGCGGCTGCGTGGTGGCTTCGACCGGATCCGCCTGCGGCATAGTCTGGCTGCAGGGAGGTGGATACGACCAGGTCTGCGCGGCCATCAAGAACATGACCGGCAACATCACCGGCATGGTCTGCGACGGGGCCAAGGTCGGCTGCGCGATGAAGGTCGCCTCCGGCGTGTCCTGCGCGGTCCAGTCGGCCGTGCTCGCCATGCGCGGCACATGCATCCCTTCCACGGACGGCATAATCGACGACGATATAGAAAAAACCATCCAGAACCTCGGGGCCATCGGGTCTGCCGGCATGAAGGCCGCCGACCGCATGATCCTCGACATAATGCTTTGCAAATGAAAAAGATAGCTTTTATTCTTTTGATGGCCCTGGCCTTCCTGCCCCTTAGAGCCGGGAAGGTGGTGACCGACAGCCTTTCCAGCCGCGTGCTGGGAACAACCGTAAAGTATAACGTATATCTGCCCGACGGATATGGCAAGACCGAACGCCACTATCCCGTTGTGTATCTGCTCCACGGCCTCAGCGATGATTATACCGCATGGGCGAAGAAAGGGAACATGCAGATAGTAGTGGACGAACTGGTTCGCTCCGGGGAGATCAAGCCGATGGTGATAATCATGCCCAACGCCGGCGGCCCGGACATCCACAATACCTGGAACGGCTATTTCAATATGCCCGGATGGAATTACGAGGACTTCTTCTTCGGCGAATTGATGCCGGCTGCCGA
The DNA here is from genome assembly GCA_016283985.1 of Bacteroidales bacterium. The sequence continues at coordinate 283 of JAEENZ010000011.1, read as the reverse complement.
GAAGAAATACGGCTGCGGCGGAAGCAAGGGCCAACGCGCCGTAATGGGGCTTTCCATGGGCGGAGGCGGAAGCGTCGTCTATTCCCAGAAGCATCCGGACATGTTCTCCAGCTGCTATGCGATGAGTGCGTGGCTCGACAATAACAACGAAGAGTTGAAGACCCCGGCCCAAAAAGACAAGCTGTATTACGTTCAGATGGCCGTAAGGGAGAATTCCGCTTTGGATTTCATGGACAAGGCCGATGCGGCGACCCTGGAGAAGCTTCGCACGGTCGCCTGGTTC
>JAEENZ010000081.1 GCA_016283985.1 Bacteroidales bacterium | reverse complement strand
AACGTCGCCCGGAAGAAAAGATAGATGGACCGCAGCGATTTCCTGTTCAAGGAGTTTATCACCCGATTCAGTTATGAGCCGACCGCTTGTCAGGAGGCTCTCATGCACAAGATCGCTTCCTTCCTGACCGGAGATGACGGGGATATCCTCGTAGTGAACGGATATGCCGGTACCGGCAAGACTACGGCCATATCCGTTGTGATAGACGCTCTGGAGGAGATGAAACTGCACACGGTGCTTCTCGCTCCTACCGGTCGGGCGGCGAAAGTGCTGTCCGGCATGGCGCACAGGCCGGCCTTTACCATCCACAAGCATATCTATCGTCAGAAGTCAGTGGGAGCGGACGGTTTCGGGCAGTTTTCCCTTGCTCCCAACAAGGCGAAGAACACCCTGTTCGTGGTGGACGAAGTGTCGCTGATAGGCATCGAGGAGGCCCAGAAGCAGTCCATGAGCGTGTTCGGCACCGGCAATCTTCTCGAAGACCTGGTCACCTTTGTCCGTGGGGGCGTGGATTGCAGGCTGATATTGATAGGGGATTCAGCGCAGCTGCCTCCGGTTGGCCTGGATGCCAGCCCCGCACTGATTCCGGACTTCATGGACGGATTCGGAGGCGTGCAGTATGCCGAGCTTGTCACGGTGGTGCGCCAGGCCCTCGAATCCGGCATACTCCGCAATGCAACCACCATCCGGGAGATGATACGCGAAGCCGGGGATTCCGAGCCCTCAGGGCCGATAAAACTGAACGTTCGCGACTGTCCGGACGTGGTACGCATCACCGGAGGGGAACTCATCGACACGCTGACATCCGCCTATGCGGATTACGGGGAAGAAGGGACCATAATCCTCTGCCGCTCGAACAAGCGGGCGATCCGGTATAACCTTGGCATACGCTCGCAGGTTCAGTATAAGGAAGACCGTCTCGTGCGGGGCGACCGGCTGATGATAGTCAAAAACTGCTACCAGTTCGTTCAGGACGTAGAGGGGATGGACTACATCGCGAACGGCGACATGGCGGAGCTGGTGCGTATAAGGAATTTCGAAGAGCGCTACGGATTGCATTTCGCCGACGCCGTGCTGAGCTTCCCGGACTACGACGAACTGGAAATCAAGGCCAAGGTCTGCCTGGATACCCTTGAGAGCGAATCGGCGTCGCTGACCTATGAGCAGCAGAATCAGCTGTATCAGGGCGTATCCGCTGATTACGAGCATCTAAAGACAAAGAAAGCCCGCTACGATGCCGTGCGGGAAGATCCATATTATAATGCGCTTCAGCTCAAGTATGCCGATGCCATCACCTGCCACAAGTCACAGGGCGGCCAGTGGCCCTGCGTGTTCATAGACTGCCCCTTCTGGCAGGACGAGCAGACGCTGGACGACCTCAAATGGCTCTATACCGCGCTGACCCGTGCAGTAGAAAAAGTATATCTCGTCAACTTTCCCGACCGTTTCTTCGTATGAAAACACTTATAATAATCCTTGCATCCATCGTGAATCTGACCTGGGCGCCGGATTCATCACGCTTCGCTTTCACCAGGGACAACGATCTTTATGTCTGTGCCAAAGGATCCGTCGACACGCTGCGCCTGACTCATGACGGGTCGGACCTGATCCTTAACGGATATGCCTCCTGGGTATATTACGAAGAGATTTTCGGCCGCCCCTCTCGTTACCGCGCCTTCTGGTGGAGCAAGGACGGACGCAAGTTGGCATTCTACCGCTTCGACCAGACGGACGTGCCCATGTTTCCCATCTATTCACCCGTAGGGCAGGACGGGGTCCTGCACGAAACGCGCTATCCGAAGGTAGGGGAACCGAACCCGAAGGTGAGGATAGGTATGATAGACATGGAACGGCCTTCTGAGATAGTCTGGGCTGATTTCGACGAGAATGACGACCAGTATTTCGGCCGTCCTTTCTGGGGAGATGACGGGAAGTATCTCTATGTTCAGCGGGAACCGCGCATACAGCAGCATCTGGACCTGTTCCGGGTGGATTCCAGCAACGGCAGCAAGGTCTGCACCTATTCCGAAGACAGCAAGACCTGGCTGGAATGGATCGAGGGGATGATTTTCGCCGACAAGGGGCTTTACATGGTCCGCGATTTCGAGACAGGATGGGAGCAAATATACTATCTTTCCTACGATGGGAAGGTGCTGAAGAGAATTACGGACGGCAGGAACTGGAGGGTGAGGCTTCGCAAACTGGACAAGAAGACGGGAGACCTGTATTTCGTCGCCGAGCGCGATTCGCGGGTGAAGTCCTACATGTACAAACTTACCAAAAAGGGTAAAATAATACGGATGACGCCGGAAGGATACAACGTGGAGAGCTGCTGGTTCTCGAAGGACATGAAGAACGTCTATGCCCGTCTTTCAAATGCCCGAACCATGGTGTTCGAATGGTCCAGCCGCGCACCGGGCAGCCTTAAGGACGAAGAGGATTCCCTACGTTTCGCCCTGCCTCATATTATAAGTATAAAAGCCGAGGACGGACAGGACATGTATGCCAGGATAACCTATCCGAAAGGCTTCGATCCGTCCCGCAAGTATCCGGTGCACTTTGAAATTTACGGCGGACCGAATACCGCTTATGTCTATGACCGCTGGCGCAGGCCGGACCCCTGGTACTGGGAGAACGGCATCATCAGCATAGTGGCCGACTGCCGTGTCGCCGGGCATACCGGAAGGGCTGGAAGAGACCTCTCTTTCCGCGACCTGACCACTGTGCCGGTGCAGGACTTCGTGACCTGGGCAGAATGGGCGAAATCCCTTCCTTATGTAGACGGAAAGCATATCGGCGTGGAAGGTTTTTCGTTTGGAGGCACCATGACAGCGATGCTTCTTATGCGCCATCCGGACCTTTTCTGCTGCGGAATCGCGGGTGGCGGAGTATATGACTGGGAGCTTTATGATTCTCACTATACCGAGCGCTTCATGCTCACTTCCGACTTGAATCATGACGGGTTCGAGAAATCGAAAACTTTGAATTATGCCGGGCAGTTGAGCAGGAACGTCCATCTTAAACTGACGCATGGTACGGGCGATGACAACGTTCATTTCCAGAATACCTTGCAGCTGGTGGATGCGCTTCAGGAAGCGGGGAAGCAATTCGAACTGATGATATATCCCGACGGCATGCACGGCTACCGTGGCAAGCAGGGCGAGCATTCCCGGGAGGCGGACAGAATCTTCTGGCTGAAGTATCTGAAAAACCAATGATTTTTCCTATATTTGAAAACTAAAACCAATCGATATGGAAGACTACATGTCCAGAGCCAATGCCTGGCTCACCGGTGACTTCGATCCCGAAACCAAAGGCAAGATTATAGAACTCCGCAACGGCGATCCCGCCGCTTTCGAGGATGCATTCTACAAGAATCTGGAATTCGGCACCGGAGGCCTCCGCGGCATCATGGGCGTCGGCACCAACCGTATGAACAAATACACGGTCGGAATGGCCACACAGGGGCTTGCGAACTATATCCTGAGCCATTGCGAAGGGGATGACCTCCGTTTCTGCGTGTCTTACGACAGCCGCAACAACAGCAAGGAATTCGCAAAGATCACCGCCGACGTGATGTCTGCCAACGGCATACATGTCTACATATTCGACAACATCCGGCCTACCCCCGAACTCAGCTATTCCATCCGCCTTAAGGGTGCCATCGCCGGCGTGATGATCACCGCATCCCACAACCCCAAGGAGTACAACGGCTACAAGGTGTTCTGGAACGACGGCGGGCAGATTACGTCTCCCGTAGACAAAGACATCGTCGCAGAGGTGAACAAGATCACCGATCCTTCCATGGTGAAGTTCGTGGCAGGGGAGCGCTGTGGCAGCATAGACATAATGGGAGCGGACGTGGATGAACTATATCTGAGGGACATCCTTTCGCTGGCCCTTTCGCCGGAATCCTGCGCCCGTCATTCGGATATCAAGTTCGTTTATACGCCCCTTCATGGCTGCGGCGTACGGCTCGTGCCGGAATGCCTTAAGCGTCTGGGATTCAAGAACGTCATCCACGTGCCCGACCAGGACGTCAGCGACGGAGATTTCCCCACCGTGGCATCTCCCAATCCTGAAGAGCCTGCGGCCATGAAGATGGCCCTGGAAGCCGCCGACCGCGAGGGCGCAGACATAGTAATGGCGACCGATCCCGATGCCGACCGTCTTGGAATAGCCGTGCGCAACAACGAGGGCAAAATGGTGCAGTTCAATGGCAATATGACCGCCACGCTGCTAACCTATTATATCCTTTCCCGCAGGAAGGAACTCGGTACCCTGGGCAAGGGTAAGTACCTGGTAAAGACCATAGTAACTACCGAATCCATAAAGGAGCTCGGCGAGAAGTTCGGTGTGCCCTGCTATGACGTGCTGACCGGTTTCAAGTACATCGCAGAGGTGGTCAAGCGCCACGAGGCAGATGGGGAATTCATCTGCGGCGGCGAAGAGAGCTATGGCTTCAACGTAGGCCAGTTCGTGCGCGACAAGGATGCGCAGATGGCTTGCATAATGGTGGCTGAATGCGCTGCATGGGCCGCCGACCAGGGCCTCACCATGTACCAGCTCCTGCAGAAGGTTTACGGCGAAATAGGATACCGCAAGGAACACATGGTCTACATAGTCCGCAAGGGTATCAGCGGAGCTCAGGAAATCGCGGACATGATGACTGATTTCCGTACTAATCCTCCAAAGGAACTGTGCGGTTCGCCTGTAACGAAAGTTATCGATTATCTGGAACCTGAGAAGACCGGGCAGCCCAAGAGCAACGTGCTCCAGTTCTTTGACGAGGCTGGTGACGTAGTGTCCGTCCGTCCTTCCGGAACGGAACCCAAGATCAAGTTCTACTTCGGCGCCAAGGGCTCCGATGCAGATGCCAAGATCGAGTCGCTGACTAAACAGTTCGTGAAGTAAACTCTCTGCACCACTCCTTAAGTGGGCAGATTTCGCATTTCGGGCGCTGTGCGGTACACGTATAGCGCCCGTGAAGTAACAGCCAGTGATGGGCTATCGGACGGATGTCCAAGGGGATGTGTTTTTCGAGGTCCAGTTCGACCGCCCGGGGTGTGTTTCCGCGGCTGAGGCCCAGGCGTCTTGCCACGCGGAAAACATGCGTGTCCACGGCTATTACCGGTTCGTTGTAAAGTATTGATGCAACGACGTTTGCGGTCTTGCGGCCGGCACCCGGAAGCTTCATGAGATTGTCCACGTCCGAAGGGATCCTTCCTCCGAAATCAGTCATTACTTTCCGGGCCATCGCGGCCAGGTTCCGGGCCTTGTTGTTGGGGTAGGAAACCGACTTTATAAAGGGATAAATATCCTCGGCCGTGGCCATTGAAAGAGCCTCGATCGATGGGTATTCCGCAAACAGGGCGGGGGTGACGAGATTCACCCGTTTGTCCGTGCATTGGGCGGACAGGATGACCGAAACCAGAAGCTCGTAGTCGCTTGAAAAATGCAGCTCCGATTCGGCTACGGGAACGTTGTCCACGAAGTAGCCTAGGACAGCTTCGTATCGTTGCTTGAGCGTCATTGCTCGGTGCAGGTTTCATCGGAACAGACGAAAACTCGCCCGGGATAGCGCTCGACGATGCTTTTGTCGTGGGTGACCATTATGAGCGTGGTTCCGTTCTCCTTATTCAGTTTGTTCAGCAATTGCAGGATCTCTTCCGTGGTGTCCTCATCGAGGTTGCCCGTGGGCTCGTCGGCCAGGATGACCTCTGGCTGGTTCAGCAGGGCGCGCGCTATGGCTATGCGCTGCTGCTCGCCTCCGGAGAGCTGATGGGGCATCTTGTGGGCCTTGGTAGTCATTCCAACGGCCTCCAGCACCTCGTCTATGCGCTCATCGGCCTTGCGGCGGTCTTTCCATCCGGTCGCCTTCAGGATGAAATCCAGATTGTCCCAGACGCTGCGGTCCATGAGCAGGCGGAAATCCTGGAACACTACGCCCAGTTTGCGGCGGAGTTTGGGAATGTCCCGCTGGCGCAGCCCGTTGAGCTTGAAACCGCATGCTTCGGCCTCGCCGCTTCCGACCTTGTTTTCGGCCGTTACGGTGCGTATGATGGACGTTTTGCCGCTTCCGACCTTGCCCAGAATGTAGACCAAGTCGCCTGCTGCGACCTCCATGTTCAGGCCGTGGACGACGATGTTGTCGCCTGCCAGGATGTCCGCGTTGCGGAAGGATATTAATGAATCCATAAAAATGCAACTGATTACTGCAAATATACATTTTATTTGAAGAATTATTGACGAAAAATGATTATATTTGAAGATTAGAAAACAAGGATTCTATGAAACATACGTTTTTGCTGACCTTTACGGCAGTCGCAATGCTTTTTTCTTTTTCTGTGCGCGCGGGCGCGCAGGCAGGCGACGAGTCCTTCCAGGATGCCGTAAACCTCTATCAGAATGGCGTTTACGAGAAAGCTCGAACCATATTCGAGAGCCTTGGTGACCCCATGTCCCGCGCCTATGCCGTGCTTTGTGCCATCAAGGGAGAAGACGACGACCACGAGCGTGTCTTCTGGGAGTACAACAATGAGTATCCCGAATCCGTGCTCGGAAACAGGATACGCTATGAGTATGCGGCAAGCCTTTTTGCAAAAGAAGATTATGCCGGGGCGGCCCAGATGCTGCAGCAGGTAAGTGAAACCCGCCTCGATCCGTCCGACCTTCTCAACTACAACTTCCGCCGCGGATACTGTGCCTATGCAAACGGCAAGTACGACGAGGCCATAACCTATCTCTACAAAGTCGAACAGGCGCCCAAGAGCAGCCTCACCAATCCCGCCCGCTATCATCTGGGATACATCGCCTACAACGGCGGTCAGTTCGACATCGCCGAGAAATGGTTCCAGCTAATAGAACCCGATGAACGCTTCCAGGCCATCGCGCAGTACTACATCCTGGAATGCCGTTTCATGAAGAAGGACTACGACTTCATCATCGACAACGGCCCCGCAATGCTCGATCAGTGCCCCGAGGAGCGCAAGATGCGCCTCGCCCGCATTATTTCCGAGTCATACCTCGTGAAGGGAGACAAGAACAAGGCCCTTGCATATTACATGATGGAGGGGGAGAAGGAAGGCCAGTCCCGTTCCGACCTATATCACGCAGGTTCCGTGCTCTATGCCGTCCAGGACTACAAGGGAGCCATCGAGAAGTTCTCGAAGATGGAGAACCGCATAGACTCCCTCGGTCAGGTCGCCAACTATCAGCTGGCGTACTCATACATCCGCACCGGCAACAAGGTGGCGGCCTCGGATTCTTTCCGGGATGCTTCCCAGGCAGGATATGATCCTCAAATCCAGGAGGATGCCTGGTTCAACTACGCCAAGCTCGCCTTCGACCTGAATTCGGACATGTCCGTTTTCGGAGGATATCTGCAGCAGTATCCGCAGACTTCCCGCAAGGAGCAGATCTTCAACTATCTGGCGATAGCCGCCCTGAACGCGAAGGACTATGCGGCCGCAATAGAGGCTTACTCCAACATAGAAGAGCTGGATGACGAGCAGCTCGGAAATTACCTGAAGGCCAACTACCTGCGTGCAAGCCAGCTTGCGGGCACTGGGGCATGGACCGATGCCGTGCCGTACTTCCGCTCCGCGGCATTCAACCTTCCCAAGAACGACCGCTACGCCCAGCTTTCGCGCTACTGGCTGGCCGAGTCCCTCTTCAACAGCGGGGACTATGCTTCCGCCGCAGAAGTGTACGAAGAACTCTACAACATCTCCGCCCTCTACAACCGAAGCGAGGGCAAGATGCTTACCTATAACATAGGATATTCCAATTACAATCAGGGCAAATACGAAACCGCCGCACGCTGGCTGGACCAGTACATCAACTCCGCCGATCCCGGCGCCCGCAAGGATGCCCTCGTACGCCGTGCGGACTGCGATTTCGCCCGCCACAACTACAAGGCTGCCATCGTATCCTACAAGAAGGTGCTGGACAACTACTACGACGTGAACGACATCTATCCTTATTACCAGCAGGCAATCGCATACGGCCTGTCTGGCAACAAGAAGGAAAAGGTGAACGTGCTTTCGCGCGTTGCGTCCGCATCCGCAGACGCTCCCATGTATTCCGAGGCAATGTACGAACTCGGCCGCGCCTACATGGAAACCGACAACAACCAGATGGCGGTCAAGACCTTCGGCACGCTTCAGACTACCACCTCCGACAATACCTACGCCGCCCGCGCCCTGATTGGCCGCGGCATGGCCCACCGCAACATGAAGGAGTACGAGAAAGCCGTGAACGACTACAAGATGGTGGTGGATCTCCTACCCCAGAGCGAATATGCAGAGGAGGCCCTTATGGCCATCAATTCCATCTACCAGACCACCAACGAGCCGGAGAAGTTCCTGGAATACATGCAGTCCCGCAACCTTTCCGTCGGCAAGACGCCCAAGGAGCGCGAGACCATCTACTTCAACACCGCCGAGCAGATTTACCTCTCCGGAGGCTTCGACCGTGCCGTGGTATCCTTCCAAAAGTATCTTCAGGACTATCCGAACGGCGAGAAGAGGGGAGACGCCTGGTTCTACCTTGCAGATTCCTACAGGGCCTTGTCCGAAAAGGAAAAGGCCTGCAGCGCCTATAAGCTCGCATTCAATGAACTGAAGGAAGGTTCCTTCGCCGAGACGGCCGCATACAACTACGCCAAGCTTTCCTTCGAGATGCAGCATTGGTCCGATGCCTACGAGGGCTTCTGCGCCCTTCTCGACATGGCGAAGATGGAAGAGAACAGGGCTGCCGCAAGGCTTGGCAAGATGCGTTCCGCTTATCAGGGCCACTGCTATGAAGATGCCATCGCCGCCGCAAGGGACATTATTTCGAACAATCCTACCGCGGCCGAATCCCGTGAAGGCTGGTTCGTCGAGGCCAAATCGCTGCTGGCCACCAGCCACCGCGACGAAGCATATCTGTTCTTCCGCAAGCTGGCCGAACAGCCTTCGACTCCAGAAGGGGCCGAATCCTACTACATGGTCGTGCGCGACCTCTGCGACACCGGCGAATTCGAGAAACTCGAAGAGAAGGTTTACGACTTCGCTTCGAAGTGCGGAGATCAGTCCTACTGGCTCGCCAAGTGCTACATAGTGCTGGGGGACGGCTTCCGCGAGCAGGGCAAGATTGCCCAGGCAAAGGCCACGTGGGAGAGCATACGCGATGGATATACCGCTTACGGTGAAGGCGACGACGTGTTGGAATCCGTTAACCAGAGAATTGCCGCATTATGAGAAAATCGATATACATACTGACTGCCGCCACATTTATGGCCGCAGCCCCCGCTTTCTCACAGAATCTTAATCCGCAGGTTCAGGTTACGAACGACTACAAGGCCGAGATGGGAAAATCCGGCAAGCAGTCCGTACCTCTCGAAATCCCGGATTCGCTTACGAGTTTCCGCACCTCGGTAAGCTACGACGTGTTCTCCACGCCGTACAAGGGGTCGTATGAATTCGTTCCATACGAAATCAGCGTAACCCCCCAGAAACCGGCTTCCGATTACAACCGTTTCTACCTGAAGGCAGGCGCAGGATACACCCTGCGTCCCGAGCTGCAGTTCGTGTGGACGCCCGTCCGTTCCCTTTCGGGGAATACCGTGGCGGTCTACAATGATTTCTACGGTTATATGGGCAATTACGGCACTATCGACAGCCGTGCGGATTATGCCGGCCACGACTTCGCCGAGAAATTTGGCGTCGAAGGCCGCTATTTCGCCCGTAATTTCACGATTACGTACGGTCTGGGTTACGACGGCATTTTCACCGGGGACTTCTCCGGCAATTCCGCATTCAACGATTTCGCCCTCCAGGGCAGGATACTTTCGGACGCCGATGCAAAGCTGGTATATGATTTCGGCCTAGAACTCGGACAGGCGTTCGATGCACAGGTCTCTCAGACTTCCATCAAGGCGGAAGGAGGATTCTTCCCCAACTGGATGCTTCCCTTCGACCTCCGCGTGGACTTCAACCTGGAAGCCGACATTTACGAAAAAGGCGGATTCAACAACGTGTTCGTCGCCCAGATCGCGCCCAAGGCCCTGTTCGAATGGGATTGGGCGAAGCTTTCGGCCGGAGTCATCCTGAGCCCTGCGAGCGACATCCAGTGGATTTATCCGGACGTAAGGATAACCGCCGACCTTCTGGACAACTCCCTCCAGGCCTACGCCTTCGTGAAGGGAGGCCAGCTTGCATGGAATTATGCCGAACTCAAACTCGATGACCATTGGTTCGGTGCAGGCTACACGAACGTGCTTAAACCTACCCTCGAGCGCCTGAATTTCGCTCTGGGGGCCAGGGGCAGTGCGATGAAGTATCTCCAGTACGACGTACGCGGCGGATGGGTTTCATGGTCAGATGCCCCCATGCGCTCGCTGAAACCGGATGCTGTGGTCGCCACCCAGCTTAACCGCGGAATCACCTATGCCGATTTCAACGCCTGGTATGCCGATGCCGACATTCACTGGAAGACATCCCGCCTGGCCGTAGACCTTGGCGTCCGCTACAAGCATACGAACGTCGTCGCTAACGACAATTACCTCGATATTCCCGCACTGCTCGGA
>JAEENZ010000080.1 GCA_016283985.1 Bacteroidales bacterium | reverse complement strand
TCCCACTTGACCTCGTTGCGCGCGATAAGCTCTTTCTCCGTATATACCCCGGTCTTGGTGAACATTTCCACGGATGCCGGCTTGGTAAACTCGCAGAACATCTTCGGAACGTTCGTTTCTACGTCAAGTCCGCGGCGCATGGCTTCCGCCTTCCACTCCTCGGTATATCCGTTCCCATCGAAGCAGACAGTGTCTATGATGGAAGCGATGATAGGTTTGAGAGAGTCCATCACCGCCACCTGCAGCGACTTGCCTGCAGCCAGTCCCGCATCCACCGTGGATTTGAAATCCATGAGCTGCTCCGCCACGATGGCGTTCAGGGTAGTCATGGCCCCGGCACAGTTAGCACAGGAACCCACGGCGCGGAACTCGAAACGGTTGCCGGTGAATGCAAACGGCGAAGTACGGTTGCGGTCGGTGTTGTCAACGAATATTTCCGGAATCTCAACGAGACCCACGCTCTTGCCCTTCTTCCCCGCGATTTCGATCGGGGTGTCGGACGGCAGTTCGAGCAGCTTGCGGAGCACTTCGGTCATCGTACGGCCAAGGAAGGCAGACACGATGGCAGGCGGAGCCTCGTTCGCACCGAGGCGGTGAGCGTTGGTAGCACTGGCTATGGTCGCCTTCATCAGTCCGTTATGCTTCTGCACCGCCGCCAGGACGTTCACGAAGAACGTGATGAACTGGAGGTTGCCCTTCGCATCCTTGCCCGGGGCCAGAAGCTGGGTGCCGTTATCCGTACCGAGCGACCAGTTGTTATGCTTGCCCGACCCGTTGATTCCGTCGAAAGGTTTCTCATGCAGCAGGACCACGAAACCGTGTTTCCTGGCAATCCGGTTCATAAGGTTCATCACGATCTGGTTCTGGTCATTGGAGAGGTTGGTCTCCCCATAGATCGGAGCCAGCTCGAACTGGTTCGGAGCGACTTCATTATGCCGTGTCTTCAAAGGTATGCCGAGGCGATAGGCAGCCACCTCCAGGTCACGCATGAAAGAGGCCACGCGAGCCGGAATGGCCGCGAAATAGTGGTCGTCCAGCTGCTGGTTCCTGGAAGAGCTGTGGCCGAAAAGGGTACGCCCAGTGATCATCAGGTCGGTACGCGCGGCATAAAGTGCCTCATCCACAAGGAAATACTCCTGCTCCCATCCAAGGTAGGAATATACCTTCGAGACGGACGGGTCGAACAGCTTGCAGATCGGGACGGCCGCATCGCTTACTGCCTTGAGGGCGCGTTTGAGCGGCATCTTGTAGTCCAACGCTTCGCCGGTGTAGGATACGAAAACCGTCGGGATACAGAGCGTATCGTCCAGTATGAAGACCGGAGATGTCGGATCCCATGCAGTGTAGCCGCGAGCCTCGAAAGTGGCACGGATCCCTCCGCTCGGGAAAGAAGATGCGTCCGGCTCCTGCTGAGCCAGCATGGTGCCGTCGAAGGATTCGATCACTCCCCCCTTGCCATCATAATCGATAAGGGAATCGTGTTTCTCGGCTGTACCTTCCGTAAGAGGCTGGAACCAGTGTGTAACATGAGTCACTCCGTGTTCCATCGCCCATTCCTTCATCCCGCGGGCCACGCCGTCAGCCGTCTTGCGGTCCAGAGGTTTGCCACCCTCTATGCAGGCTAGCAACGCCTGGAGTGTGTCTGAGTCGAGATACTTGCACATCTTGGCACGGTCGAAAACCAGTTCGCCGTACCAGTCAGAAACCTTGCTCTCCGGTACTTCTGCGGGCACCGCCTTCCTTACGAAGGATTCCTTGACCAAATCAAATCTGTCCATAACGATAATACACTATTATATAAACTGACCTATTCTTAAAAAGTACAGAGGCTGATTCCCTCGGGACCAGCCTCTGTACTATCTTGTTTCGTATTTATCTTTAATGTGTCGCATACGGCTGGAAGTTATACGCACGAAGGAACAACCTGGGACTGCTGGCCCCAGGACTGCTGGTTCTGCTGATAGTTACTGATGCGATACATCATATTGAAGTCGATTCAATAATCGTCTGCAAGTTACGAAGTATTTCAAAAGATTACAAGGTTTTTCCGGAAAAAATGCCGCGTCAGATCAGGGATACAAGCAGATACAGGAAGTGCGCTATGACACCTGCGCACAGACCGGCCACTGCATGTGCCCCCAGAGCCTTGGAGATGACTTTCCTGTAGCCCAGGGAGTCGAGCATCGCGGTATGGGTGGAAAGGAAACCGCTCCAGCACATTCCGATGGCTGTGAATACGGCAATCGCATTGCCGTCAAGGATTCCGGCAGCATTGAAGG
>JAEENZ010000079.1 GCA_016283985.1 Bacteroidales bacterium | reverse complement strand
CCTTGGCGTTCGCCACCTGGTTCTGGAGATTCGCTATTTTCATCTCCAGCAGGCCCTGGGCCTCACGTGCCGATTCGTATTCCGCATTTTCGGAGAGATCGCCCTTCTCCCGGGCCTCCGCAATCGCCGCGGAGATTACAGGACGCTGCGCCAACGCTTCTGCCAGCTCCTTTTTCAGTTTGTCGAGCCCTTCCTGGCTCATGTAGTGTATTGCTGCCATATTGGTTAATAAAAGGAGTCCTGCCTTTGCAGCAGAACCCTCGGTTGGTTATTTATGCAAAGATAACAATTTTTTACAATAATGTTCGTCATCGCGGAGCTGTGCCTGCAGTTCCGTCAAGGATTCGAAGTTGTTCTCGTCCCGCACCCTCTTCATGAAACTCACGGTGATGGTTTTTCCGTATATCTCCTCGTCGAAATCGAAGATGTGCGTTTCCAGCGCGGGTCCGACATTGGTCATCCCATAGAACGACCTGTCTCCTACCTGCACCTGTGACAGGTAGACGCCCACGGCCGGAACCAGCTTGAGCGGCTCGTCCAGTTGCAGATTGGCGGTGGGATAACCAATGGTGCGGCCAAGTTTCTTGCCGTGCACGACCTCGCCGGAAAGGCAATAATCGTAGCACAGGTAGATGGATGCCGTTTCCACGTCACCGGCCTTCAGCGCATTGCGTATCTTGGTGGAACTCACTGCGATACCCACGGCCGACACCTTTTCCGCACGGATTACTTCCAGGCCCAGCGAAGAAGCCAGGTCGGCGGTCTGGACGGGAGTCAGAGAATCGTGTCCGATGCGGTTGTCGTAGCCCAGAAGGACCGCCGTACCGCCGTAACGTTCCATCACCACCTCCCGGAGGTACTGCTCCGCCCCCATCTCGCTGAACTCCTTCGTGAACTCCAGCTGCTCCACCCTGTCGATACCCAGCCCCTTCAGGAGGGCCAGTTTCTCGGAGGGGGTGTTGAGCAGGCGGAGACCCATGGCATCATCCTGCAAAACGATTCGCGGATGAGGCCAGAAGGTCAGCACGAGGCTCTCTTCTCCGCGCTTGCGCGCTTCCGAAACGAGAGTCTCGATGACGAGGCGGTGGCCGATGTGCACACCGTCGAAGAATCCTGTAGCGATTACAGCCATTTCACCAGAGGGAAGTCCATCCTGTGAGGGAGTAGCGCGTTCTTGGCATAGAGCCGCACACCTATCTGATACATGCCGGTACGCTCCGGAATGACCGAACACTGATACTTCGCCACTCCACCTTCGAACGAAACCACATCATACTGTATGGTTTCCTGTATATGCAGTTCGTTCTTCTTGTCCGCCACGGCGAAGAGCATCTCCACGCCAATATCCTCGGGGCTCAGACCGGCAAGGTCAACCACCGCCTCGCTTGCCAGGGGGTTGTCCTGCGAAAGCACATAAGCAGCATTCGGAGCGGAATGAGAAAGCACCTTTATATTCGGCCAGGCATCCACGACTTTCTTCTTCCATGCGGCAATCTCCCGGGCCTTGACGCATCCGTTGGCCATAAGGTCGTTGAAACGGTCGTACTGCGGCTGATAGTACTGGATGCAGTAGTCTTCCATCATCCTGTTGGTGGTGAAGTTGCATGCCACGTACGCTATGGTGTTGCGGATGTAGCGCAGCCACTCGGCGGATATGCCGCGGGCATCCTTGGCATAGTATGCCGGAGCTATCTCGTTCTCGATGATTGCATAGATGCGGGCGGCATCCAGCTCGTTCTGGTAGTTCTGGTCGTCGTAGGTGCGTTTGAGCGGGAGTGCCCAGCCGCAGCCTTCCTTATATCCTTCGACCCACCATCCGTCGAGCACGGAGAAATGCATGACCCCGTTCATCGAGGCTTTCTCACCGGATGTTCCGGAAGCCTCGAGAGGGCGGGTAGGGTTGTTCAGCCATACATCCACCCCCTGCACAAGCCTCTTGGCGAGGGAAATGTCGTAACCGGGCACAAAGACTATCTTGCCCAGGAACCTCTCCTGCTTGGAAATGTCGATGATGCGCTTGATGAGGTCCTGCCCTGCGCCGTCGGCGGGATGCGCCTTGCCCGCGAAGATGAACTGCACGGGATGCTTAGGATCGTTCACAAGGGCATCCAGCTGATCCAGATCGGAGAACAGCAGGGTTGCACGCTTGTAGGTGGCGAAACGACGGGCAAAGCCGATTGTCAGCACGTCCTCGCGGAGATTCTCCTTGATGCGCACTATCTCGCTGGGGGAATAGTGGCTGCTCGTCTCCGGATTGGCCAGGCGGTCGTTGATTTGGCGTATCAGTTCCTTCTTGAGAGTCTTGCGCGTGTCCCAGATTTCTTCATCGGACACGTTGAAGATGCCCTCGAAGCAGCGCTTGTCGTAGTGGTGAGTCTGGAATTCTGGGCCGAACACCTTGGCGTGGACAGCCTTCCATTCCTTCGAAGCCCATGTAGGATAATGCACCCCGTTGGTAACATAGCTGATATGCAGTTCCTCGGGGAGATATCCCTTGTACATGTTCGCGAAAATCTTCTGGCTCACCTGGCCGTGAAGCATGGAAACGCCGTTCACGTTTTGAGAACAGTTGGCGGCGAGCACGCTCATGCTGAAGCGCTCGTTGTGATCGTCCACATTCACCTTGCCGAGGCCCAGGAGGGTCTCCCAGCTGATGCCGAAGCGGGAAGGATAATGGCCGAAGTAGCGGGACATCATCTCCTCCTCGAAAGCATCGTGGCCGGCGGGAACGGGAGTATGGGTGGTGAAGAGGCCGCTGGCGCGGACGAGTTCCATCGCCTCGCTGTAGTCCATCTTCTGCTCGTACATGTACTCGCGGAGGCGCTCCAGGCCGATGAATGCCGCATGACCCTCGTTGGAGTGGTAGATAGCCGGGTGCAGGCCGATGGCACGCAGGGCGCGGATGCCGCCGATACCGAGCAGAATCTCCTGCTTCAGGCGGTTCTCCCAGTCTCCACCGTAGAGCTGGTAGGTTATCTGGCGGTCTTCGGGGAGGTTGTCCTCGAAGTCGGTATCCAGCAGATAGAGGTCCGTGCGGCCCACGGGCACTTTCCAGATGCGGGCGTGGAGCTCGCGGCCGGGAAGCTGGCAGCTGACGGTAATCCATTTGCCATCAGGTCCGGTAACAGGCTCGGCAGGGATCTTCAGGAAGTCCTGGGCGTTGTATTCCGCCACCTGGTTGCCCTGAGGGGTAATCTTCTGGGTGAAATAGCCATATCGGTAGAGAAGGCCCACCGCCACCATGTTCACGTTCATGTCGCTGCTTTCCTTGAGGTAGTCGCCGGCGAGGATGCCGAGGCCTCCGGAATAAATCTGCAGCGAGGTGTCCAGGCCGTACTCCATGCAGAAATAGGCTATGGAGGGATTGCCCCTGCGCTCTTTTTCCGCCATGTAGGCCTTGAATTCATCCATCACGGCGTGTAGCCTGCCGATGAATTCTCCGTCCTTGGAAAGTTGTTTGTATCGTTTGAGGGATACCGTATCGAGTATCACCATCGGGTTATGCCGGGAGTTGTGCCAGATTTCCGGGTCGACGTAGCGGAAAAGGTTTTTCGCGTTGTCGTTCCAGCACCACCAAAGGTTTTTGCACAGTTGTTCCAGTCCCTCGAGTTCACCGGGCAGGTGACGCGTCACGCGCACGCTGTTCCAGCTGGGACCGCTGATCTCAATTCTTGGTTGCATATTTGTCGTTTACTCTGATAATGAAATCACTCAGTACGTTCATGTAGTTTATGAATGCCTCGTACGGAGTGTCGTAAGGGTTAAAGTACTTGTGCACGTCGCCGTCCGAGAAGAACTTGGTGCACATATAGTAGAAATGGTCGCTTTCCTGCAGGCGGCCGAAGTCCGCCCAGAGGTCTGCGCTGTCTATAATCGAAAGCTTTTCCACAAGCGCGTAGAGCTTGTTGAAGGCGTCCTGCTGGAGCTCGTTTCCGAGCCAAGCAGTCACGTCGCGTTCTTCATCGGCCCAGGAGATGGGCTGGGGAACGCTGAGAGGGGCCACGGCCTTGAGCTTGGATGCGGCCTCCGCGGGGGTGACGAACTTGATGCCGGCATCGAGGGCCGCCTTGGGCAGGGCCTCCATGAACTCGAAGATGCCGGTTTCCGCGCTCTGGTGCTCGCCGAAGGTCTCATAGTCCATGAAAAGGTTCACGATATCCCCTTCTTCGGCGTTGACCTTTGCCACGAACTTCTCGGCCGTGAGGCCGGATCCCGCGAAGCGGAAGGCGATGTCGTCGCTGAGCACATAGTTGCGTAGGAGCAGCTTCTGGGCGGATTTCAAGTCGTTGGAATACAGGTAGTTCGGGCTCTTCCATCCAAGGATGTGGCGCGCGCCCTCGGTGAGCACGGTCTTAAATCCCAGGTCGTACACCTGCTTGCCGATCGCATCGGAGTAGATAAGCTCGGTGTTGCGGAAGGTAACGGGAGAGACTCCGAAATATTTTTCAATGGTAGCCTTGTGCTTGAGCACCTGATGCTTGAACTCGTTCTCGCTCTTGAGCGAAGAAAGCGAGTGGTTGCAGGTCTCGCAAAGGAACTCGACGGCGCCGGTGGCGGCGAGCTCGCGGAAGCTGTCCACGACCTCGGGGGCATAGCGCTCGAACTGCTCGAGGGCGCTCCCGGTGATGGAGAATGCCACCTTGAACTTGCCGTCGTTCGCCTTTATGGCTTCGAGCAGTAGCTTATTCATCGGAAGATAGCACTTCTGGGCTATGCGCCTCAGGATGGTGCGGTTCACGAAATCGTCGTAATAGTGCGAGTCCTTGCCGATGTCGAAGAAACGGAACACGCGGAGACGATCCGGCTGATGTATCTGGAAATAGAAACAAAGCTTTTTCATAAGCTACTGGTTTAAAACTGATTCATATACTTTCTTGAGCTTGGCGGTGGCGTTGTTCCACTTGAGCTCGTTCACCTCGTCGTATCCCTGCACGGCCGCGAAGCGCGAAAGGGCAGGGTAAGTGAGAAGGGCATAGATGTCATCTGCCATGGCATCCACGTCCCAGAAGTCCACCTTGAGAGCGTATTTGAGCACTTCGGCGGCGCCGCTCTGGTGGGAAATGATGGAAGGCACTCCGGTTCTCATGGCCTCGAGGGGAGAGATTCCGAAAGGTTCGGATACCGAAGGCATGATGTAAACGTCCGAGAGCGCGAACATCTTCTGCACGTCCGCACCGCGGAGGAATCCGGTGAAGTGGAAACGGTCGGAGATGCCCAGGCGGGCCACCATGCGGATGGAGCGGTTCATCATGTCGCCGCTTCCAGCCATCACGAAACGCACGCCCTTGGTGCGCTTGAGCACCTTGGCGGCAGCTTCGATGAAGTATTCGGGGCCTTTCTGGAAGGTGATGCGACCCAGGAAGGTGACCACCTTGTCGCGCACGCCGCGCTCGACCTCGATGTTCTCGCGGCCGCTGAAGTCCACGGCATTGTGCACGGTGACTATCTTGGCGGGATCGATTCCGTACTTGTTGATGACTATGTTGCGGGTCAAGTCGCTGACGGTGACCACGCGGTCGGCCGCCTCCATACCCCGACGCTCGATTGAATACACGCGGGAATCCACCATGTCGTCGGTGCCGCGGTCGAAGGAAGTGGCATGCACGTGCACCACCAGCGGCTTGCCGGTGAGTTCCTTAGCGGCTATGCCGGCCAGATAGGTAAGCCAGTCGTGAGCGTGGATGACATCGAATTCATCCTTGTGCTGCACGGCTATCGTACCTCCCACCATCGCATAGCGGGCGACTTCCTCCAGCAGGTTCGCACCATACTTTCCGGAGAACTTGAATTTCTGTCCGAAACTGATGCGGAAATCCTTCACCTGGCGGCTGCGCTCATCCTCCACGATCTTCGAGAATTCCTCGGGGTCGGCATAAGGAATGAGGTTGGAGTCTATGTGGATGAACTTGACCTTGTCGAGGAATTCATCCACGCTCTCGGTCACGTAATCCACCGCCACGTCGCTGGCATTGATGATGCGGGTGGCGCTTTCGTCTTCATCGCCGCTGGCGGAAGGCATCACGAAGATGCTTTCCACTCCGTTGTAGGCAAGGCCTTTGACAATGCCTTCGCAGGCCGTTCCGAGCCCTCCCGCAATGTGCGGGGGAAACTCCCATCCAAACATCAGCACTCTCATTTGCGGTCCTCCTTCGAATAGATGTCGGTAATATGGTTGACGGTCAGAAGGGCAGCGGTGCTGAGCGCGGATGCGATTGCTCCGTGAGGCTCCTGCGGCGGATCGCCGTCATACAGTTCGCTGAATGCCACGACCCCATGCTTGCTGAGATCTTCGTAGAAGCCCTCGCACAGCCATTCGGCTTTCTTGCGAAAACTCGGCCCGACGATGCGGTATCCGGCAGCCACGTAGTACTCCAGCAGGAACGGACGGGTGCTGCCCTGATGATATGCAAGGTCGCGATCTACCTGCGAACCCTCGTACACGTTCTTGTAGTTGGGGTTGCGGGGCGACAGCGTGCGTATTCCGCGGGACGTTTCGAGTTCGGCGGACACCACCTTGAAAATGGAAGGATGGAGTTCGTCGTCCACGGGTGAATTGGGAACCCAGATGGCTATCAGTTGGTTCGGGCGCACGTCGAGGTTCTGCCCGTTATTGTCTACATAATCGGCGAGGCATCCGCGTTTGTCGTTCCAGAAAGTCTTCTGGTAGTTGCTCTTCACGATATCCCTGATGGAGGCCCACTCCCTGACGAAGCCGGCTCCGGTTCCGTACTTGCTCTCCATCTCAACCGCGAAGCAGATGGCGTTGTACCAGAGGGCGTTGGTTTCCACCTGATATCCTGCACGCTCGGTGACCGGAACCCCGTTCACATAGGCGTTCATCCAGCTCAGGGCCACGTTCTCCATCTGGGCCCAGAGGAGTCCGTTGGGATGCATCGCAACCTCGCGCCGGCAACCCGGGAGATAGCTCTCGAGGATTCCGCGGACGGTGCTGCCGTACTTCTTCCATACATGTGAAGGGGATGCCCCGAAGGCGATGTACTGCTGCAGGACGGATGCCAGCAGCAGAGGGGCCTCGACCTGGGTTGTACGGCGGAACAGGCGTTCCTGCTCATCGGCTATCAGGTTGTCCAGAACCTCTTCGAAAGTCTTTGTGTCGCCGTTTGCATACAGCGTCAGGCCCGGAAGCGATATGAGGGTCTCGCGCAGGAGCCCCGTGTACATCCAGGAGAAACCTGCGGTGATGCGCTTGCGGCCGTTGTGGTTGCAGATGAACAGATTGGCCCAACGGGCAAGCAGATCCCGGTAACCGGTAACGGTGGGGGCATTCGCCACGACCGTATTGTAGTTACGCTTGAGCGTGGCAGGATTCTCTTCCTTCAGCGAAGCGGAAAGCACCACCGACTCCCCTGCCTTCATCGCCCCCTCGAAATATCCGGGCACGAAGAGGTCTTCCTTGCAGTCGAAGCCGCGGCGGTATTCGTCGGAATAGGTGATGCCGTAATACCATTCAGGATTGTGATAATATTCCGCGGAGGCGTCTGATATCTGGAGCACCAGGTCCGGGAAACTCTCGTACATGCGGAACTTCACCCCGTTCTTCACAGGCGTGAAGCCCTGGTCGGCATCGTCGTTGTTGTGCGTCAAGGCGTGGATGTTGCGGAATGCCAGGAAAGGCTTCAGGCGCACCGTAGCCTTCGCGGGGCACTCCAGCAACTCATACTTGATGAGCAGCTGGTCTTTGTCGGGATGCAGCATCAGGGATTTGCGGAATACGATATCCCCCACCTTGTAGGTGATGGAAGGATTCGGATCCGCACTGAAATCCACCACGTACTTGTGTCCGCGGGGCTCGTAGATATCCCCGTAGCAGTGGATGCCCAGGTTGAACTGCTTGCCGTTCACGATGAAGGATTCGTCGATGGCGGACAGAAGCAGATACTTATCCCCACCGAAACGGTCCAGCGTGACGGAAAGCAACCCGTGGTAACGGCGGGTGTTGCAGGTGACTATGCTGGTGTTGCAGTAGGCACCCGTCTTGTTTACGCAGATGATCTCCCTCTTCAGTGAGTAGGAGAGGTTCACCAGTTCCGCTTTATTGAATTTTAAGAACGCCATAAGCTATTTTGTTAGTTTCAACACGGCAGCGCACCTGCTGGGGAGGTACAGATACAACGTATGATCAAACTCCTGATTGCCGTTAGGGCACTTCTGCTCAACGCTAAAGTGCATTTCTCCGGCCTGGAGCCTGCCCTGTCCGTTGTATGCGGCATCGTCGGAACTGAACGCCAGCGTATATTTGCCGGCGGGTGCCGAGAAACCGTAGTCTCCGAAGGAGCCTGTCGGATTGAAATTCAGTGCAAAGATACAATTTTTCCGTAGGAAAACCAGTATTTGTTTCTCCTCGTCCGCCGTCAGCAGCACGGGCGGTTCGCTTAGCAGATTGTTATCCCGGATAAAACGCACCATGTCGCGGTCGAATGCCTCGAGGCCTTTGTAGAGGAGGGTGTCATCGTCCGCTATGGACCAGAGGCGTCTGGCATGGGCGTAGCTCCACCCGTTCCCCTCGCGGGGGAAGTCTATCCATTCGGGATGCCCGAATTCATTCCCCATGAAGTTCAGGTAGCCGTTTCCGGCCGTGGCGGCGGTCACGAGGCGTATCATCTTGTGCAGGGCGACGCCGCGTTCCACCGTCAGGTTCTGCTTTCCCTTGTCCATTGAGAAGTACATCTCCTTGTCTATGAGGCGGAAGATGATGGTCTTGTCGCCCACGAGGGCCTGGTCGTGGCATTCCGCATAGCTGACGGTCTTTTCGTCCGCACGCTTGTTGGTGAGTTCGTACCATATCTCGCCCGGGCTCCACTGCTCGTCGGACTTCTCCTTTATCCACTTTATCCAGTGGTCGGCTATGCCCATGGCCATGCGGAAGTCGAATCCTACGCCGCCGGCCTCGCGGGGCGCGGCCAGGCCGGGCATTCCGCTCACATCCTCCGCGATCGTGATCGCATCCGGATCCATCTCATGTATCAGCTGGTTCGCCAGCCCGAGATAGGCAACCGCATTCTCGTCCACGCCGGGACCGAAGTAGATCCCGTAATCGCCAAAGTCCGTGCCCAGGCCGTGGTCCCAGTAGAGCATTGAGGTCACGCCGTCGAAACGGAAGCCATCCAGGTGATACTCCTCCATCCAGTATTTGCAGTTGGATAGGAGGAAATACTTGACGGCATCCTTGCCGTAGTCGAAGCAGCGGGAACCCCAGGCGGGATGATGTCCGGCCTCGCCGGGATAGAAGTAGAGGTCTTCCCTGCCGTCGAAGCGGCCGAGACCCTCGATCTCGTTGGAAACGGCGTGGGAATGCACTATGTCCATGATGACGGCGATTCCCCTTGCATGAGCATCGTCCACAAGTTCCTTGAACTGCTCCGGCGTGCCGAAACGGGAACTGAGGGCGAAGAAGTTGCTCACCTGATAGCCGAAGGAACCGTAATACGGATGCTCCTGGAGGGCCATTATCTGAAGAACGTCGTAGCCCAACTTGTGTACCCTGGGCAGCACTTTGGAACGGAAATCTTCAAAGGAGGCCACCTTCTCTTCCTCGGAACTCATGCCTATGTGGCATTCGTAGATGAGAGGATTGGGACGGCTTCCCGGCTTTTTGTGTTTCCACACATAGGGATCCGCATCCCATACCTGGGCGCTGAAAACCTTGGTCTCCGGGTCCTGCACCACCCTCGTGGCATATGCGGGAATGCGTTCCGCACCCCCTCCCGGCCATTCTACGAACAGTTTGTAAAGTTCGCCGTGACGCAGGAACATGGCGGGGATGGTTATCTCCCAGTTGCCATTGCCTATTGGCTTGAGGGCCCAGGCATCCGCCTTCTTCCAGTTGTTGAACTCACCGGTGAGCCAGATGCGCGTGGCGTTGGGAGCCCATTCGCGCAGCACCCATCCGTCCGCGGTCTTGTGAAGGCCGTAGTAGAGATGGTTATTGACCGCGGCGGCAAGGCTGGCGGCGTCTTTTTGGATGCCGGCGATTTCCTCGTCCAGGCGCTTGGACCGGGCGTCAATGGCAGCCTTGTATGGCTCAAGCCACGGGTCGGTTTCGTATAATTTCTTCATTTTTATCTTTCTTGCGGTGAAATAGGGCAGGTCTAATGATCCAGCCGGTCCGCCATTCCGCGGGCGGTCCGCAGGTACTCGCGGCAGGCCGCAATGAGTTCATCGGAGCGCGCGATCATCTTGTCTATATCTTCCAGCGCCGTGGAAGGGTCTTCCACCTTCTTCGCGATGGCTTCCAGCTCTTCGAGCGCTTTCTTATAATCGAATCCGTTTTTCATAATCACCTGTATATCAGCATGTTACTTGAAAACCTCTGGTGCAAATGTACCAGACGCCTTGCGGTAAGTCATTGAGTATCAACTATCTGGGCGTCGACGGTGCCGTCGGCGAAAAGGATGCGGAGGCGCTGCCCGGGGCGGAGGCCGGCGGCAGAATTGACCACCACTCCGCCCTCATCGGTCACCAGTGAATAACCCCGGGACAGGATACTCCTGGGATCCGCGGCCTTGATCCTCTGTTCCAGAAGGGCCAACGCACTTTCCATTGCGGATATCTTGCCGGACAAGGCAAGACGGAGACGGTTGCCGAAGGCGCTGATGCGCTCATCCTCGGCGGCGAAGCAGTCGATAAAGTAATCCGCCAGTGCCGTAGGAGTCTTCACATACTCGAAGGCCACCATGTCCGCCACGGAGAAATCCCGATCGTGGCCGATGGCCGTAAACACGGGAATGCCGCAGTTGACTATCGCGAAAGCCAGTCCGTAGTCGTCGAAGCAGGCAAGGTCCAGGCGGGACCCTCCACCTCGCAGAATCAAAGCGGCATCATAGCCGCCATCGGCCTCGACCTGCTGAAGGGCATCCACTATGCTCTCCGGAGCGGATTCGCCCTGCATGGTGGCAGGGAAAAGCTTGACCCGGAACTTGAAGCCGAATTCATTCTCTTCCAGATGCCTGCAAAAATCCCCGAAGCCGGCGGCATCGGCAGCAGATATGACCGCAAGGGAATAAGGAAGATCCGCCAGTGACAGTTCTTTCTGCCTGTCGATGAGCCCCTCTTTTTCGAGGCGTTCGACAGTTTTACGCTTTTCCAGTTCGGCCGCCCCCAGAGTAAACTCAGGTTCGAGTTCATCTATCACGAGCGTAAGGCCATAGAGCTCGCTGTAGCTGGCCTGGACCCGTGCCAGTATCTGCATCCCGGCGGCGAGTTCACTACCCGTCGCCTCAACGAAATAAGCGCGCAAGGCAAACCAGATTCCCTTCCAGATGACGGCGCGTGCCTTGGCAAGCAGGCGGCCGTCCTCGCTCTGGGCAAGTTCCAGATAGCAATGCCCGTTGCCCTTCGCCTGAATCGCGGCGACCTCGGCCTTAATCCACAGTTTATCCGGAACTGCGCTTTCAACGCCGTCCCGGATCATTTCCTGCAGTTCCAGCAGGGTTATTTCCTGCCTGGTCATGGACTATTTCTGTCTACAGAATATCTGCACCGGGCAGCCGGTGAGATTGAAGTTCGCGCGGAGCTGATTCTCGAGGAAGCGCTTGTATGGCTCCTTGATGTACTGGGGCAGATTGCAGAAGAATGCGAATGAAGGGAACTTGGTCGGCAACTGGGTAATGTACTTGATCTTCACGTACTTGCCCTTCCATGCCGGCGGAGGAGTCTCTTCGATTATGGGCAGCAGCGCCTCGTTCAGGCGGGCCGTCGGTATCTTCTGCGAGTAGTTTGCATACACCTCGGCGACGGCGTCCAGCACGTCCTGGATGCGTTGCATCTTGACCACGGATGTGAAGATTATTGGCACGTCGTCGAACGGCGCAAGTCGGGACTTGAGCGCGGCGGTGTATTCCTTCAAGGTCTTTGAATCCTTTACGAAAAGGTCCCACTTGTTAACCACCAGCACGCAGGCCTTGCGGTTGCGGATGATGAGGTTGAAGATGTTCATGTCCTGCGCCTCCATTCCGGTGGTGGCGTCTATCATCATCACGCAAACGTCGCTGTGCTCGATGGCGCGGATGGAACGCATCACGGAGTAGAATTCCAGGTCTTCGTTCACCTTACCCTTGCGGCGGATGCCGGCGGTATCCACCAGCATGAACTCATGCCCGAACTTGTTGTAGTGGGTTTCGATGGAGTCCCGGGTGGTGCCGGCGACGGGGGTCACGATGTTGCGTTCCTCGCCCAGCAGGGCGTTGGTGATGGAGGATTTGCCCACATTAGGCTTACCCACGATTGCGATGCGGGGCAGGCCGGCGTACGGGTCCTCGGCTTCGGTTTCCTCCGGAAGGGCCTTCACCACTGCATCCAGCAGGTCCCCTGTGCCGCTGCCGTTGGCCGCGGAGATGGAATAGACCTCGCCCAGGCCGAGCCCGTAGAACTCGTAGGCATCGTACATCTTCTCCCCGGAATCCACCTTGTTCACGCAAAGGATGACCGGCTTCTTCGAACGCCTGAGCACGTCCGCGATCTCGGAATCGTAATCGGTGATGCCCGTGGCGGCCTCGACCATGAAGAGAACCACGTCGGCCTCGTCGATGGCTATCTGCACCTGGCGGCGGATGGCGCTTTCGAAGACGTCATCCGAGTTGGTGGTATATCCGCCGGTATCCACTACCGAAAACTCCCGGCCGTTCCAGTCGCTTTTGCCGTAATGGCGGTCGCGGGTAACGCCCGCGGTATCGTCGACAATCGCCTGGCGCATTCCCACCAGGCGGTTGAACAGGGTGCTTTTGCCGACATTCGGCCTACCCACTATTGCTACTAATCCGTTCATCTTTTATACAAATTACAATCCTTGCAGGCGTCCGAGAAGTTCCCGGAACAGGCCTTCGGCCGATGCAAGGCCGCGTCTTCATCCTTGTAGCAGGTGATTCCGCGGGCTTTGAGCTTTTCGTTACTGCCGACATCGTACTGGGGGAACCCGCGCTTGAGCAGTATGCCCACGCTGAGGAGCAGCACGCAGAGCCCCACCAGTATCGCAGCGGCAAGAAAAACCTTCATGGTTACTTAATCTCGAACTCGGTGCTGACCGGCTCGTACATATACACGCGGCGCATGATGGTCGCGAACACGGGCGCGATGCTCAGCACCTTGATCTTTGGATCGTCGACGAGCTCGGGATGAGGAATAGTATCGGTGATGAAGACCTCATCAAGAGCGGAATCGGCGATACGCTGAATGGCGCCGCCAGAAAGTACTCCATGGGTAGCACACGCACGGACGCTCTTGGCCCCCATCTTCTTGAGCACGTCAGCAGCCTTGCAGAGGGTGCCTGCGGTATCTATCATATCGTCCATTATCACCACGTCCTTGCCTTCCACCTCGCCTATGGCCTTAATTTCGGCCACTACGTTGGCCTTCTCACGGGTCTTGTGGCAGATGATGACGGGGCAGTCGCGGCGTTTGCTGAAGAACTTCGAGTAGGCGTTCGCACGCTTTGCACCGCCCATATCGGGGGCTGCGATGGCGAGATCCTTGAACTTGGTGGATTCGGAGATCGCTTTCACGAACACGCTGCTGCCGTAGATATGGTCCACGGGGATGTCGAAGAAGCCCTGGATCTGGTCGGCATGAAGGTCGCAGGTCATGATGCGGTCGGCACCGGCGGCACGGAGCAGGTTGGCCACCAGTTTGGCGCCGATGCTCACGCGGGGACGGTCCTTGCGGTCCTGACGGGCCCAGCCGAAGTAAGGGATGACGGCGATGACCTTGTCTGCCGATGCGCGCTTGGCGGCATCGATGCAGAGGAGCAGTTCCATCAGATGGTCGGTAGGAGGGAAGGTGCTCTGGATAAGGAACACCGTAGCGCCGCGGACGCTGTCTTTGAAAGAGGGCTGGAACTCCCCGTCACTGAACTGGTCGACCTCGAGCGCACCGAGTTCGACGGGCTCTCCATCCGCTCCTCCGGTTTCCTGAAGATACTTTACAACCTGCTCTGCAAAAGCTTGCGAAGCCCTGCAGCTGAAAACCAACATTCTGTGTTCGTGTTGCATAACTAACTATTTATCTGATAATAAAGATTCAATGTAATCCAGTATCTCTTCCCTGCCTGTCTTCTTTTCGGATGAGCTCGTGAACATGGGTGGCAGTTCCTCCCACTGCTCAAGCAGTATGGCCTTGTCTTTTTCCACCTGGGCGGCCGTAGCCGTGGCGCTCTGCTTGTCGCACTTCGTGAAGATGATGGAGAAAGGCACGCCGTTTTCGCCAAGCCATGCCAGGAACTCCACGTCCGATTTCGTGATGTCGAAGCGGGAATCCACCAGCACGAAAAGGCAGACAAGACTCTCCGACTCCATGACGTACCCCCGTATTATCTGCTGAAGATCTGCACGCGCCTTCTGGCTCAACTTGGCGTAGCCATATCCGGGGAGGTCCACCAGATACCACTTGTCATTGATGATAAAATGGTTGATGACCTTGGTCTTGCCGGGGGTAGAAGAGGTCATCGCCAGGCGGCTACGGCCCGTCAGCATGTTGATGAGAGAGCTCTTGCCCACGTTGGAGCGCCCTATGAAAGCGAATTCGGGCAGTTGACGCCTGGGGCCGGTGGAAACCCTCGTGCTGCTGCCTGCAAATTTAGCCTCCGTTATCTTCATACTACAAATATAACGAAAAGCGCGCAGAAATCAACGGGGATTTTCAAAAATTATCCTTTTGGATAAAGAATCGTGAAACAGGCCCCTCCGAGGGCGAAAGAACGGCTGTAGGATATGCTTGCGCCGCAACGCTCGAGCACGCTCCGGGAGATGGCCAGGCCGAGACCGCTGCCACCGTTCTTGGTGGTGAAGTTGGGTGTGAACAGTTTGTCGACGTTCTCTTCCGCCACACCGGGGCCGCTGTCTTCGAAAACTATGTCGTAGAAACCCTCGGTGATGGAATTGCGCAGGCTGATGCGCACGGTGCCGTCCGTCTTGCCGGACTCGGTCATGGCCTGCACCGAGTTATTGATCAGGTTCACGAACACGCGGGTCAACTGCGGCTTGGGGCCCATCACCTTCACGTCCTCGAGGCCTATGTATTCGAACTTCAGGTCTCCCCTGTTGTCGAAAATGGATATCTCCTCCTGAAGCATCCGGGACAGGTTGATCTCGTCCGGTTCCTGGGTATAGAGCTTGGCGAAGGTGGAGAACTCGTTGGCGGTGTCGGTGAGGATGTCGATGTGGTCCAGGAGTATCCTGCTTATCTCGTCGAACTTGTCCTGCCAGCTGTCGTCCCCCTTGTTCTTGAGGCGTATGAGACGCTGGATCTGGAGTTTCATCGGCGTGAGAGGGTTCTTGATCTCGTGGGCGACCTGGCGCGCCATGCCGCTCCATGCCTTGTCGCGCTCGGCCTGGGCGAGCTTGCGCGTACTCTCCTTCAGTTCAGTCACCATCCTGTTGTAGGCGTTCACAAGGCCGGATATCTCGTCCGTATTGTGGTATTCGATGGTCTCGAGTTCGAGTTCTCCCTCGCCAGCGGCGTTCATCTTGGTACCCATCTCCACCAGGGGCTTGAACATCAGCGTCAGCACCCGGCTGACCATGAAGGTGGCCACGAGCAGCAGGAAGATGAACAGCGAAACGATCATCAGCGAATGGCTCAGGACGTAGGATTCGAAGTCGTAGCTGGCATCGGTGTAGGGCGCCGAAATGATGGCCAGCACGGAGCCGTCTTCCGCCATCAGCGGGGCATACATGCTGTAGAAGGTGTGGCGGCCTATTCTCTCCTTGTGGATGAAATAGCGGCTCGTGTTGCGAACGATGGACACGTAAGCCTCCGGGTCCATCCTCGGCTCCACGATCATCTGGTAGAACACGTCCGGGGCCGTGGAGAGAAGGACCATTCCCTCCGGAGAGTAGATGGTGATGTCGGAATTGGTGTTGTTCCCCACGTCCCCTATCAAGTGCATCATCTCCGGAGTGCGGAGTTCCTGAGCCGTCTTAACCCCTTTCACCCTGGCCGAAATGGATGCCTGGATGGAATTGATCTTCTCGCTCATCAGCGTGTTGCGGTTCACCTCGTTACGGTTGAAAACGACAGCCACGCTCGTCACGGCCATGGTTACCAGTGTGGCCACGAGGGACGTGAGAACCACCAGGCGTATACGGGTCTGGAAATAAGTCTCGCCGAAGGCCCTGCGGCGCGCTTTCCGCATGGACACCAGCGTAAAGAACACGAAGCACAGCAGGCCTATGAAGATGATGGAAATCACATAGTTGGCCCATTTGATGACCGGCCGGGAGATGACCACCGTCTCGGTAGAAGTCACCTTATATATAAAGTGCAGCCAGCCGCCCCTCTGCATGCGCGCGAAGGCCGGCGACCAGTTCGACGGCATCTTGACAGAATAAGCATAGTTCCCCTTGAAGGTCAGCAGCCGGCCGTCGTCGTAGCGGGCGAAGGAGTAATTTGCCGGAATCAGCACCTCTCCCGGTAGCGTAGGGCCGATAATACTGGCGTAACCGCTGTATCTCCAGTCCGTTTTCTGCTCCACGCTTATCAACACGCGGCTGAGTCCGTAATTGCTTATCCGGTAGATAAACATCCCCACGTAACGCACGAATCCGTTGCCGGCGTCCACGAACGAGAATCGTGACCCCGGAGAGATAGGCTCGGCGGAATTCATCACCGCCATGTCTTCTGGACGCAGGGAAACGGTTACGTCGTAGTTCTGCATGATCCTGCGCATGTAGCTCTCTTCCAGGCGGTTGCTGATGCTGGCGCCGCCATTGTCCAATACTGACAGGGATGCTATGATAGGGTCTGCGGCGATGCGGTCCTCGACCGACCGGAGCCGCATTTCAAGGGAGATGTCACGGCTGACGGCCAGCCTGCGAGCCCAGACTTCCAGGCTCGCCTCCTCCTTCTTCAGGCCAAGCGACGCCGTCATGTAGACGAAGAGCAGGCTTCCCGCCAGGGACAGCATGATGCGTATGGCCGGACGGCGCGACGCCAGCGGCGTGAGCATCTGCAGGAGCATCAGCACCGCCGTCAGCAGGAGGATGTACGAGAAGATGATCACCGCACTTACCACCGAGAAAGTCTCAAGCTTGTAGAGTTCCAGAGAGATATTGGAGTTCAGCACTATGCTCCTGAGCGCAGTTACCGTATAGGCGATTACACCGACTATTGCCACGCTGATGAATACCGACCACAGAATCCTCCGTTTCCTTGTGCGGAGACGGCGGAATACGTCGCGGCGGACGATGTACAGGAAACTCACCGACAGCAGTATGGCAACCAGATAGTTGAGCAGGGCTCCAAGGGAATAGAAAACCCCCGAATCGGCATACACCGTAGGAGAGAAAAGCGGGATATCCTTACCAATTTCCCGGCCCCAGAACTGCAGGGCTATCATCAAGGGAAGGATAGGGATGAAAGCCACCCAGAACCGCTCCAGCGTGGCTTTTGTGAAGAGAAAGATAAATCCGCTCAAGGCAATCAGTATCAGTGCCACGAAGAGAAGCCCCGAGTTCACCGCAATGCCGGAGTATGTAGATTCATACACTATCTTGAACTTCGGCTCGCCCTTTACGCAGATGACGTTTCCCTCGCTGTAGGATATGGGCTGCACCGTATATGGACGTACGACATCGCTGTTCGTGTTTACGATTTCAAGGCCGGCTATAATGCGCACGTTCAGGCTGTCCACCGCCTTGGCAAGATACCATTTGGGCCCCAGATTGTAGAAACCGATCCCTTCTCCTATGCCGGCCAGGGGAGATTTTCCGGGAGACCGCGGATTCGTTATAGCGTCCAGCACCATCCCGGTCTGGATATCGTCGTTCATCACCGGGAAACGGTTGCACCAACTCTGAAGGGAATCGTTCACATAGCGGTAGATGACCATGTCTTCCGGAAGGCCCTTGAGTACCATCCACTCTTCCCTGGGTACCTCGAAAGCCTTGGCTACATAGGCATCGAGTTTCGCCATGCGCCTGTTAACCTTCCGCTCGATCCTGCGGGCGGCAACTTCCGAGCGGCGTGCGGGATAACTGCCCAGACTCGACATCAAGGCAAGGATTATGCTGACCGCCAGAAGGCAGCCTGCAATTATATCCCGTATGCTGCGAGTCTTCATTCGTGGTGATAAGGTTCTCCCTTGATAATCGTGAACGCCCTGTAAAGCTGTTCGGCGAAGATGGCCCTCACCATCTGGTGCGAAAAGGTCATCTTGCTGAGGGACAGTTTGCCCGCGGCCTTGGCATATACGTCGGGCGAGAATCCATAAGCCCCGCCTATTACGAAACTGATATCCCTTCCTCCGCGGTTAAGCCGGTTCTGGATATCCTTGGCGAACTCCAGCGAACGGTATTCCTTGCCGTGTTCGTCGAGAAGGATCATATCCGTTCCTTCGGTTTCCTTGAGGATCAGCGCGCCCTCCTTCTCCTTTATCTGCTCTTCGCTCAGCGATCCGGCATTTTTCAACTCCGGTATCTCCTTGATTTCGAAGCGCACATAATGCTGAAGACGGGCCGCATATAACTGCAGCCCTTCCCGTACCCACGGCACGTCCGTCTTGCCGACTGTGACCAGCGTAAGTTTCATCTATTGGACACGTTCAATCTTGAATTGCTGGATCTGGTTCTTGTCGTCCGTACAGTACACGAAAATGGTCACCAGATAGGTTTCGCCTCCGGCACTCAGGTTGCCGACCGCATATTTCATGTTGGCCCGGCCGGCCGTGTAAGTAACCTCGAACGAACGGGGAGTATGCGAATTGAAGAAACCGGAGACTATCTGCTTTGCCTGCACCTTGCTGGAATTGCCTCCTTTCTGCAGGACGGTGATGTCGAGATTGTCTGAGAACCAAGCCGAAAGGGCCTCCGCGTTACCCTGTGCCAGATATTTGGAGATGGGCACGAATACGTCGTAACTCCCGCTTTGGGCCTTCGCTCCAAAAGTGGCTAAAAGAAAACAGGACGCTGCAATGAATGTCTTGAACCTGAATTGCATACGTCCTGTCAGTTTTGCAAAATTTGCGCCAAAACGGTGAAGTTACACGCGCTGGCCGTAGCTGCGGTCGGTGGTGTTCACCGTGATCACGTCGCCCTGGTTGATGAAGAGGGGAACCATGATCTTCGCTCCGGTCTCGAGGGTGACTTCCTTGAGGGCGGAGGTGGATGCGGTGTTGCCCTTCACAGCAGGCTCGGCGTAAGTAACCTCGAGGGTCACGTAGGTGGGAAGTTCGCAGGTAAGGCAGCGCTCTTCATCTGCCACGAACATCATCTCCACGTGCTGGCCTTCCTTCATGAGGTCGGAATTCTCAACCACGTCGTGGGGAAGGTGGATCTGCTCGTAGGTCTCTTCGTGCATGAAGTTGAAGCCGTCCTCGTCGCCATAAAGAAACTGATAGGGACGACGTTCGACATTGATGGTCTCGATCTTTGCACCGGCGGTGAAAGTATTTTCGAGGATGCGGCCGTTCTCGAGGTTGCGGAGCTTAGTCTTCACGAAAGCGGGGCCCTTGCCGGGTTTGACATGCTGGAACCATACGATCATGCAAGGCTTACCGTTGAAATTGAGGTAGAGGCCGTTCTTGAAATCAGCTGTTGTTGCCATATAAATATCTGTTAATCAATTTCAAATATAACATGCAAAAATAAGGATTCTGCCGGACTAATGCAAATTTTTGATTGCCACGGCCACTTCTTCCAGCAGCCACTTGGGCGTGGACGTGGCTCCGCACACTCCTACGGAATCATCCGCTCCGAACCAGGAAGAATCCAGTTCGGAAGCCGAACCTATGTTGTACGTACGCGGATTTACGCTTTTGCATAGTTCACTCAGGACTTTGCCATTCGAACTCTCCCGCCCCGCAACGAACACTACCACATCGTGTCCGCGGGCGAAATCCGACAGTTCCCTGTGGCGGGAGGCCACCTGGCGGCAGATGGTGTTATGTACCGTCAGGAGTCCCTCCGAGGCCATGCGGCCGGAAAGATACGCGCACAGTTCTTCATATTCGACAGGGCTCTTCGTGGTCTGCGAAAATATATCCAGCCGGCGGGTAACATCGACTGCCCCCGACGAGATCGCATCTTTCAATTGGGCAAGGCTTTCCACCACCACGGCCTTTCCGTCCACCTGTCCCACGAGGCCCAGCACTTCCGCATGGCCTATCTTTCCGAAGATGACTATCTGCCCGTCGGGCCGCCCCTTCCGCCACGCCTCGCGGATGCTTTTCTGTATGTTCAGCACCACCGGGCACGTGAAGTCCACCACCGCGAATCCCTTCTCCCGCGCCAGGCGGTAAGTCTGGGGCGGTTCTCCGTGCGCGCGGATCAGTAACGCCCCCGGCGCAGCATCCAAAGACTGCAATGTGATCAGGCCTTTTTCGCGAAGCCTCGCAAGTTCCGCTTCATTATGGACTATCGCCCCAAGAGAATACAGAACCCCGCCCTCCGCAAGCAACCTCTCCGCGCCGTCTATGGCCCGGATCACCCCCTTGCAGAAACCGGAATTCCTATCTATTTCTACGGTCATCAGCCAAGAATGCCGAACTTGCCCTGCATCAGGCCCTGGATCCAAACCAGTTCCTCGTGTAGGTTCATGTCGGAATTGTCCAGCTCGAAAGCATCGTCAGCCCTCTTGAGAGGCGAGGTTGCACGGTGCGAATCGATGTAGTCGCGCTCCTTCAGGTTCTTCATCACCTCTTCCATGGTGGCAGGAGTGCCCTTCATCTGGAGTTCATCGAAACGGCGCTGGGCGCGCACCTCATCGCTCGCGGTCATGAAGATCTTGAGTTCCGCAGCAGGGAAAACGGTGGTGCCGATGTCGCGGCCGTCCATGATTACGCGGCCCTTGATGCTGAACGCATGCAGGCGCTCATCTACCCAACTGCGCACGAAAGGCACGGCCGAGATGGGGCTCACATACGAGGATACTTCCATGGTGCGGATTTCCTTTTCGATGTCGCGCTCGCCGCTGAAAAGGCGTGTGGCGCCGTCGTCGGGACGCTCGAAATGAAGGTCGAAACCTTCATCCAGGGCCGCCTTGAGCCCGGGCTCATCAATGCCATCAGGGCCGATCAGGCCCTTCTCCATGGCAAGCAGGGTCACTCCCCTGTACATTGCGCCGGAATCCAGATAAAGGAATCCGAATTGTTTGGCCACAAGCTTTGCGAAAGTGCTTTTGCCGGTGGAGGACCATCCGTCCACGGCGATGATGATGTCGGGTACTGCTATCATACGAAATCTTTTATATCTTTTGCGGAAACCGGGTTACCGCCCAGGATGAGCAAGCGCTCCACCACGTTGCGGAGTTCGCGGATGTTGCCGGGCCAGTGCCTCTCCTGGAGCAACTTGATTGCATCCGGGCTGAAGGGTACCTTACCCTTTCCGCTCTCGGCGCACACCTGCTCCACGAAGTAATCGACAAGCTCGGGGATGTCCTCCTTGCGCTCATCGAGCGTGGGGACTTTCACCACTATGACGCTCAAGCGGTGGTAGAGGTCTTCGCGGAAGCGCTTCTCCTCTATCTCCTTAAGCAAATCCTTGTTGGTGGCGGCGATCACTCGCACGTCCACCTGGATGTCCTTGTCGGAACCCACGCGGGACAGCTTCTTTTCCTGCAGCACGCGCAGCACCTTGGCCTGTGCGGCGAGCGACATGTCCCCAATCTCGTCGAGGAACAGCGTGCCGCCGTCCGCCTGCTCGAACTTGCCCTTATGCTGCTTGATGGCGGAAGTGAAAGAGCCCTTTTCGTGCCCGAAGAGTTCACTTTCTATAAGTTCCGAAGGGATGGCGGCGCAGTTGACCTCTATGTAGGGCATAGCGCTGCGGGCGCTCTGCTGATGGAGGCTGCGCGCCACGAGCTCCTTTCCAGTGCCGTTGGCGCCGGTTATGAGCACGCGCGCATCGGTGGGAGCCACCTTCGCTATCATGTCCCTGATCTGCTGAAGGGCGGCGGACGAACCCACCATCTGCTGTCCGTAGACCTTCTTCTTCAGCACCTTATTATCTTTGACGAGCGTGGTGCGCTCGGCGGCGTTCTTTACCGTAATCAGGATGCGGTTCAGGTCCAGGGGCTTCTGTATGAAGTCGAAGGCTCCCTTCTTGATGAATTCCACGGCGGTTTCGATATCGCCGTGACCGGTAATCATGATGACGGCCGAATCGATGCCTTCGTCACGAACGTAATCCAGCACCTCTCCACCGTCCTTCACGGGCATCTTGATATCGCAGAACACCACGTCGTAGTGCTCTTTGCCGAGGGCGTCTATTCCCTGGGCGCCGTCTTCGGCAAGGTCCACGTCGTAACCCTCGTCTCCAAGGATTTCTTTCAGCGAGTTGCGAATGGCCCGCTCGTCGTCAACTACAAGTATTCTCATTCCTGTTCCTCCTTTTTCTGTGCAGCGAGCAGCTCGGCATGCTCCCTCTGGGCACGCTCAACCGAGACGGAGCGCTTGAGCACGAAGCCCGAACCCAGATACTTGGTACGCACGTCCTCATCGCCCGCCAGGGCCTCTGGAGTGCCCTGCTGGAGGATGGTTCCCTCGTAGAGCAGGTATGCCCGGTCGGTGATGGCGAGGGTCTCGCCGACGTTATGGTCGGTGATGATTACGCCGATGTTGCGGTATTTCAGCTTGGCGATGATGTACTGTATATCCTCCACGGCGATGGGGTCGACGCCCGCGAAAGGTTCGTCCAGCAGGATGAACTTGGGGTCGATGGCCAGCGCACGGGCAATCTCGCAACGGCGCCGCTCACCTCCGGAGAGCTGGATTCCAAGGTTCTTGCGCACCTTGGTAAGGTTGAATTCGCTTATCAGCTGCTCCATCCTTTCCTTGCGGGCGGCCTTGCTCATGCCGGTCATCTCCATAACGGAGAGGATGTTGTCTTCCACGCTCATGCGACGGAAGACGGAAGCTTCCTGCGGGAGATATCCAACGCCCTTCTGGGCGCGCTTGAACATCGGCAGACCCGTGAGTTCCTCATCGTCTATGAAGATGCGCCCCTCGTTAGGCACAATCTGGCCCGTGATCATGTAGAAGCTCGTGGTCTTGCCGGCACCGTTGGGGCCGAGGAAGCCGACGATCTCGCCCTGGTTGACTTCCATCGACACACCCTTCACGACGGTGCGCACGCCGTATTTCTTTACCAGATTTTCGCAGCGGAGTTTCATTTGCTCAACTAATTTGCATCAAGTCCGAGGTCCTTAACCAAATGCAGGACTTCGGGGTTGGTATTCATCAATTCCTGTGCCTTTTCGGCAGGCATGTAAACTTTTTTCTCAATTTCTTCCGAAGGCTTTACCGTGATGCCCAGGCGCACCTTTCCGTTTCCGAGGATTCGGGCGAAACTGTTCTCCATGGTGCGGAGCAGTCCGTTCTCTATCCACTTCTTCTGGGCCTCGTTGGTCACCTCGAAACTAACGGTCTTGAAGCCGTCGCCCTCCTCGAAACTGAGGGCGGCGTTCGCCAGGGCATTCTCCAGACGAGGTTTCCCCGCAGCGCATTCCTTCACCAATTCGGGCCATTTTTCGCGGATCTTATCGTCTGTCGGGAGTTGGTCATGAGCGGGGTCATCCCCTTCCTCCGCGTTGCTCCGCAACCCGTTCCGGGAAAATGCTCCGGAAGGGGATACGCCCGCTCCGGATTCATCGTCGTCAGACAAAAGGCCGGACATAACTTTTTTGGCACGACTGCTACGCTTGGGTGCGGCCGGCGTTTCCGCAGGTTCCGCCGCCGGAGCCGGTTCTGCTGACGGAACTTGTTCTTCCGACTGCTTTGCCAGCGTTTGTGGCACCGCTTCCATGTCGTCCATGTCCAGCAGTTCCATCGGCTCATCGGACGCGTGGCGGCTATCTTGCTGACTCTCAGTATTTTGAGCTATTGTCTCCCCCTTGTTTTCCGGAGGGAGGGAAGTGGCTTTATTGTTGGCATTCAATGGTTTAGCCGCCACGGCCGTAGTAGAAGCCGGAGCCGCGGCCACAGGAGCAGGCGCAACCACTCCGGCCGATTCCGGCAGGCCGCCGAGGAAAGCCAACTTCATGAGGGCATACTCGATGTGCAGCCGCTGATTGGTGCTGGCCTTGTAGCCGGCCTCGCATGCGGTGGTTATTCCCAGAGCCTCATAGATGAACTTCAGGCTGCACTTGGCCGCCTGCTCGCGATAACGGTTCTTGAGGGAATCCGGCAGGTCCAGGAGCGAATCCAGGCCACCCGTGCGGGCGACCAGCAGGTTGCGGAAGTGCTCGCCCAGAGCGGATACGAAATGCAGGGCGTTGAAGCCCTTGGAAAGTATGTCGTCGAAACCAAGCAGGGCGGATGCATAATCCTTCGCGAGGAAATTGTCAACCAGCTTGAAACTGTAGTCGTAGTCCAGCACGCCGAGGTTGCGGATCACGTCGGCATAATGAATGTCGTTGCCGCAGAAAGCCACCGTCTGGTCGAAGATCGTCAAGGCGTCGCGCATGGCGCCATCCGCCTTCTGGGCTATCACGTGCAGGGATTCATCATCCACCTTCACCCCTTCTTTATCAGCGATGCCGCGCAGGTTGCGAACCATGTCGGAGATGCCGATGCGGTTGAAGTCGTAGGTCTGGCAGCGGGAAAGGATGGTGGGGAGCACCTTGTGCTTCTCGGTGGTGCAGAGGATGAAGATGGCGTATGACGGGGGTTCCTCAAGGGTTTTGAGGAAGGCGTTGAAGGCCGCCTGGCTGAGCATGTGAACCTCGTCGATGATGTAGACGCTATAGTTTCCGACCTGAGGAGGAATCTGCACCTTCTCCATCAGGGTCTTGATATCTTCGACGCTGTTGTTAGAGGCGGCGTCGAGCTCATAGATGCAATATGACCTGCCCTCCGCGAACGACACGCAGGATTCGCACTTGCCGCATGGCTCCATATTTGCAGAAGGATGCATGCAGTTGATCGTTTTTGCGAAGATACGTGCCGTGCTGGTCTTGCCGACGCCCCTCGGGCCGCAGAACAGATAGGCGTGCGCCAGCTGACCCCTAAGAATGGAATTCTTGAGCGTCCTGGCTATATTGTCCTGTCCGATCAGTGTTTCGAAAGAATCCGGACGGTACTTGCGTGCAGAAACTATATACTCACTCATAGTTTACAAAAATAATAAAATAAAGTGTAAATTTGCCTCCGTGAGAGCGATGTTAAGAAAATATTTGGTGATTGCATTGCTGGCGTTCTGCCAGATATGCGCCTACGGCGAGGGCAGGGTCTACACCCGGAGGGCCCGACTGGAGGATTTCCCGTCCCGCACGACGCGCGTCGTTCTCACCGGAGGGCAGATGTTCGACATAGTGCTGAAGGAGGAAATATCCAGCCGCTGGATGGTATCCCCCTATGAATTTTGCTCCGTAGCGGACTATAACAGAGACCGCAACACCGACCTTTATTATTTCGTCCGCTTCACCTTCGACAACGATTTCACTTACATGACCCTGACCAAAGGCGGCAATCCCGAAAACGAGGACCAGCTCAAGCAGGGCTTCGACGTGGTGCGCATCCCCATCGCCCCTGCGGTAATGACCGGGGGCGACGAACTGGTTTACCTTCCCGCATACATAGACATCATGCAAGAATATATCACCAGGGCGATGGAATCGGAGAAAGTGGCCTACAGGGGCCTCAAGGGCATCTGTTCAAAAACAATCGGCC
>JAEENZ010000078.1 GCA_016283985.1 Bacteroidales bacterium | reverse complement strand
GCGCTTTTGCGTGTCCCTCCTTTTTTGGTGCGCCCTGCGAGCGCACGTTCCAACGGGTGAAAGTCCCGAATCCGCCCGACAGCGGGAAGGATATAGCCGAACACCAAGGGTGTCCATCGCGAGGTGGAATCTGAAGGAAGGTGGAGGCAAATCCCTGAACTGACGAACAGGAATCTCATAAGGCAGGCGTCGAGGACAAGGGTGCCAAACAACCTTACGTCCGATAGCTGTACGGAATCGTCGCCAGTAGATGAGACAGTTGCACGGGGAGAAGGAACGTGTGAGTACCAGGGGAGGTCTTGCAGGCGGTGGTAGATTGAGTTCGCAAGCCGCAGTAACAACGAACTGCAAGAAGTCAGCAGAAGCCATAGTAGTCCGTTCGTCGACGGGCGGATGAAGGGCTGAATCTCAGGAGACGAAAGTCAATGAACGTTGCCGGAAACCGAGCATAGGAAAGCACAAAACACCGTGGAACGGTGGCTGCCGCGGAAGGGATAGTGCGGAACACGAAGAGCACTGCGGAGCGCTTATTGGTGACTGGACGACCGAAAACAACATCGTCGACGCCGACAGACAAAAGTATGGGAACGCTCGAAGACATCATCAACCCGCTGAACCTGAACGCCGCCTACAAGAAAGTCAGGAGGAACAGGGGCTGTGGCGGAGTGGACAGGATGACGGTGGATGGACTTCTGCCGTACCTCAAACTTCACGGTGGTGAAATCGTGCGCGACCTGCTTGATGGCAGGTACATGCCATGCCCGGTCCGGCGGGTGGAAATCCCGAAGGACAACGGCAAAATGCGCCAGCTCGGAATCCCCACGGCCGTTGACAGGGTGATTCAGCAGGCGATTGCGCAGGTTCTCACGCCGATGTATGAACCGCAGTTTGCGGACTCAAGCTACGGTTTCAGACCGAAACGGGGAGCGCACGATGCAATCCGCAAATGTCAGGAATACCTCGACGCAGGGTATGTGTGGACGGTGGACATGGACTTGGAGAAGTTCTTCGACACCGTGAACCAGAGCAAGCTTCTCGAGGTGCTGGCGAGGACGGTAAAGGACGGGCGGGTCGTTTCGCTCATATCCAAATACCTCCGTGCGGGCGTCGTGACATGCGGAAGGTTCGAGGAAACGACGGTGGGAGTTCCGCAGGGGGGGCCGCTGAGCCCGCTCTGCGCGAACATCATCCTGAACGAACTCGACCACGAGCTTGAGCGGAGAGGACACCGATTCGTCCGCTATGCGGACGACATGGTCATTTTCTGCAAAAGCAAGGCAAGCGCGCGGCAGACGCTGGAACACATCATACCGTTCATAGAGGGAAAACTCTTCCTTAAAGTGAACAGGGAGAAGACGGTCGTGGCGTATGCGGGAAAGATAAAGTTTCTCGGATACGGGTTCTACAAGGGGAAGAAAGGTTTCGGCATGAGGGTGCACGCCAAATCCGTCGCCAAGATGCAGGCGAAGGTAAGGGAGCTCACCGACCGCAGGAGACTGCGGACAAAGGAGGAATGGACGAAAGCCCAGCGTCTCTTTGTGCAAGGATGGGTGAACTACTTCAAACTTGCGGACATGGCAAATCTGACGGAAAGGACAGACGAATGGATGCGGAGACGCATCAGGATGGTCTTTCTGAAGAGATGGAAGAGGTACAGTACGAAATACAGGAATCTGATAACCTTGGGACTATCCGAAGATGACGCTAAGAAGATAGCCGCCAGCAGGAAAGGCGTGTGGCATACTGCAAAGTGCTACGAAATTAGCCGGGCACTGCCCAACGACAGACTGCAAAGAGCTGGCTTCGAGTACTTCAGTACCTACTATCGGTCTGTGCACGTTGCGTAAACTGGGAAACCGCCGTGTACCGAACGGTACGCACGGTGGTGTGAGAGGACGGTAGGCGAAATAATCGCCTACCTCCTACTCGATTTGCATTAAAGAAAAAACTATCGATGTGAATTGAAATTTATCAATATTAAGATTATATTGATGACAGGGCATACGTCAAAATGCCAGTGGTCAAAAACAATTAAACAAAAGGAAAAAGAAAGGAAACCAAGATGAAACGCGTATTGAGTTTTACGTTGATTGAGCTGTTGGTGGTCATCGCGATCATCGCGATTCTGGCGGCCATGCTGCTGCCCGCGCTGTCGAAGGCCCGTTCGAAGGCCCGCACCATCGCCTGCACGTCCAACTGCAAGCAGATCGCCACAGGTCTGATGATGTACAAGACGGACAACGAAGACCATATTCCGTACTGGAACTGGGGCCTCCACCGCATCAGCGGCGGCACCTCCTCCAACGTCCATGAGGCCACGCCGTGGCATCAGGCCTCCTACAACTACGTCGGCGATGTGAAGCCCTACCAGTGCCCCGGCAACCAGAAGAAGACCGGTGACTGCTATGGCTGGTACATCGACAACTGGACGGTTGACAAAGGCAGCGGCAGCAACCTCAAGCCAAACTACGGCTACAGCGAAT
>JAEENZ010000077.1 GCA_016283985.1 Bacteroidales bacterium | reverse complement strand
AAACGCTGAATGACAACCAATTAACATTAATAACATGGTTAACACAAAAATCAGTTTTACCCCCGAATTCTTGACGGGGGGGGGGGCGTAAGTCCTTATGAATCACCTACTTGTGAGGCGATTCGCATCAATGTTTCCGGGCCTTTGTGCCAAAGTGGTCTTGTCGATCCTGAAGTAGATTTGGGAACCGACCTGGATCTTGAATTTGGTGGTGATCTTTAATTTGGAGGACAAAGCTATGACAAAAAGAATTTTTATAGCATTTGCTATTGCTGCAGCTCTTGTTTCCTGCACCAAAGAACCAACTAATAATGAGAGTGTTTCCCCTGAAGGAGGAAAACTGATTGTAAAAGCTTCCGCCCCCACAACTAAGCTCACTTTTACTGATAATGGAGCCGGAGGATATTCCCTTACTTTCCAAGATAAAACCGATCATTTGTGGGGCTATTTTAAAAATGGGGCCACACAGTTGAAGTACATAAACACTTCGGATGAAGAAAAAGACAGAATGTTCATGTCATTAGACGAGTCCACTCTTTCTCTTGATCATAAGAGTGCATCATTTGAGTCCGATTGCAAGACCATTCCTGCTGATGCAACAGATATTTTCTTCTATCTGGACAACAACGTGACGCCGATATCGTATAATTCAACCCCCACTTTTTGCGATCTTCGGAACCAATCCGGTCAACTGGCAGACGCAAATCTGTTACATGTTATTGTAGGCGGCACGGAAGTATCCAGCATGACCACGGATCCTGGAACAGGTGACAAAATCGCCCATATTTCTTTCGCATACAAAACCAGCGTTCTCAAAGTAGAACTTACCTTCCCTGACGGGGTTACTCCTACAGCTGACGAGCATACAACCATTACGTTGTACGACGAAGATGTTTACAATAAAGTTCATATTTCATGGGGAAATCCCGGAGGTTCAAGCACCAAAGGAGCGATAACCTTCCACCCGGCATCCGTATCCGGACAAGTCGCAACTGCATATATTACCGTCTGGGAAAATAGCGTGTTTGATGGCGCCACGATTACTGGAGATGTTGATGGGGTAAAATGTTCCGTAGTCTTCAATGCCGCATCAAGCATCTCTGCAGGCAAAGTGTATAGGGTAGCCCGCACTCTTGCATTTGACAGCATTGACAAATGGACAACGGATGCGGCAGGCTCTGTCACATTTAATAGTGGGGAGTCATATTCTTCTATTCCCTCCTGGTTATCTTATAATAGTACTACTGGCGTTATCAGCTGGACGGCTAATGATACAAATTTGCCTAGAATCGAAACTCTTACTTTTGATTCCGGAAAAACTGTTAAAATCACTCAGATTTCTGCGGCCGATTTCAAGGGAACTTGGACCATTAACAGTAAGAAATTCGGTCCTAGCGTTGCCAACGATAATACCGATGTTACATTTACAAACCCTTATAATGTATCTGCACCCGATGGTTTAACGAACAATATTGGTATTTCAGGATTATACGACAATTATATTCTTGATGCGATCGTGGATATTGATTACACTGCAAAAATGTGCAAATTCGGAATCATGTTCGATGGCACGTCCGCACAAGAGCTCACGGCGCCTGTTAGTGGTAAATCTCACATGACCGCCCTTCCTGGTTTGGGCGGCGGATTCGTTTCCAAAGGCATAGGGTGGGATTTTGCTCCTAATCCTGTTTGCGATGCCAACAATTATTTCAGGCTCTGGATTAGTTGTTCTGCAGATTTCAACAAACTGACATACAATTCTTCCAATGCAAAGACCCTGAAAAAAAGCAGCAAAACATACTATGTCGTTGCCATTAGTTTGGTTACCGCTTCAGACGCTTCGGCAACTGGGCTAAACAGCACCTATACCAGAGTCTATCAAGCCAACCCTGGAGATAGCGCGGCAACTGGAATGACATTCACAAGGAAATAAAACCTTTATTTAATAGTCCTAAAAAAGGAGACTGCTGAGTAAGCAACCTCCTTTTTTTTTATCTATTCCTCAGCACCGTCTCCCCACCCGCACTGTCTACTTCGATGGCGGAATCTTTTCGAATCTTGCCTTCCAGGATCTCGCGGGCGAGCTTGTTCACCAGCTCGCGCTGGATCAAGCGCTTGACGGGGCGGGCGCCGAAGACGGGGTCATAGCCGTTTTCGACCATGTCGTCTTCGAAGGCCTTGGTGTAAGTGAGGGCAACGTTATCCTCTTCGAGTTTCTTCTGCAGAATACCCATCTGGATGTGCACGATTTCCCTAATATTCTCGTGCGTGAGCGCATCGAACACCACGATCTCGTCTATCCTGTTCAGGAATTCCGGCCTCATGCGCAGGCGCAGTTCCTCCTCCTTGAGGTTGGAGGTCATGATGAGGATGGTGTTCTTGAAGTCCACCGTGCGGCCCTTGTTATCCGTCAGGCGGCCGTCGTCCAGCACCTGCAGGAGGATGTTGAACACGTCCGGGTGGGCCTTCTCGATCTCGTCCAGCAGGATCACGGAATAGGGCTTGCGGCGTACGGCCTCTGTCAGCTGGCCGCCCTCATCGTAACCCACATATCCGGGAGGCGCGCCTATCAGGCGGCTCACCGTATGG
This sequence comes from Bacteroidales bacterium, assembly GCA_016283985.1. Next base: position 21,132 of record JAEENZ010000077.1, on the reverse strand, counting down.
GATTCCTGGTACTCGCTCATGTCGATACGGGTCATCATCGTCTCGTCGTTGAAGAGGAACTCAGCCAGGGCCTTCGCCAGCTCGGTCTTGCCCACGCCGGTGGTGCCAAGGAAGAGGAATGAGCCTATCGGCCGATGCTCGTTCGAGAGGCCTGCGCGGCTGCGGCGGACTGCGTCGGACACGGCGGCGATGGCCTTGTCCTGGCCCACCACGCGCTTGTGCAACTCGCTTTCCATGCGCAGCAGCTTCTCCTTCTCGCTCTCCAGCATACGGTTCACGGGGATGCCCGTCCAGCGGGCCACGACCTCGGCGATATCCTCGGGCGTAACCGCCTCATTTATAATAGGATTCTTGATGGCGGCCTGCTTGGCGGAGAGCTCCTCGATTCGGGCGCGGGCCTGGGCGATCCTGCCGTAGCGCAGTTCAGCCACCTTGCCGTAGTTGCCCTGGCGCTCGGCGATGCGGGCCTCGTTCTCGCAGTCCTCTATCTCCTGCCGGGCTTTCTGCAGGTCGGCAACGATGGACTTCTCGGAATCCCAACGCTTCATCAGCTCCTCGCGCTTCGCCTTCAGTTCCGTCAACTCGGAATCTATCTTCTCCGCCTTAAGCGAGGTGCTCTCGCGCTTCACCGCCTCCTTCTCTATCTCCAGCTGGCGGATGCGGGAGTTCAGGTCGTCGATGGGCTCCGGCACCGAATTCATCTCCAGGCGCAGCTTGGAAGCCGCCTCATCCACCAGGTCGATGGCCTTGTCCGGGAGGAAACGGTTGTTGATGTAGCGGTGGCTGAGGTTCACGGCCGCGATGAGGGCGTCATCCTCGATGCGCACCTTGTGGTGATTCTCGTATTTCTCCTTCAGGCCGCGGAGGATGGCTATGCTCTCGGCGGGCGAAGGTTCATCCACCATCACCTTCTGGAAACGGCGCTCCAGGGCCTTGTCCTGCTCGAAGTACTTCTGGTACTCGTCGAGGGTGGTAGAGCCGATGGTACGGAGTTCGCCTCGCGCAAGCGCAGGCTTCAGGATGTTGGATGCGTCCATCGCGCCGGAGGACCTGCCGGCCCCGACCAGGGTGTGGATCTCGTCGATGAAGAGGATGATCTCGCCCTCGCTCTCGACCACTTCCTTCACCACTCCCTTCAGGCGCTCCTCGAACTCGCCCTGATATTTCGCGCCTGCGATAAGTGCGCCCATATCAAGGGAATAGACCTTCTTGGACTTGAGGTTTTCCGGCACCTGGCCGTTGATTATCTTGGTGGCGATGCCTTCGGATATGGCTGTCTTGCCCACGCCCGGTTCGCCAACCAGGATGGGGTTGTTCTTGGTACGCCGGCTCAGTATCTGCAGCACGCGACGGATCTCGTCGTCGCGCCCGATCACCGGGTCGAGCTTGCCCTTTGCCGCGGCCTCGTTGAGGTCGATGGCGTATTTGCTGAGGAATTCGTATTTGTTTTCCATAGTACTTGTCTCCTTTTTCGTCGACAGAAAAGACAAATAGCATTCCAGTGCCATTATGTCATTTTTTATTATATTTGCTATCTGTTAATACGCTAAAACATGAAACGTCTCCTCTTTATCCTCGCGGTTGCGCTCGGCATGACCTCCTGCGCATCCCTCAACCAGGCCCGCCTGAGCCAGAGCGGTGCCAAGATCCTGCAGGCCATGGCCATCACCGACAACGATATCCTCGGATATGTTTCCCAGTCCGTGGCACAGCTCGACGCTGAAAGCCAGATAGTGACCAGCGGCAACTATGTGACCCGCCTCAACCGCATTACCAAGGGCCTCACCGACGTAGACGGCACGCCCCTGACCTTCAAGGTTTACAAGAACGACGAGGTGAACGCCTTCGCCTGCGCTGACGGCAACGTGCGTGTCTACACCGGCCTTCTGGACGTGATGACGGATCACGAAGCCCTCGGAGTAATCGGCCATGAGGTAGGCCACGTGGCCCTCAAGCACACCCTCAACGCCTACAAGATGAGCCTCTACGCCTCCGCGGCGATGGACGTGATAGCATCTACCGGAAACATGGCCGCCGCCCTCACCGACAGCGTGCTCGGCCAGCTTGGAGAGCAGATGATAAACGCCAAATACTCCCGCAAGCAGGAGACCGAGGCGGATGATTTCGGATATGAATTCCTGAAGGGAGCAAACAAGAACCCCTACTACATGGCCATGGCGTTCGAGAAGCTGATGAGCAAGTCCGAATCCGGAACTCCCACCCAGATAAGTTCCATCGCCAACCTCTTCTCCTCCCATCCTGACACTCAGTCCCGTATCGACAGGGTTAACAAGAAGGCAACGGCCGACGGTTACACCCGCCCGGCGAAGTAGTTCTAGTCGGCGACTACCTTATATGGGAATGTCGCACTGTCGCCATCGGTATTGGGCACTACGGAGTGGCCCGCAACTATTGTGACGTTGGTTGCAGTTCTAGGGTCGAAAGCAAACTTTCCGCCAGAGATATAATAGTCCCCGTAGGTCCAGCCGCTGCTCGAGTAATTATAGAAGCTTTTGAAGGTGCCGCCTTCGATGGTAACCGTTCCGGAGCCATCGGAGGTGACATCGTTTTTCTTCATGTTCCTGATCTGGTTATAGTCACCGCTGCGGATAATGTAGGGGTGGCTGTCTGTCCACAGGGTTCCCTTCACGGTCATATTTTCCAGAATCACGGTTCCGCCATATCCATCGGCAAAGCCCGTCTTGCCGTCGAAGCAGTCGCCGGTCTGGGTGAAGGTGCCGTTGCGGACAGTGATGCTTCCGCCTGTGTTCTGCATCCAGAAAACCTTGTTCTGGCTGTGTCCGTTCATGTCGACCACCCCGGTCGCCGTACCGGTAAAGGTCAGATCGACGGTGTTGTCGGCAAGGAAGGTCAGGGTCCCGCCGTTGTCGCAAAGGGCATTTATGATGCCGGGGATGCTGTAGTACGGCACGCTGCCATCGCCGAGTTGCATCGAGGTGACTGGAGGCAGCGAAACTACTATGTCAAGACCGCGGAAATACTCCCTGTAATTGCTCCAGCCGGCAGCACCCTTATAAGAATCCAGCAGCCCTTCCGGGACATAAATCAACGGTTTCGGGTGGGCGGGATAACTGGTAAAGCGTGTTGAGAGCGAGACAATCGCCGCACCATTGCGGATATAAACCGCCTGCATGGTCTGGATGTTATTGAAGCAATCCTGTCCAAGGGTGGCGATGTGCGTGCCGAGATCGACGGTCTCCAGATGCGAGCTCTCGTTGAAAGCGTTGCTCTTGACGGTCACGACCGACGGCAATTCGATGGATACCAGCGCATGGTTGCGGTAGAAGGCATTCTCCCCTACAGTGACGACTTCGGGAGCCGTTACGGAATTCAGGAGGCTGCAACCACTGAAAGCGAAATTCCCAAGGGTCGTGACATCGTTGAGATCGACCGTTGTGAGACTGGCGCAGCTGGCGAACATATAGGCAGGAACGGTAGTCATCCCATCCGGCATCGTGATGCTTGTCATAGGAGTCCCTTCAAAGATATGCTCCCCGAAAGTACAATCGTGAAGGCCGGCCGGGATATCGGACAGGGCGGTCCCGGAGAAACAATAACTGCCCATATCGTTTAGAGAAGCCGGCAGCGGTGAGACGGTGTCTAACAAGGAACAGTTGGAGAATGCATAGGATTTGATAGATGTAAGGGAGCTGCCGAATACTGCACTGGTTAAAGAACTGCATTCGCTGAAGCAACCTTGAGGTATGGTTGTCCAATTGGAAACATCCACCGAAGCAAAATGACACTTTGCAAAGACATAGCTTTCTAAGGTGATATCAGCACGGTTGATGCCTGAAGGCAGGCTGGTGAGACCACTCTGGTAGAAGCAGTGACTTCCTATGGAGTTCACATTGGCGGGGATTACCACTTTGGCCCCGTCTGTAAGCGCGGTGCACTCGCGGAAAGCGCTGCTTCCGACCGAAGTCACTCCCGATCCGAAATGCACTTCCCGCAGGCTTTTCCATCCCCAGCAGAAATTATTCGGGATGGACGTCCAGTCGTCCGGGAAAGTAATGGAGATTATCGGGCATCCATTGAATGGTTGGTCCCCATAAGTGATGGACTTCCTTCCCCATCCTTCCGGGAGCTCGGTGAAACCGCAGTTCCGGAAGGCCAGTTGGCTTATGTTGGTCACATTTGCCGGGATGTCCGCAGAAACCAGGTTCGTGCATCCGTCGAAGCAGAGATAGGGAATGGTATGGAAGGTCTCATTAACAGGGAAATGGACTGTAGTAAGCGATGTGCAGGCTGCGAAATTCTCCCTTTCATACAGGGTGGCAAGTCCGGACGGCAGATTCAGTTCTTCAAGCGAAGTACAGTGCGCAAATGCTCCTCTGCCGATATATGAGACATTGTCCGGGAAAACGATGGTCTCAATCCCCGTGCAATAGCTGAAGGCATCTTTCCCGATGGTCGTCAGCGACGATGGGAGAGTCAGCGAAGTCATCGAAGTGCAATGGTCGAATGCAGCCTCCCCTATGCTGCTGACATCGGCATTGTAATTCAGCGTACTAAGACTGGTACAGCTTTGGAACATGTAAGAGGGGATTTCAATATCGTCACTGAAAGATACCTCCTGCAAACTAGTACAGTTGAGGAACAATCCGGTTCCAATGGTCTCCGGGGTGTGATCTATTACCACTTCCGAAACCTTGGTGTTGCGGAAGGCATCAAAGTCGATTCTTGTGAAATTATCTCCCAGGATGAGCGTTCCGCTTAGATTGACGCTTTGGAACGCGCCGGCGTAGATGGTGTTGATATGAGACAGATCGTCCGGCACAAACTTGCTGCTGTTGACAAATGCATAAGTGCCGATTGTCGAAAGCGAACGCGGGAAGTTGACGCTCTCCAGGTTGCCGCAACTCTCGAATGCACGCTCCCCGATGGACGTGACCGTGTTGGGAATGGTCATCGTCTTCAGGTTGCTGACACCGCGGAAGGCATGATATCCTACGCTGGTAACGGGCCCAGAGAAGGTGATTACACCGGTTTTTGTCTCTGAATTATAGTTATGGCTGACCACAGTCAAACCATCTCCGAAAACTGCCGCATCGGCACCGGCAGGGTACTTGTCTATCTTACTGGTGTTCGAAGTAGTATAGGTGATCTGGGCGGTCTCGTTCTTGAAGTTCGGGTTGGAGATGTTGATTGGCGTGATCATGCTCCTCTCGACAGTGACTGCAGATTTGCTGGTAAGGGTGCAGGTGGTGCCGTCGTAAGCCTCTATGATTATCCTCAGCTTGCCGTATGTGGCGGCAGGAACGGTGATGAAGAAGGATGTGAAGGTCTCGGTGTTCAGGGCCACCGGCGTTTCGCAGACCAGGGCGGTGCCGTTCGTGCCGGCCGTGAGCACGGCGGCATCTGCACTGACGTTGAAACGCCCGCTCATCGGTTTGGGCTCGGAAGGGTCCTTGTCCACGAGGGATATGGTGCTGACGCTCTTATCGCCCTTCAGGTTAAGTTGAATCAGACCGCAAAGGTTCTTGAACGAGAAACTCTCATCGTCGGACTCGGCATACATGGGGAAGGCGGCTACGCCTCCGGCCAGGTACGGTTGTTCACCGGGGAGGTTGAAATACCCGTACTTGTCCCTAAGGGTATTAGGATAGACAGCCTTATACTTGGGGCCGGATCCCGCCGCAAGGGGTTTTGATCCGGCAAAATTACCCTTCTTCTCGCCAGGGCCGTAACCGGCGGGCTGATCCTCGCTCTGAAGGGTCAGGTTGGTTCCGTTCACGTTTATGACATCACCCGTGGCCCACAAGACGTGATAAACTCCTCCATCTTCCGAAAGCACGGTTTTGGTCGCACCTTCGGTAGTGGCGGAGAAGACCACCGTTTCTTCTGTTTCTATCTGGGCCGGCTCCTGAATCTGCTCAGGTTCGGTGTTCTGTTCCATCATCTTGGTGCAGGAAGGCACAAAAGCAAGGAACGCGGCTAATACTAACAGTTTCTTCATGATCATGCCCTCCTCTATTCAAAATCGCTGTCAGTAAAGCCCCCGCCCACAATAACGTTCTCGGTTCCTGAACCGCTTACGCATAAAAAACTTCCACCATGCAGTTGGACAACCTCAACGGCCGGTGATTCATAATACCGGATTTCCATATTATCGCTAGCTTACTATTCTGCAATAATACGGCTAATTACCCGAAAAAACAACACCCAAAAAGGGGGTTACCAGATTTCCTGATAGGTATCCGGGAGGGCTTTTGTGGCAGATTCCGCCGAAGCGGCACCCTCTCCGGGGCCCGAGGTGCCACCGTTGGTACGGATGAGGGAATCGCAGATGGCGATGTCCCAGTCATCGCGCAGAGCCCATTCGGCATCGGATTTTTCGTCGCCGAGGAAACCCGTTCCCACCACCTTGCCGGTTTCAAGGGATATATACGTCCAACGGCCATGTTGGGAAATGAATTCCACCTCGCCGCTGACCAATACGGGTTCCTTTTTCCTGTCGTCGATACAGGATACCAACATCAGCATGGCAGCCAGCAATACTATGGACAGTATCTTCTTCATTTGGTAACGGTATATTGCAACTTGGCGTTAAGGCCTGTCCGACTGATGGTTACTTTGGCCTTTTGGCCGGATGCGGTCTTCATGTATAGGGGCGTGTCGGTCGCAAGCCGCACGGACGAGCACGACACCGTGTAGCGGGGTACCAGCCCAATTATGAAATAGTTCTCCCCATCCACCAGGGGCTGCGGAAGATGGCCGCGGTACTTGTGTTCCACCGGGGTGCCGCTGCGGTAATCTATCACGGACAGAGCCTTGAGCGATCCCGTCCCCTTCTCTTTCCCCTGCGCGGTGCGGACTATCTTGAGGAAGTACCTGCAATAATCCGGATCGGATGAAGGGATGTGGTCCGTAAGGTCCAGAGCGAACTCGAGCGGTTCCTTGTCATATGTTCCACGCATATAGTGGTCGCCTCCCTTGTTGCTCATGCCGGTCTGCAGATAATAGTTGTCCGGCACTCCTGCAGAAACCTTGTCGGTCGCCCCGATATTGTATGCAAGGTCGTTGCGCGAGGTATACTCTATGGTGAGTTTGAACAGGATGCGGGGCTCCTGATACCGGACTTCGGCCGTAATGGCGTCGTCGCTCAACACCCTGGCGATAGTCGTATTGTCCCGGAAGAAGTCGTAGGGATAATAGAACCTGCCCCTGTCGTGGACGGATGTTCCCCAGCTGTTCGCGACGATGAACGCCCCCTCGTGCTTCTGCCCGGAGGCATCGGTGTAGGTTACGAGGTCGTCGTAGCCGACTATGGTCATAGCATGGGCGCCATCGTTGGGAAGGGTTGTCGCAAGAGCTTTGTATCCGGTTCCGGAAGGACCGTCGTAGTCGTAGACCATGTTCCAGCCGTAGCAGTTTCCGGAGAAGGACAGAATGCCTCCCGGCTTGCCGTCGCTGCCGGCGAGATACTGCTTGTAAGTATCCACGTCCTTATTGAACTTTACGAAGCGCGACACCCTGTATCTCAGGGCGTTACGATATTTCTCAAAGCCGGAAGGCCATGTGAAATGACCGGTGGTGAGCGTGGAAAAGTCCTCTTCCGTCATGGCACCGGAACGCATGGCCACGAAGAGTCCGTCCTCGGCGAAGCCGCCCTGGTCTATGCCGTCGTTGACAAGGTTCCAGATGAACTGGTAGCTGAACCGGTTGGCCGGGCTGGCTGAGGCATCCCTGTCGAGATAGCGGTTCATCTCATAGGTGAACACGTAGCCTATGCTGGATGCCTGGGCGCAAGATCCGCCGTGCTGGTCTATGATCGGAGGGAAGTATTTGTTGGAAGAATTGTCGACATACTGAGGCAACTCCTGCCCGGTCATGAGGATAGGCAGGAGTGCGAGCAGCGATGCGACAAAAAATCTCATTCTGAAATACGCTTGCAGGTCTTCAAGGCCTCGCGGCGCACTTCTTCGGGAAGGGCGTCGTTGGAGCTCATGGCCTCGGCAACCTTGGCTATTTCGCTGGCGTTCCAAGCATGGCTGTGCCATCCAAGGGCCTCCAGCAGAGTTACCTGGACCTTGGCATCCGTGCAGGACTGCAGATACTCAAGCAGCCCGGGCACATTGCCGAAATTCAGGTTGGAACGGATCTGGCGGATGTTGGTGCGACGTTCCTTGGCGCTGGTAGCGGGGTCGGTGATAGCGGCCTGGTCATCAAGGAATCGCGTTGCCGACCTTTCGAAAGACTGCCTCAGCTTGGCGGCATCCTCCTCTGCGTTCACCATCTTAACATCCGCGATCTGCTTGTCGAATTCGGCAAAGAGGGCATCCTTGTCGAAGGAGAGCAGCGCGTAGGAAGTGTCGAATACTATCCTGGAAGTGGCGTTGTTGGTCAGGAACATTTTTACCATGCTGGGAATCAGGCGCGGATCGCCGCTCTTTCCGGCATACTTGACGGCAATGCGGCGTATAAACTCATCGGCATCGTCCATCGCAAGGCAGATGGCCTCCACAAAGGCGTCGCCCTTGGCACGGGACAGGCAGTAGAAAGCTTCCAGGCGCACTACGGCATAAGGAGAAGTCTTGTAGATGTCCATCAGCTTTGCGGAAGACAATGCACCCTTCCTGAAGAGATGCTCGATGGCAAGGGCCTTCTGGTCGGGGGTTCCTTTGCGGAGGAGACGCTTCCAGGCACACTTGCTGTCTTTCTGGATAAGCTTGTCGATATTCTTGCCCGAGTATGCGAAACGGAAGGTCGGGTCGCCGATCAGATGGCTCTCGATGTAGGGGGCGTAGCGCACGAGGTCGCCGGCGCAACCGCCTGCTGCCACAATGCCGAAGAAGCGGTCATGCCACTTGTCCTGCAGGGAGTTGACGCTGTTAGCCTGCACGGCGACGGTTCCTCCTTCCTGGAAGATATACTCATCGGCGATGCAGTCGTTCAGCTGGTAGGAGCCGTTATAGCAGGCATCCAGGATCACCAGCTGGGCGGCCGGCTTGTAGCCGTATCCGGCGAAGTCCTCGATATAGAGGTCCAGCGAGGCCTCTTCCAGGGAATCCGCCTTGTGGACATCCTCGTCGAAGACATCCTTGAACCAGCTGTCCGGCACATCGAAACGGGCCTTGAGATCGGCCTGCATCTTCTTGTAGTCCTTGCCGCGCTGGCGGGCATGGTATACGTGGGAGCGAAGGTTCTTTACTATATATTCCTTCGCGTCGCTCACCATGTAGGGACGCTCTGCGGCGTTGAGGTATTCGGTATCCGGGGCCCCGTGGTGATGCAGCATCGCCACGTTGAGTTCGGGGCGCATCAGCTCGTTCATCAGGTGGGGCTTGACCGGCACAACGTCCGAATAATCTATGTAGCTGACGTGATTGCGGCCGTCGTCGATGAGGGGGAAGTGCTCGAGCCATACCCGCTTCTCGTCGAGGCGGGCAGTCTTGCTTTCGGAAATGTAACCGTGTCCACTGAAGAACAACATCTGGTCCATCGTCGGAGGGTTGAGGCGGGCGTCTGCGGCTTTCAGGAGGAAGGCCTTGAGAGCGTCGATGCGCACCTTCCCGTTCTCGTCCATCGGACGGATGCGGCCGGAGAAGATGTCCGGGGAGAGGGTCTGGGCGCCATCGGCCGTCAGGCAATAGTAGAAGAGAGGCGTCCCTTCGTCACGCCCGAGGAATTCGAACTCAAGCGAGAAATCGTCGTAGTAGCGGTCGCTCGGAATCGAAGACTGATGCCTCGGATACTTCTGCTCGTCCATCTTGAAGGCGCTGGCGAGATGCTGGGCGCCACGGACCATGGCTACGGGGATGTCTCCCACGAAAACGGCCCCGACTATGGGGTTCCGCCGGGCGGAATGGAGGCTCTTGAGCACCGCACGTATGCTGTCCGGCACGCCCCAGACATCCTCTATTATCTGCACCTTGTAGCCGTCGGCCTTGGCGATGGCGGCGGCATACGCGTCAACTTCCGCCTTGGCGGCGGAGTAGCTCTCGGGGTCGATTACAATTGCAAAACCATTGCCCGCCTTAGCTCCGAGGGCACTCAGGAGCAGGAGGGATGTGATTATCAAACGGATTGTTTTCATATCAGGTTATCAGTATGTATATGCAAGTCGGTGCCATTCAATGGCTTCTTTTATATTTGAGGCCAGCACTTCGTTGGAGCAGGTGTCGGCAAAGTCGCGCACTTCGCGCAGTCGGTAGGCGGGGAGATAGATGCGGAAAGATCTCGACAGGAACATCTTCCACTTTTCACTCAGTTCACCGCTGATGAGTTTGTCGATGTCCTCGTCCCAGGTTCCGCAGCGGGTGTTGGCTATGCTGCGGATCTTCTCGAAATATGTCGTGTCCGCACTTTGGCAGGCAAGGCTGTCAAGAGAAGCCTCTATGGCGGAGAGCATCTGCTCCCGGGGGAAGAACTGGAGGCTCTCATAGGTGTTCTGTCGCACTCGGGCCGAGGCGTTGTTGAGGGTTGCCATGCGGGCTACCAGCGGTATCAGTTCCGGGTCTCCAAGCGGAGCAAAGCAGTTCACAGCCTCGCGCTGGATCTGCTCGGCGCTGTCTTCGATGGCTATCTTTATAGCCTTCAGACGGGTGGCGTGATCGCAACTGCGGATAATCGTGTTGAAAGCTTCGTGCCTTTCGAGGGAGACGGGGGAAGTCTTCAGAATCTTGAGGAGCTTGTCCGGGCTCTTCTTTCCATAGCGTATGTCGAGGCAGGCCTTATCGGCGGAACGGCAGACTTTCTCTTTCTTGAAAGTGAACGTGGGATCTCCCACTATATGCATCTCGAGGTAGGGAGAAAAACGGTTTAGATCGCCTATGGGATATCCTTGGGCCACGAGACCGAGGAACTCGTCGGGCCATTTGTCCTGAAGCACGTTGACGGTTCCGCCCCATGCGACCAAGGTGCCTCCTTCCTGGAATATATACTCGTTGGCGATGCAGTCCTTGTTGTTGAACGCAGCGTTGTAGCAGGCGTCCATGATGACTATTTTCGCCTCCGGGCGGTAGTTGCCGAAGTCCTCGAGCGTGAGGTTGTCCTCTTTCTTTATCTTGAAATACTGGGTATCAAAATCCCCGTGGTGGTGCAGGATCGCAATGTCCAGTTCGGGGCGCATGAGCTCGTTCTGGATGCGGCACTTGAGCGGATCGTGGTCCGTGTGGTCCATGTATGTGAAGGCTCCGGGCAGGGTCTTCATCCAGGGGAGATGCTCCCTGAGGGACATCTGCTCATCCATGTGGGCAGGCTTGCTCTCCGCTATACTGCCCGAGCCGTTGAACACGAAAATGTGATCCAGACGGTCCGGGTTCCTGTGTGCGCGGGCGGCCTTCGTGAGATACAGACGGAGTTTTTCGTAACGGGTAGAGACCTCGGTGTCGGTGGGACGTATGCGGCCGCTGAAGATGTCCGGCTGCAGGGGCACGTCGCGGCCTGATGCAAGGCTGTAATAAAAGAAGGGATCCCCGTCGTCATCCTTGTCGATGTATTCGAATTCCAGGTCGAAGTCGTCGTAGAAACGGTCCGAGGGCACGCTGGATTCTTTGCGCGGGCGCTCCTGGTCCATCTTGAACGCGCTGGTGAAGAACTGCGCGTCGCGAACCATCGGGATCGGGATGTCGCCAACAAAGACGACTCCGCGTATCTTTCCTTTCTGGTATAGATCCTTCAGTTGGGCCTTGATGGCATCCGGGCTTTCCCAGTCCTCGCAAAGACGATAAACTTTGTATCCGTCCGCCTCGCGAAGGGCCTTCTCGTAATCGGCAAGTTCCTTTGCCGCTTCGCGTTCACTTACAGGGTCTATAACTACGGCAACACCTGCCCGGCGGGAGCAGGAGGCTGATATGCTTATCAAAAGAATGGCAGCCAGACCTGCCATCATCGTTCGGAGTTTCATGTTTCCGTTATTTAAAATTTAAGGAAGGCGCCTGCGGACAATCCGAAGAACGAAGTCCCTTCCAATGCGGGGTACTGCGTAGCAGCCCCCGTCTGTTTGATCATCGACCCCTTCACGAATATGCCCGGGCAGAGCGACTTGACGGGAGCGAATACCCAGTCGGCCCGGAAGAAGGCGGAGAGTTTTCCGGTTGTCTCATAAGCGAATATGGGATCGACGTAGATGTCCGTTATGTCATCTTTTGCCGCGCCGTTGAATCCGCTTGCATAAACAGCCTCTCCAAGAGGCAGCACGTAGCCGACACCCGCAGAAACGTCCAGGACATTACGGCCGACCGGCAGGGTTTTCCAGCCTTCGGCATCGATGATCAGCTTATTCCAGGCTTGGGTATAGGGGTCTCCGTCGGAATAGTGGGTGAAGTTTTCGGAATTGAACTTCACGCCTGCGGAGGTATTCCACGAACCGTCTTTGCCAATACTGTATCCAACCCCGGCGATGAGCCTGGCGGCATCGTTGTTCTTGTAGCGGCTCATAACCTCATAATAGGAAATGTTGCCGTGCTCGGTGTCGATTTTCTGTTTCTGGTCGTACCAGAATCCTTGAGTCATCTTGATTTCAGCCTTGAGGACGATGCTCTGGCGAAGGTCTCCCTTGAGGTCCAGCCTGTCCTGGAAGCAGATGCGGGTAAAACTATAGTCTCCCGCTTTCCATTCGTGCGCAGAGCCTCCGTCCCGGGCGTTTTCATATCCGCTATGGAATGCCGCCTCGGCAAAATTGTCGAAGCCCGTAGCATTCAGGGTGGCATTCAGGCCGGCAGAAAAAGTAGTTCCGGAATAGTCGCGCGGGGCGCTCGAACTTTCCGAGGAACTGAAGGCGAAGAAATCGCCCATTCCCTTCATCTTATAATAGCGATACGCCTTCTGGCCGTATTCAAGATAGTTGGTGAACTTGGACACGAACAGTTCCGCACCTCCGAACAGTCCGACGCGCCAGTTTTTGCCCAGGCTGCGCTCGACGCCGAGGGTCAGCGGGATTCTGGAAATGTCATTCTTCGGACGGGGGTCCTTCGAATCGGTCAGCGTTGCGGTCGTAAGACCTATCTTGCCGGCAACGATCCATTTGTCGTCGATCTGCCAGCTGAGCGCGCCACCGATATCGAAACGTTCGGTTACCGAATTGTCTGCAAGGGTATCGCAGATAACATATGGGTTGTCGGGGTCGTTGCCGATAAGGGAATTCCAGTTGCGGTTGAAGTCTTTGGTGTTACGGTATCTTAGACTGCCCGCCGTGCGGATCTGCTTCAGAGTGCCGAGTTCCTCCACGGCAAGGTCCAGTTCACTTTTCCCGGAAGGATTGTCCGGACGGTGGAAATCCCCGTTTTCATAGTTCCAGGATGCGTTTGCAACGTTCCAGGAATCCGTTGGATTGTATTGGAGGGAAACGGGGGAAGAACTGCCGCTGCGGACGTTCTTTATACCATTGTTTCTCTCCTGGTGCCATACTTGCGCAAAGGCTTCCCCCGCCGGTGCGAAAAGCATCGGCAGGAGAAGGCTTGCACAAATAATATGAAGTTTATTCAGCATCAACTGCGGTAGGAACAGCACCGGGAACAACCTTTCCGACTATGAAGTCTGCGGAAGACTTGTTGGTGTCTTTGTAGTAAGCACGGCCGTTCTCGATCTTGGTAACCTTACGGCGTACACCCTTTCCGCTCCAAGCTGCAGGTCCAAGGATGCCTTCTGCATCGTCGACGGGGAGGAAGGTAGGATAGTGCTCTTCAGCATCGGCTTCCCAAACGTCGATGGCATCGAGGACATACTCGCTGGGAATCATCAGATACTTGTAGGAAGAAGTGGTTCCGGGAGTGGTCATGAGGTTCTTCTCGTCTGCCGCATACTGAGCGGGAGTGACACCCTCGGGAAGCTTGGCGATAAGGCCGGCCCATCCGAAGAAGTTCTGGCCCCAGTTCAGCTGGCTGGTGAAAGGATAGTGTACGAGTTCCATGTTGGGGATGCCCTCATAGTCGGTATCCTTGGCGTTGTAGGAAGCATAGAACTCCCAGTCCGCCTTGGAAAGGTCTGCGCAGTTCTCAAAGCCCTCGCCCTGTGCGGTGTGATTGATAGGGGCGTTTGCAACGACGACGCTCTGGCCGGGCTGCAGGGGATAATCGGTTCCGTTGCCGGGGAAAGCATAAACGGGGCTCTGGGTTACGCCACCATAGAGGCTCTCGTAGCCGTTTGCCTGCCATGCGTTGGCTTTGGTCTGACGGCCCATTCCACCGATAAGGACGATCTGGTCGAGATACTGGACCTCATCCGAATTGTTCACAAGTTCGATCCAGGTATCGCTGAGAGGCTGGATGTAGGCCATCTTGCCGGGGGTGTACTGGACAGCCTTGATGATGATGGGAGAAGCGGAAGCCACTGCGAGCTCAACTGTAATAGTCTGATCTTCGTAGAGAGAAACCTCAGCCGCGCCGACAGCTTTCTTTGCAGAAGAGATGCTACCGTTCACAGAAACTTTGTAGTCTCCCTGGGGAAGGGATGCGCTTGCGGTGACTGCCTTTTCGGTAGTAACGACTTCCAGGGAAGTGACTTTGTTGCCCTTTGCTGCTTCGGCAACTATGTCGCTTACTTCTACGCCCTCGGGGAGGGTGATGTTCACCGTGAGGGTGAATTTCTTTGCAGTCCCTTCCTTATTGCAGGAGGTGGAGAGCACGGCAGTGGCTGCTACAGCCACGATGCCCAAAATTGTAAAGAAACGCTTCATAATACTTTGATATTATAAATTGATTTTAAGTTCTGCACCAAAATACATGTTTGGATAAAGCTGAGTCTTCGTGTTCGTGTTCTTGTTCGTATGATACCTGCTGGTATTGGTAACATTGTTGGCCGTGAACGATATCTGCGCGTGGGAGCCTATCTCCTTCGTGAGCCTTATGTTAAGCAGGGCCCATGGCTCGATCACGTCCGGCAGGAAACCATACGTGAAATAGCGGTCCATCATGAAGTTGTACTCAGGGTTCGCGTTCATTGTAGCAGCATTCCATTCGGTGAATTTGCCGTCGGTATCGTAGAATCCCACAGGCTCCACCGCAAGGTAATCCTTGCCCTGATAGCTGTAGTCGTATGCTCTCGGGGTGCCGTTTTCGTCGAGATAGACAGTCCGTTCTGACTCGTACCAGACAACCTGCACGGTCGTGGTGAGCACCAGTTTTACTTCAGGAATGTGGGTGATAAAACGGAAACTCGTGTTCACACGGTCCTGCACCTTGCCGCTTCCGGACGGCATGGTGGGGGCATATTTATCCAGCTTGCTGCGGAAGGATGTGCTGGTGGTCTGCCTGATCCGCTGGATATGGAACCACGCACCGTTGATGTTGACGGATGTCCTGAGCGGCTTGATGGTCCCGAAGTCCAGCCCGTATTCTATGCCATACTTGATCCTCCTGGCCGTGTTGTCGGGCCGGCTCCAGCTGGAGAATTCCATCTTATCCGTCTTGGCGGCCGTCTGGCGCGTGCCTCCGAGGTTGAAGGTCACATCGTTTCCTTCCAGCGCGAGATCCGTTGCGCCATCGGGGATGACATACTGTGCGAAGCGCCCCCAATAGAGCTGGCCTTTGTAGCCGAACTCGTTCGTGTGGGTTTCGTGGAAGAACGTGGCGAATCCGCTCACGGGTTTGGTCTTGAAACTGAACCCGAGTTCTTTCTTGACCGCATTGGCGGGCTTGAGGTCCGGATTGAAGGTGTCCTCTACGATTTGGGTGTTGATGACGGCCAGCCCGGTGCCGGAGGCTTCGCTATAGCGGTTGAGGCAGATGAAGTCGTAGTATGTGGGCTCGGGATACAGATACAGGAGGGTAGGCATCTTGTTGGAGATACCATAGCCGGCGTTTATCGACAGAGCCTCGCCCAGAATGCCCAGCGACAGGTTCACGCGGGGTTCTACCACGAAGTAGCCCTTGTTTCCGCCGCTTTTTTCGGCATTCAGGAACAGATTCGATGCGCGTACTCCGATTTCCGACTTTAATACCGTTCCACCCAGGGTTAAACGGCCCTTGTCACTGATGAATACCGACGCGGTGTTCAGGGCAGGGATATCCTTGTAGGCGCGGGGCCTCAACGTATGGGTCGAAGCGGCCTGTGGAGGGGTTTCTATATCGTAGGAAAGGCCCTTGCCCCGGTTGGCATCCATCGTATATTCGACACCTGCCTTGATTTTATTGTAGTCCTTCTCGCCTATCTGGAAATACTTCCCGGCCACCAGCTGGCCGTAGATGTTCACAGGGATGCCGTGAAGGGTGTACTCGGCGTTGTAGGGGCGAATCTTCTGGTAGGCCTGCTGGATTCCGCTCACGCGGGTGTCCGTTACGGCACCGTCCGGGCTCCATACCTTATTTATATGTATGTCTTCCGTGCGCGAGACCTGCGTAGAGAAATTATAGTCCAGGGATGTGATCAGCGAAGTCTTCGGCTGCACGCTTCCGTTGGCGGAAAGGCGCAGGCCCACGTTCTTGTTGGTGAAGTTGATTTCCAGTTCTTCCAGCTGCGGATCCGTCTTGCGGTTGTTCACGTTGGAATAGACCGAGCCTTTGATGTTGAGGCTGGCCCTATTCCACACCTTGGAGAAACCTCCCGCGGCGGTAAGACGGTCGTAGCCGAGATACTTCCGGCGCGGATCGCTGTAGCTCTGGCTCCAGTCCCCGCCAATATTGAAGGATCCGCCCTTCTTCAAGGCAAAGCCCTTTCCTATGTAGGCCAGCTTGGAGTTGGGATCCACCTGCGATTTGAACTCCCACGGGGTGCGCCCGGCCTTGGTTTTCACTATCACCACGCCGGACGTGAGGTTGCCGTATTCGGCGGAAGGGATTCCGCTGATGACCTCCATGGATTCCACGACGCCCGCGCTGACGGTGCGAAGGTCGGTTCCGCCACCGGCCGTAGTCTGGTCGCTCATGCCATCGGTCTGGGTTCCGGAGGCAGAGCCGTAACGGGTGGAGGCGATGGCCTGGAGGTTGGCATCGTTGCTGAGGGGCGTGCCGTCGACTATGACGGATGTGCCCAGGGAGGCCCCGGCGCTCGGTTCTATCTCCCTGACCGTAGCCTGCGAGAGCTCATTAAGGTTGGGGTTCTTGGCCAGGTTTCCGGGCACAAGCTGCAGAAGGTCGCTCACGCTTTTGGGCTGCAGGTGCCGCACGGCTTCTTCGTTGATAACCGACTTGGAGCCCATATCTTCACGCTCGGCGGTAACCGTGACGCTGTTCAGCTCGAGGCTGAGGGACTGCAGGGTGAAATTCAAAATGGTGTTATTGGAAATCTCAACGCTGCCGGTGATGTCTTTATATCCTACGAAGGATACCTGGTATTCGTATTTTCCCTTTTTGAGATTGGAGAGAGTGTAATTTCCGTTCTTATCGGTGGTTGCCCAGATGGATTTGTTGAGCGAAACCACTGCAAGTTCCACAGCCGAGCCTTCGGTGTCCACGACGCGCCCGGACATGCTGAAAGACTGCGCCCAAACCGTTTCCGATATGGGCAAAAGAAGGCATATGAGGAGGAGAAACTTCTTCATAAATAAAACACTACTTCGGCAAAGGTAGGAAACTCTGCCGAAGAATGCAATACCTATATATTATGAATTATACTTCGGTGGCTCCCTCGAACTCCCGCAGGAAGCGAAGGTCGTTTTCGAAGTAGTGGCGCAGGTCGTTCACCTGCCACTTGAGCATGGCGATGCGCTCGATACCCATTCCGAAGGCGAATCCGCTGTACTTCTTGCTGTCGATGCCGGAGGCCTCGAGCACGTTCGGATCCACCATGCCGCAGCCCAGTATCTCGAGCCAGCCGGTGCCCTTGCATATGTTACAACCCTTTCCGTGACAGATGTTGCAGCTCACGTCAACCTCCGCCGAAGGCTCGGTGAAGGGGAAGAAGGAGGGGCGCATGCGGATTTGGGCGTCGGCCCCGAACATCTCGCGGGCGAAGAGCAGGATGGCCTGCTTGAGGTCCGCGAAGGTGACGTTCTCATCTATGTAGAGGCCTTCCACCTGATGGAAGATGCAGTGTGCGCGGGCGGAAATCGCTTCGTTGCGGAACACGCGGCCGGGGCAGATTACGCGGATGGGGAGAGGAAGTTTCTCCATCGCACGCACCTGGACGGAGGAGGTGTGGGTACGGAGAAGCAGCGGGTTGAGATGCCCTGCGGAGACGAAGAAAGTATCCTGCATGTCGCGGGCTGGGTGGTTCGGAGGAAAGTTGAGGGCCTCGAACACGTGGTAGTCGTCCTCGATCTCGGGGCCTTCCGCCACGTCGTATCCGAACTTGCGGAAGATGTCCACTATCTGCTGGCGGACGATGCTCACAGGGTGGCGGCTGCCGAGCTCGTACTGCTCACCGGGGAGGGAGGTGTCCTCTTTGGACCCTTCGTCGGAACCGCCGGACTGGGCGGCGCCGCGGAGCTCCTCTATCTTCGCGAAGGCGGCCTGCTTGAGTTCGTTGAGCGGACGGCCGAAGGCGCGTTTCTCGTCTCCGCTGACGCTGCGGAACTCCTCGAAGAGGGCCGTTATCTCGCCTTTTTTACCCAAGAAGCGCACGCGCGCTTCTTCCACTTCTTTCTCTGTCTTGCATTTGAGGGCGTTCAACTCGCCGAACACCTTCTCTATAATCTCGATTGTCATATCCTATTTGGTTCCTTCCCTCTTGGCCGCACGCTGGTCGCGGGCCTTCTTGGCCCTGCCTGCGCCGGATTTGAGGTATTTCTTCCATTGTTCGTCCGTCAGTATCCGGCGGAAAGCCTTGTAGGTCTCTTCTTCCCACTTGTCCCCGACCATCGTGTAAAGGTCGTAGTTCTCCACCTTGTTGGACGCCATGGCCTCCATCTCCTTGTTCCTTTCTTCCAGGTTGTGGGTGAGGATGGAATCGGCATAGAAAGCCTGCCAGTCCTCAAGCTGGAGGTTGCGTTCGTAATCCTCCACCATCTTGTCGATGGCCTCGCGCATCTTTTTCGCACGCTGCTCCGGCGTGAGAGGCTGTTCCTGCGCGGATGCGGCGAGGAACATGAGAAGGCCGACGACTGTCAAGAGTATGTGCTTTGTTTTCATAACTTGCAAAAATAATCAATATATTTGTATTCAAGTAAAAATCGGAGTATGAAAGTACAATCATTATGCCTCGCGGCACTTGCCGCCCTTCTCCTTGCGGGTGTCCGCGGAGAAGCATGTTCCAATGTGATAATTACCAAAGGCGCCAGTGCCGACGGTTCCTGCATGGTGTCTTATGCCGCCGATTCGCATGTGCTCTTCGGCGAGCTGTATTTCACCCCTGCAGGCAAGTTCCGCAAGGGTTCGCGCCTGCAGATAACCGAGTGGGACACCTATAAGCATCTCGGTGAGATTCACCAGATTCCCCGCACTTTCAAGACGGTCGGGAACATGAACGAGAAGCAGGTAATCATCGGCGAGACCACCTGGGGCGGGCGCGAAGAGCAGGCCGATTCTGCCGGCATAATGGACTATGGTTCACTGATTTATGTTACCCTGCAGAGGGCTGCCACGGCGCGCGCAGCCATCGACACCATCGTGTCGCTCGCGAACCGTTACGGCTATCCTTCCGAAGGGGAGTCCTTCTCCATCGCGGACGCGAACGAGGCATGGGTGATGGATATCGTGGGCAAGGGCCCTTCGAACAAGGGCATTGTGTGGGTGGCCCGCCGGATTCCGGACGGATACATCTGCGCACACGCCAACCAGGCCCGCATCACTCGCTTCCCCCTGAACGATCCGGAAAACTGCCTGTATGCGCCGGACGTGATTTCTTTCGCCCGCGAGCAGGGTTGGTTCAGCGGGGCGGATGAGGATTTCTCCTTCCGCGATGCCTACAATCCCCTCGACTTCGGCGGGGCCCGTGCCTGTGACGCCCGTGCCTGGAGCGCCTTCAACATCCTCTGCGACGGGGTGTTCACGTATGAGGAGAACGGCGTGGAGGTCTCCCGTCCGGCGTCCGACTGGACGGAGTACGCCCTCGGGCACGACCTTTCCGGGGAGATGCCCCTGTTCGTGAAACCGTCCCGCAAGATTACCGCGAAGGACGTGGCCGACGTGATGCGCGACCATTTCGAAGGCACGCCGCTGGACATGACCCAGGATATAGGTGCGGGCGGCAATGCCCTGCCTTACCGCTGGCGCCCGATGCACTTCAGTTGGAACGGAAAGGAGTATGTGAACGAGCGTGCGATCGCCACCCAGCAGACCGGTTTCTGGTTCGTGGCGCAGGCCCGCGGATGGCTGCCGGAAGAAGTGGGCGCGTTGGTATGGTTCGGCACGGACGATGCCGCAACATCCTATCTTACACCTATTTACGTGAGCACGCAGCGCGTGCCCGAGTGCCTGCGCGTGGGTAACGGAGACATCCTGCACTACTCCCCAACCTCGCAGTTCTGGATCTGCAACCGCATCGCCCAGGCCTGCTACAAGATGTACAATGTGATGGCCCCTACCGTGCGCTGCGCGGTGGATTCTTTCGAGCAGGAGCAAATGTTCTCGGCCGTGCCTTCGTTCGACGAAAAAGTGGCGAAGCTGGTTTCCCGCGGCCGCCTTCGCAAGGCCCGCAAGCTGATGACGAAATACACCGTGGAGACTGCCCAGAAGCAGTTCGCATCCTGGGTTGCGCTTGAGGAGCTGCTGCTCGTCAAGTATCTGGACGGCAACGTGAAAGCCCAGAACGAAGACGGCTCGTTCGTATGCAGCGAGTATCACTCCGGCACCCCCAAGGGCATCAAGAACATCCCTTACGTGGAAGCTTGGCGCAAGGCAGTCGCCGAATCCGAGCACGGGAAGGTGTTGGAAGTTAGATAATAATTCTTATATTTGCAGTCCCAATCGCGAAAAGGCATTGGGAACGGTTCAGCAAAAGACCTTCCGGTGGGGTGGGTGAGTGGCTGAAACCAGCAGTTTGCTAAACTGCCGTACGGGTAACCGTACCACGAGTTCGAATCTCGTCCCCACCGCGATATGAAAGTAAGAAAGCGCCAAGTTAACTTGAGCGCTTTCTTACTTTCATATCGGCAAGCCCGCCGCAGGCGGCAGAGATGTCGGAGCGAAGCGACGAAATCTCGGTGGGGGCCACAGAGGGTAAGGTCCAATTCCATGCCGGGGACCTTACCGGCATTTCGGCCTCCCAGGCACTTCCAGCGGGTAAGATGTCGACTCTGAAATTGGACCTTACCCGAAATCGGTGTTACAGGAAATAATCCGGATATATAGG
>JAEENZ010000076.1 GCA_016283985.1 Bacteroidales bacterium | reverse complement strand
CCATGAAGATGGGCAGCATGATGGTCGCTTTGACGGTGGTGGCGGAGATGAAGGCGGAGAGCACCAGGTTGATGCCCAGGAAGCTCCAGAGTACGCCCTTCGCGCTCTTGCCGAACTTGATTACGAAGGCCAGTGCCAGGCGCTTGGCAAACTGCGTCTTCACCAGCATCGAAGCCAGCACGAAACTCAGGATGTTCAGCCACATCACCGGGTGTCCCAGCTGCGCCAGGGCCTCTTTCTGGGTGGTCACGTTGAACAGCACCACGCCCAGGATGAGCAGCAGGGAGGTAAGATAATTGGGGATGGCCTCCGTCATCCAGAGGATGAGGCTGGCCACGAAGATGCCCAGCATGGCGTAGTTGGCGCGGATGAATCCGTCGAACCCGAGGGCTCCCAGGCGCTTCTGCGCCGTGGCAGCCAGGCCGTCCGTGCTGAGGTTATCGATAAAACCGATATGGCAGAACCAGCAGATCCAGACGAAGGCGATTATGGCCAGCGGACCGCCCAGGCGGGCCATCCACACCTCGAACTTCCCCTTCTGCATCTTGGGGAGTTTCTCCACCTTGTAGTTGTTCATGTCCAGCGGATCGAACGCCGCCGTCTTGATCTCTTCTGCCATTATTCCAATTTGCTGACTTTCTGTAATTTGGCCGTTTCGTCGCACACAAACCAATATGCGTTGTGTGCAGTATCCTTACAGTATCCCTCCGGTTTCTTCACAAAGGAGATACTGATGTTCTTCAAGACCGTTCCGTCGGTTTTTACCTGGGTAAGTATCTGGGTCTTCGCATCCGTAATCCACAGCGTACCGTCCCCGTTGTCGTAGTAGATATCCGAAAGGCTTTCGGCCCAGTCGGCATCGAAGGCCGTCGCCCAGGCTTTACTTCCCAGATTGTAGGTATAAACTCGTTTAGGAAGGCTTTGGTTAGCGACATACAGGATTCCGTCCGGCCCTGCCGCAATGCCTTCAAAGCCCTGATTGTCCTTCCCTCCGGATTCTTTCTTTCCCTTATATATCAGGGTTACCGACTTGTGGTCGGCGCTTAATTTGTAAACCTCACGCGCCCGCTCCTCACAAAGATAGATACTTCCGTCCGAGGCCCTTGTGATTCCCTCCCAATCATGGGCGTTGTCGGGCGCTGGGAAGGAAAAAGTGTTCTTAAGCTTACCCTCCAGGTCGAATTCGTACACGTGGCCGTTGTCTTCGGCCACGTAAAGTCCGTCCCCCGCCTCATTGAGGCAGATGGCAGACAGCCCCTCCAGTCCGGTAGGATATTCTCCTTCTGCTGTGGTATCACCCCCTGTTACAGGCTCATCCTTAAGACAAGCGCCTAAGGATGAGACCAATAACAGACAGAAAAGGATGGATTTAAACTTTATTTCCAATTCTTGTAGGGGTTTTTCATCAACATGGAGTTGAAGTACTTGGGATCGCCGGTGACCTCCTCGCCAAGCCATGCGGGCTTGTCGAAAGGCTCGTTCTCGTCTTCGAGTTCGACTTCGGCGACGGTCAGTCCGTCGTTGTCGCCGTAGAACTCATCTACTTCCCAAGTGTGCTTGCCGTCGGTGTTCTTGACAAGATAGCGGGTCTTGTCGATCACGCCGGGTTCGGCGAGTTCGAGAAGGCTCTTCACCTCATCCACGGGGATTTCCTTCTCCCATTCGAAGCGGGCAGCGCCGGAAGCGTTGCCAATGCCTTTCACGGTGATGAATCCCTTGTCGCCCTTCACACGGATACGCACGGTGCGTTCGGGCACACTGCTGAGGTATCCTTGGGTAATGCGGGTGGCCTTGAAGGCCTCAGCCTTGAAGTCGCCCTTCACCAAGAATTTTTTCTCTATTTCCTGTGACATATCGTTTCGTTTGCAAGGGGTTTGTCGCTCATGCCGATCACTCGCTTGATGGCCTGCAGGTAGTTGATGTTCTCAACGCCCTCGAGACCTACGTCGGCAATGGTCTTCTTGATGTCTTCGATCTCGGTGGATTCGGAGTTGATGGTAACGACCTTTGCGCCGTTGATGAGCACGTTGCCCACTTCGCAGATGGTGTTGTTCACCATATAGCCGAAGCGTTGCTTGTGCACGCGGACGGCCGCCAGGTCGGGGCAGGCCTTCACCATTGCGATGAATTCCTCATAGGTGTAGGTGTCTTTCGTGAGCTTGGGCATCTCTACCATAAACGCCGGGAAGACTTCCTTCTCCAGAACCTCGCGGGAGATGGGGAACTCGCCCTTCATGAGGGGGTTCCACTGTTCGAGACCGTCGACCGTCTGCACGTAGGTCTTGATGTCCATCTTTCCGTTACGGATCTTGGTGTTGTTGATGTCGTTCTTGGCGGAGATGATGTAGATTTCATCGCTCTCGCGTTCCCATACCTTCTCGGGTACGGGAACGGAGAGACGTGCCATTCTCTTGTGGGCTTCGCAGAAGCACTGGCCGAAGCTGCGGAATTCGAAGCGCGGCTTGCTCTGCTCGCCAATCTTGAGTTCTTCTGCCATGGTAATCTGAGATTACTCTGCAACCGCGGTAGGAATCTCGCCCTTATCGGCGGCGGTGTTGTTGCTCTTACCGATGGTGATTTCCTTGAGTTTCCAGGTGTTGCCACCGTCGGTTGTAAGGGAATAAGAGTATTCCACGGTTACCGCGAGGGTCACCTCAGTGTTGTTGTTGGCCTTCCAACCACGATCGAAAGTGGAGATAACGTTGCCGTCGGCGCTCTTAAGTTCGAGAAGAAGGCTCTTGGTAGGAGAGAAACTGGCGGTGGAAGTAGCATTTGCCACGGCATCAATTTCAGTGGTTTCTTTCTTACCTTTGATTACGAAGAAGCCCTTTGCGGCAATCTTGTCATCAGCTGTGCCGGTCCAACAGGCTAATTCTTCGCCGTTTTTGAAGATGGCCACGCCCTCAAGGCTGCATTCCTTGTCGCCGGCGTTGTAGAGTTCGATTCCCTTGTAACCAACGACACCGCAAACCTCGTTGAGGCAAACCTTGGTAATGTCGCCAGCGTTGTTTTCGTCTTTCTTTTGTTCAGGATCCTTGTTGCAGGAAACGAGTGCTGCGAGTGCAATTGCAGCGAAAACAAATAACTTTTTCATGATTTGAATGTTTAAATGATTAAATGATTATTGTTACCTTGATTAAAAGTCTATTTCAAAACGCATGGCAACCATATGGTAGTCTACGCCGGCCTTACCAACGGTATTGTAAGGGTTCTTGACAGCGGTGCCTGCGCCGTTCACGCCACAGGAGAATTTGTTGCCTTTACCAGAACAGAAGCGGTCGTTGTCGTTGTACTGCCAGTTGAGCTGGACCTTCACATGGTCGGTAATGTAGTAGTTGAGACCAAGTGCATACGCCATCGAAGAGCCGCCCATAATCTTCTGATCATTGGGATTAAGGGCCCTGTCGGCGTTGAGGTCGAGGAATTCGACGCGGCCGCAGAGCTCGACATCGCCCCACTTCTGGCCCCTCTTCACGCGGGTGAACTTGGCGCCGGCACCATCATAGCGCTGGGTGCCTCCGAAGAGCAGATAACCGCCCTGCACGTACCAGCCGAAGAAGTTCTTGCTAGTGCCGTCGGGCTGGATGGTGGTGTTGCCCATATACACAGCCTCTCCGCGGAAGCCCCTCCAGTAACCGGCGATTTCTCCGGTGTAGCGGTAGAAGTGGTCGAAGTTGAACTCACCCGTATCGATGTATTTTTTACGGTTGATGGAGGTGGAGTTGCGGGTGCT
This sequence comes from Bacteroidales bacterium, assembly GCA_016283985.1. Next base: position 4,055 of record JAEENZ010000076.1, on the reverse strand, counting down.
GTAACGGATCTTTCCGAAGGTCTCGTCAGAGGTCTTGGGTTCGCGGTAAGATGCTGCTGCACCGATGTGCAAGCCCCAGTTTTCCTTATTCCAACCTGGCTGATAGACAGCCTTGACGGTGTAGGTGAGGCCCTCGTCCGGGCCGGCACCCTTGCTGGATTCTTCTATGTAGGTACGTGTTTCCTCTCCCTCAATTTCCTGACCCATAATACCAAGATTCAGGAACACGCCCTTATTGTAGTAGTTGGCGTTGAATCCAAGATGGCGGGAAGGAGCAAGGGCTGAGCAAACCATCGGGCGCTCGATGAACTGCAGATAGCGGGAAGAATTATTCCTCTGCATTGCAAAGATTTCCTTGAAACTACCCACCTGGAACTGGAATTTTTCCAATCCGGTGTAACGGATGATGGCGTCCTTTAGTTCGAACATACCGTTCGCCATATCCATATCCACTTCTCCATACCAGTTCTTGTCGATCTGTGTCTTCACGGCAAAACGGGCGCGGCGGATAGAAAGGCCGTTGGAGATTTGCTCGTTTTTGGGGAGCCAGTCTGGCTCACCGAAGAAGATGGCTCCATCTGTCTGCACGCGGTTGTCCAGCCAGATCTTGTAGCCGGAATCTCCCTTTGAGCGGAGGACGAGGATTCCGTCCTGGGCTTCAGCTTCGAGGGGATCGATATCCACCTTCACGCCGTACTGATTGTATTGCTCTTTCTGTGCGAAGGCCAAGGTTCCGGCCAGGCAGAAAAGGGCGAAAATGCAGGTAATTTTACGCATATTATAATTAGTTAAATAGTTTAGTATTGGCGATAAATATAGTAAATATATTTAAACATTGAACAGGAAGTGCATTATGTCGCCGTCTTGCACCACGTATTCTTTGCCCTCCGTGGCCAGTTTTCCGGCCGCCCGGCAGGCGGACTCGGATTTGAGATTCACGAAGTCGTCGTACTTGATGACCTCCGCCCGTATGAAGCCCTTCTCGAAGTCGGTGTGGATCACTCCGGCGGCCTTTGGGGCCTTGTCGCCCTTATGGATGGTCCAGGCGCGGCACTCGTCGGCACCGGCGGTGAAGAAGGTCTGCAGGCCCAGCAGTCGGTAGGCCCCCTGGATCAGGCGTACGACTCCGGATTCCTCGAGCCCGAGTTCTTCCAGGAACATCTGCCTGTCTTCGAACTCCTCGATCTCGGCTATTTCGGATTCCGTCTTGGCGGCAATCACCAGGATTTCGGCATTCTCGTCCTTAACGGCTTCGCGCACAGCGTCTACATAGGCATTGCCCTTCGCGGCGGAAGCGTCGTCCACGTTGCAGATATACATGACCGGCTTGTTAGTAAGCAGGTACAGGTCCTTCGCCATGGCGGCCTCCTCTTCGTTCTGGGGGATGACGGTGCGGCAGGATTTTCCTCCCTGGAGAGCCTCCCTGTAGCGATAAAGCAGCTCGCAGAGTTTCTTCGCCTCCTTATCCCCGCCCGTCTTGGCAGCCTTCTCGGCCTTGGCCAGGCGGTTCTCCACAGTCTCCAGGTCCTTTATCTGTAGTTCCAGATCCACCACTTCCTTATCCCGCACCGGATTCACGCTGCCGTCCACATGCACTATGTTGCCGTCGTCGAAACAGCGCAGTACATGCAGGATGGCATCGCATTCGCGGATGTTTGCGAGGAACTGATTTCCGAGGCCTTCTCCCTTGCTCGCGCCCTTCACCAGGCCGGCGATGTCCACGATGTCCACGGTTGCCGGGATGGTGCGCTGCGGATGGCAGATTTCCGTCAGTACGTCCAGGCGTCGGTCGGGCACGTTGGTGCTGCCGAGGTTGGGCTCTATGGTGCAGAAGGGGAAGTTTGCGCTCTGCGCCTTGCCGGAACTTACGCAGTTGAAGAGGGTGGATTTGCCCACGTTGGGCAGCCCCACTATTCCACATTTAAGACTCATTTTCTCAAGTTTTGTTTCAAAACTCAAATTTACTGAATTTATTCGATACAGAAACTTAAAAAATCGTACTTTATGGTCGGTTTTTTTAAGTTTCAGGGGGTTCGTTTTTAAAGGATTATACTATGTTTGCCCCCGAATGGTAGTATCCTTTCTATGCTTTTTGTTGTCCGGCTTCCCCTGCACGGGGGAACCGGACTTTTTGTGTATGTTCTGGAATGTGGAGAACTTCTTCGAAGCCCGGCCCCATTTCAATGACAAGTGCAACGGCATCGCCAAGACGGTCATGCTTGCCGCCGACGAATTCGGTGGAATGCCGGACCTGATCGGCCTTGCGGAAGTCGAGAACCGCCGCGTGGTGCAGAAACTTGTCTCCCGCACCGGCCTCCGCCGCGCGGATTACGGTATTGTGCATTACGACTCTCCCGACCGTCGCGGTATCGACTGCGCCCTCCTCTACCGCCGCAGCCGCTTCCGCCTCGTCTTCTCCAAACCCTGCCCTCTCCCCGACTCCACCGGCCGCCCCCTCCCCACCCGAGATATCCTGTTGGCGGTTCTGGTGCCGTCGGAAGCGGCACCCGTCGCAATCTTGGTGAATCACCATCCATCCAAAGTCGGAAAGGGCTCGGACGGTCGGAGGGAACTGGCGATGGCGAGGCTTATGGCCCTGCGCGATTCACTTCTGGCCGAAGGCATCTCCCGCATCGTGGCCGTAGGCGACTTCAACGACGAAGTCGTCCCCTCCGCCAGGGTGCAGGCCGCATATCCCAAGGGCACCGGCACCATCAAGTTCCAGGGAAAATGGGAGAAAATCGACGGCTGCCCCATACTGGAAGGCCTCGAGGCCCGCGAACACATCTTCGCCCCTCCTCACCTCTCCACCCGCGACACCCGCTTCTCCGGACTTAAGCCCCTTCGCACCTTCTCCGGCCCCCGCTACCTCGGCGGCCCCTCCGATCACTACCCGATCATTCTGGAATTATTCCACAGTACAATGGAAGATCAATAACCTACAGTTACCAAATACTCCAGGCGATGTCGTCCGTCGTCACTGGTTCCGCTTTTGTCTTTTTCAACACTCTGCGAAAGCGGTAATCAAACGCGGACCCATCCATTATCGGCTCCCTTCTCCAGAGTTTCCACGCGAGAATGTTATATTCATAACCTGTCTCCAAGCCCCAGTCGGTTGGTTCTGCACAAGGAACAAAGCTCCATTTCGTTGCATTTTCATACAGCATCACATAGCTGAACTCATGATTCCCGTATGGATTAATCCCATCAAAAACCCGAACGGTAATAATTGCTTTTTCTTTCTTGCTGTATATTTCATCTTCTTTTTGGCAGGAGATGCACAATAACGCACATATAAGCGTAAGGATGATGTAAATATGCCTTTTAAGGCACGAGATAATTAACGATTTCATTGTATGTAACAACTTAGACAGCACGCATGATACATGCAAATATATATAAAAAAATTTGATTACTTGTTCCGGAAAACGGCCCAAAACGGGAACAAACTTCCGAAATACAGTAGTTTGTTCCGAAAAATGGCCAAAAACGGGAACAAACATAGCAGTATTCAGCGAAAAGTGTTAAATTTGAAAGATGCAAAAACGCTGAAACTAAAAACAACAAGAATATGTCAATGAAAACCCAGATCCACGAAAAATTCGTAACCCTCTTTGGAGAGGGCGGAACCACTTTTGCCTCCGCAGGCCGCATCAATCTCATAGGCGAACACACCGACTATAATGGCGGATACGTGTTCCCCGGCGCCATCGACAAAGGCATTATGGCAGAAATCAAACTCAACGGCACCAACAAAGTCCGCGCATTCAGCATCGACTACAATGCCCAGACTGAATTCGGCCTGAACGAGGAAGACCTCCCCAAGGAGCAGTGGGCCCGCTACATCTTCGGCGTCTGCCGTGAGACCATTAAGCGCGGCGGCAAGGTGGAAGGATTCGACACCGTCTTCGCGGGCGACGTTCCCCTCGGCGCCGGCCTCAGCTCTTCCGCAGCCCTCGAGAGTACCTTCGCTTTCGCGATCAACGAACTCTTCGGCAACGGCATCGACAAGTTCGAACTTGCTAAGATCGGCCAGAGCACAGAGCACAACTGCT
>JAEENZ010000010.1 GCA_016283985.1 Bacteroidales bacterium | reverse complement strand
TCAGACCCTCGAGGTGGTCGACGCGGCCGCGGATGGCGGCTTCGCTGAGCACCTTCGTGGTTTCCTGGAAGGAAGCTGCGGAGATGAAACTGTTGGTACGCAGAGCTGCGCGGGGTTCGATGGATGGAGGAGCGACGTTCAACTGCCGCATCGCCTCGTGATAGCGCAGGGTATAGGCCTGCACCACCTCCATCGGCTCGAGTTGCTCCAGCCGCGCCTTCTTCGCTATCTTATCCTCCCCCTCATCTGCATCGTGCTCCAGATGGCCCACGTCGGTGATGTTGCGCACATAGCGCACCTTATATCCGAGATGCCGGAGGAGTTTGAAAAGGACGTCATAGGTCACCCCCGGACGGGCGTGCCCCAGATGAGCATCCCCATAGACGGTCGGCCCGCAGACATACATCCCCACATGCCCGGGATTGACGGGCTTGAAGAGTTCCTTGCTGTGGGACAGGGTATTGGTAAGATAGAGTTGGCGCATGTCGGTCTAGTGCTTGAGTTGATAGGTGATGGTGGTCACCACGCGGAGTTTCTTGATCTGGGGGTTGTTCTCGTCTTTGCTGTTGATGCTGAACTGGCCCTGGTCGGCGGAGATTATCTTGCCGAGTTTGCTGCCGGAGTTCTTGGCGAACTGCTGTGCCGTCATTTGTGCGTTGGCTATTGCTTCTTCCATCATCCTGGGTTTCATCTCCTGGAAGGAAACGAAAGAGTAGGAGACAGGCTCGGAGTACTCGCTGTTGATGATGGCAATGCCCTGGCTCAGGAGTTCTCCCTGGCGGGAGATGAGCCCGCGCACCTTATCCACTTCTTTGGAATTTACCGAAAGGACGGTCTTGATCTTGAAACGGAAGGGGATGCGGTCGGCATTCCAGCGGTCGGTTTCATTATCGGTCACTATCGGGGTGCCGACGTTGATATCCTCTGCTGCTATTCCGTTACTGGTGAGGAACTTGGTGATTTTGCGGATAACAGAAGAAGAATTGGCGTAGACCTGCTGGAGGTCGTTGCCGGTCTCGGCAGTGGTGATGGACCAGGTAACCTGGTCGGCCGGGACTTCAATTTCCGAAAGGCCCTTGACGGTAACCCTGCGGTCTTTATTGGTGAAGTTATCCAGTCCGGCTTTTAGAAGAAGCCCGAAAACCACGATGGCAGCAGCTACTATGCATGCCTCTATTATCTTGTTCTGCTTCATAATTCAATACTTCTGATTACACAATCACAAATATAATCTTTTTACGGCAAAAATTCAGCCTCCCGTGGGAAAACCCGCCGGGAATCAGATGTCCGTAGCAACGGAATAATCAAGCGCTACACTATCATTCAAAAACCTTTGAGTATATCTTGCGGGCTGTGAAAACTGCGGGGCCGAGAGGTGTGCAGGGATAGGAGTCCGTGCGGAGCGTCCATGGCTCTTCTACAGCATACCAGTCTATGGGTTCCACCGCCTTGCCGTCGAAGACTGCATCCAAATTGTTGAAGAAGAGTTCCCAGCGGGGCAGATAGAAATCCTTCAGGATGCCGTTCCATTCCTTGTGGGCATACTCGTGGAGTTTGCCGTCGTTGGCGCAATTGCGGTTGCCCCAGGTAGTGATCTGCACCCTGGCGTTCCATTCGTAGAGTGCTCTTTCGTCCGGGTTGGAGGCGGCGGAGTGCGCTTGACGCAGCCATTCTCCGAGCATGAATTCCTTGCGGCTTCCAAGGAGCTCGTTCTGGCAGAGGAGGAGGTCGAGGAAAGCGTCGCGCCATTTTTCGTAGTCGCTTCTGCAGAATGATTTAAATCCCGCCATGCAACGTTGGTAAACCACGCGGGCACGATCTGCCACGGCCTGTCGCACTATGTCCACGAGATCGTATTCGTAATTGTCGTTTCCTTCCAGGTGCGAAGCCGCACGCAGCATGAGCTCTGCAGCTTTGCGGGTAGACTGCGGGTCGTAGTAGTTGCTCAATTTCGAGCGCTCGTACACCCAGAAGACATCGGTCCCGGGCCGGGCGCAGAAAATGGATTCGTGGCAACCCTGCTGATTGTTGCTGCGCGGGCAGTTGTAGATGCCCTGTGCCAGAATGGTCCAGGCAGCTTCGATGTCTGCGTCCCGCACCCCATAACGCGCAAAGCAGTAATTCTTGATCCAGTCTTCCTTGGTGAATCTTTCCTCTCTCCAGGGAAGTTCGCTCATAAGTTCAAACATTACAGGATTGTTCTGCCCTCCTTCCATGGAAAATCCGATTCCCCGGATATCCTTTGCCATGGGATGGCTTTTGGTGAGGTAGAAATTCTCTATCAGCTGGTCCATCCTTCCGTGCAGGCCAACCCGGCCTCCGAAGTTTTCCAGCATGCAGAACAGCCAGCCATGCCCGCGGTAGCCCTGCTCCTTGCGCCAAATAGACTCCATCCCCCACATAGGCCGGCATTCGCTGAAGAGGTCAAGTATCAACAGATCATCTTTTTCCAGGGCTTCTATCATCTCGTCGCGGGGATTCTGGCTCCACGCCTGCAGCACCCACACCGCCTTCGGATTTACCCTCTTCATGGCGGCCATCACGGCCTGCCCGGTAGCAGCGAGATCCACCCCGGCACCCGTCGAGGACTCATGGAAGGGGTCCATAGAATAGTAGTCCGCCTTTCCGAAGAGATTCTGTTGTTCCTCATAGTAAATTGCTGCAATCTCTGCGAAATGTGGGTCGGTGGGCATCAGAAAGGCCGGGCGTTGGAGGGCGTTCCAAGGGCCCACCTTCGCGAGGTCGAGCCCCAGACGACCGGCCACATCGTGCGGCACCATGCCGGAATATCCGGGGAGCACCGGCTCCATCCCCCATTCCCTCATCCGGGCGAGAATCTTTTTCTGGAGGGATTCGGCGCGGGCATACCAGCCGTCCGGAAGCGGACCTCCCCATCCCTCGATATTGTTCATCTCGAACCATGCCAGAAAAGCCGGGCCGGCGATTATGCGTCCGATTTCATCCTGTGAGTAGCCCAGACGCTCCAGAACGGCTTTCCATACGCATTCGGCGCCTACGGCCGCGAGCGGCAGGTTCACCCCGTGCAGGGCCATCCAGTCGATTTCGGCTTCCCACCTGTCCCAATCCCAGAAGGGCATCGAGTAGGAAAACGTGCAATAATTGAAATCGTAGCGCAGCTGCAAAGGAGTCTCGTGACGTTCCTTGGTCTTCACCGGAGGCAGGTTTTCAGGAAGTTCCGCGTGCATGCAGTTCCAGCTCAGGTGTATGCCTGCATAATATTTCAGATACCAGTTTACACCGGTGGCGATGTTGACATAGCTGTTGCCACGTACCACTATCTTCTTTCCTTTTTGATCGAGCTCGAAGAAATCTTTGTCGCTTCTGCTCAGTTTAAGAACGAACTTTGACGAGGCTCCCTCATCGATGCGTTCCAGCATGTCGTGCACGGGGGTTGCGTAGGCGCAAAGCGAGAATAAAAAGAATATGGCTATCAAGAGTCTCTTCATAATCTTCAAAGTTATGGTAGTCGGATTATTTCTTTACATAAGCTGTGGCCCTGCCGCTTCCTGTCTTTTCGATGTAACCGTCAGAAACCAGTTCGGCCAAAGTACGCTCGATGGTGGTCAGGCTGATATCGGGGCAGGCCTGGGCGATCTCCTTCTTGGTAATCTTTCCGGGAGTGCGCTCGATGATGGCCTTGGTGCGCTCCGGTTTGGAGACTTTGCGGTAGCGAAGGTGCTCGACACGGTTCTCGAACTCATTGTAGGCTTTGACAACAATGCCAAGTATATACTTGAGGAAGGGTAAATAGTCGTTCCCGTCCTCGTGCCAGTTCTGGGAACTGGCCTGCAGGGCCTCATAGTAGGAGTCCTTGCTCTTCTCGATCAGCATCTCGATACTGATGTACTTGCCCACGATGAATCCCGCACGATACAGCAGTAGGAGTGTCAGGAGGCGGCTCATGCGGCCGTTCCCGTCATTGAAAGGGTGGATGCACAGAAAGTCCAGGATGAACACCGGCATCAAGAGGAGTGGATCATAGGTGCCGGCTTCGATAGCATCGTTGAATCGGGTGCAGAGGTTTAGCATTGCGTCGGCCGTCTGGAAAGCCGGAACCGGGCGGAAGCGCACATTCTCCGTTCCGTCGGCGTGCTTTTCCGCGATGATGTTGTCGGAGTTCTTGTAAGTGCCGCCAACGGCGCTGCTGCTGAAGGAATAAAGATCCCGGTGCAACTGGAGGATATTGTTGGGATTAGGCGCAATGTGTTCGTAGGACTCGTGGATGGTGGCCAGTACGTCACGGTAGCCGGAGATTTCTTCCTCATTGCGGTTGCGGGGCTTGACCTTTTCCTGGACCAGGGCGTTCAAGCGCTCGTCGGTTGTATAGATACCCTCGATGCGGTTGGACGCACCGGTACTCTGAATCTTTGCCACTTCCAGCAAGGCTGTGAGAACGTCCGGCTTCGCTTCGACGAAAAGTGCCTGACGGCCACGGCACTCGTGCAGGCGTGTCAGGAGGGCAACAATCTCCGGCGTGAGCAGGTCTTTAGGGCGGTTTATGAAGTCAAATTCGTGCATAGTGCATTCTGTTTTCAGGGCAAATATAGTGTTTTTCTGCCTCAACAGTGAATTATCTGCATCAAATTCAATAAAATGATGCAGAAAACTTTCAGAATGAGGCAGATTACTTGAAGTAGTCATATTTGTCAATCATACTTGCTCAGGAGGGTTTCCAGTATAGGGGCAAGGATGCCCGAGTAGGATGTGAAGCCAATATCCGTGAAGTGCGTTCCCTCGATGGTGCCAACATTATCGTCACCTAACATCTGCATAGATCCTAACAAATATATATTCTTTTCGCCTGCAGATACAAGATCGTCAAACACCTTGTGAAGTGCTTCGTTCTTGCTCCGGACAAACCGCTCCCTTCCCTCGTCAAAGCGCATCCCGGGATAGTTGGGGTTTTCCACAAATACAATAGGGACATCCGGATGCGCTTCTCGTAAAACCTGATAGAATAACTTCTGCTTTTCGAGGACCAGCTCCGGGGTCCCGTTTGGCATATTGTCCAGCACAAATACACCAGGATCCGGATATGCAGCCATAAGCTCAGCTATCTCCATATCCAGCAGCGCGTTTCCACTGAAACCGAGATTGATTACCTGCCTGTCCAGCATTCTCACCAATTGATTGCTCCCGGACATCCCGGGATGTGAAGCGCTGGCTCCCTGCAAAATACTGGTCCCATACATTATCACGGGCCTGCCACTGCGCGGAGAGTCTGTCGACGGAGACAATATGCTGCATCCTTCGGGGACTCCTATCTCCAGCTTGTCCAAGCCATCGTACAGACTTAGGAACAGCATATACTCGTGCATTGTCCCGGCAAGCTTATTACAAGATATCTTGTAGCTGTTCTCCTTCCCTTTACCTGACGGCATTCCTGTGCCGACATATATCCATTCTCCTCCATCAAGGACATACAGGGCAAGACCCTTTACCGTACACATCGTCATATTGGTAGACTGAGTGTCGAATGTCGAAGTCCAGCACAAGTTGAATACACCCGCATCCGATGCAAACCGGACATATTCGCCGGCACTGTCTCGCCCGAGTCTCCACAACGGTGGACGACACACCGATTCCAAGTCGGACGGAAGCCTGGTGAAGGGTCCATAAGTATCGTTGCATATTTTTCCGTAAACGGGCAGTCTGGTTGCATCAGTATAGACAAACTCCTGAGCAACAAGATTATGCGCAGACAGAAGTATCGACAGCAGAATAACAAAACCTGAATACAATCGTTTCATTTCAGTCAGTTTTTAGTTGATCGGGGGCCGTTGAAAGCATCCCTTCAGATGTCCCGTAAATTTCAATGTTCAACGGTAATTTCTTTCCGTTAATCGTAACATTATCAAAACAAAAGCCTTCAATATTTGAAGCAATGTATGGTGTCGGACAATTCTCAAGAGTTACATCTTTTAGTGTCACATCTTTAATCGGATAACCATCCACGCCTACTGCATAGATACCACATTCTCCGGAGGAACCGCCCTTGACATCGCTGATATGGAAATCCTCAAAAACGGTGGGGTGGAAGCCGCCGCGCGCGCCGTGGTAGTTGTTTTCAAACCGGATAAAAGCTGTTTTGACCTGATCGACAGTGATATCGCGGACGTGCACTTTTCGTATAAACCCGCCCCTGTCCAGATTGGATTTGAAGTAAATCGCCGTATAGCAGCTCCCGATATGGACATTGTACATATATACATTTTCTACGCCGGCCGCCATCTCGCTGCCTATGCAAAGGCCATTGCACCTGGATGAGAACTCGCAGTCCCGGATGACAATACCGGCGGTCTTCTGACCGATACGCCACGCGTCCTGGTCCCGGCCGGCCTTGATGGCAATGGCATCATCTCCGGTATTGAATCTACAGTTTTCAATCAGGACGTTAGTGGAGTATTCGGGATCACAACCATCATTGTTCCTATTATAGCTGTTGATGGTTACATCTCTGACTGTGACATTATCGCAGAAAGTAGGATGCAATACCCAGTACGGACTGTCTATAATGGTAACACCTTCAATCAGTACGTTCTTGCACCCGAAAGGCTCAATCATATTTGGAGGTAATATCGACCGTTCTCCAAAATAACGTTCCCTTACAGGCACAAGGTCAATCCCCATCTGACGCAAGGTGTCCTGCTGCTTAGATCGCTGGGGGCGCATCTGAGCAAAGGATCCTTTGGCGTTTCCATTTATCGTACCCCTTCCGGTAATAGCTATGTTATTGCAGTGATCTGACCGGATAAGCGATGAATAGTTGTATAGTTCAGTCCCTTCCCATACGGTCAGCTCGGCCGGAAGATAGTCCGAAGGATTATCGCTGAAAACAAGTTCACATCCCTCCGGAATCCGGAGATTGACATTACTCTTTATGATGATGCTTCCCTTGCTAAAAACCACACCCTGAGGGAGCACGACTGTCCCGCCCCCGTCATCACTGCACTTGGTGATTGCGGCATTGATAGCGTCCCTGCTATCAACACTCCTGTCTGCGACCGCGCCAAACTCAGTAACATTGTATTCTGCCTGGCGAAACACCGGCTCCCTGATATTTGCCAGAATTCTGTCCAATCCGCCCGGATGCCCGCAAGAGCAGACCACCGACACGGTCAAAGCCAATGCATACAATACTTTTTTCATTGATTGTTAATAATTTTCGATTTCATTCCATAACATTATCGCAGCCCCCAAGGCGTAGGATTCTCCACAAGCAACTACTCCTCTGCTATAATAATAATCCTTGTCACCGACGCAGGTACCAGGGCAAATACGGGTGAGATACACTCCGTCTGGCTCATATTTCAGACATCCCCCCTTGATTCCTGACCAGGATTTCCAGGCCATCTTGGAATATCTGCGCGTCAATAATCCCAGACGGGACCCTTTCGCAGCAGCATATCCAAACATGGCTGTGCAGGAGCTCTCCAGATAATTGCCCGCATCTCCAGGATGCGCCGGCAACTGGTACCACATACCGCTGTCATCCTGCACCCTTCGAAGACTCTTCATCATTTTGCAGAACATCCCTTTGAGCTGCTTATAATGCGGACTGGATTTCGGCAGATACTCCAATACATCCACAAGCGCCATGGCTATCCAACCGTTGCCGCGGCCCCAAAACTCAGAATTCCTATGCTGAGGATTACAATTCCAGCCGTCCTGCCCGCATTCGTCACTTACGGGGACGTCACTTTGCGCCCAGGCATGGTACCATAAGCCGGAGTGAGAATCAAAAAGGCGTTTTGAATGTAGGATTATCTCGTTTGCAAGCATGTCAAGATAACGAGTGTCTCCGGTCGCTCTATAACACCCGACTAAAGTCATATCCAGCATATACAAGGTGTCATCCCAAAGCTCCACCCTGTCTGCCCTGTGGGAACAAGCCCCATCGGCAGTCCGCAACATATTATTATATTGGAATATCACTCTCTCGAGAGCTGCGTCCGTTTCAACAGTATTTCGGCCAATTTCCTGCAGAAAAGCAAACCCCACCGCAGACGCTATCCCATTCGGGTGTATGCCATGAGCATTGGGAGCGACGCGATACATAGCTTCCTGCACATAGCTGGCGATTCTCTCTCTCTGCTCCGGACAAGACCTGTACACATCTGTCAAGGACTTAAGCAGTACGGCGTCCCTCCAGTTGTAAACGTACTTGTCGGCAGGGACATCACGCGTTATCGCCATGTACAGCAGGTCGGCGGACGGCTGCGAAAATGCAGCCGTCCGGACCACTGTAAAGAATACCGCAAGAAGGAGAAGTCTAATCCTCATCAAACGGATCGCACGCAAACCTGAATCCGACATAATTACTCCAGCTTTGAGGCGCAGTAATAGCAAGCGAAGCTCTGGTATTTACCTGGAACGTATTTGCCACACCTCTCTGGGCACGTCCTCCTCTGATTACTATCTGCTTGTTGGACGGCATAGGATTCTCCTTGTATGGTGTCTGATAATTACCCCACCAGGAAGATGTCATCTCCTCCGCATTGCCGGACATGTCATATATACCCAACTGGTTGGGCTTGAGCGTGCCGACCTTTTCCACGTGCGTGTGTGAGGTGCCGATAGAGCAGACTGCAACTTCTGTCACGGTATTACTGCCGCTATACATGTACATGGGCGCTGAAGGGTCATTGGAATAGACATTCCCTCGTGCGGCCACTTCCCATTGTGCTTCAGACGGCAGATACCCGCCGAAAAATGAGCAGAACTCCAAAGCTCCATACCACGTAACGCCTACTACAGGGTAATCCAGGTACGCCTCGTCTACAGACCACTTATCTCCCTCGGGATGTATATCAGTGTATGCGTCGAAGAGTAAAGCCTGGCCCTTCCAGGTGCCGTCCTTGACGACAGAACTGCCGTAAATATTGAGGAATTCGATGAACCAACGGTTAGTCACTTCATATTTAGCAATGCAGAACGGCTGCAGGGTGGCCTCGGAGGGATTGGGAGTGGCCGTACGGCCGACGCTCATATTGATCTGATAAACGCCGTCGTGAGCCTGTGAGTAACGGGCTGCCATTGAAGGCTGATCATAATCACCCAGCCATCCGATATACACGGGATTGTCCGGAACTATTTTGATCATTCCTCCGTCGCAGTCGTAGGTCTTGACACGGAAACGCTTGGTCTCAGAATAGTTGGTGCCGTTTTCCTTGGTTTCAGCGTACGCACGGACATAATAAACCTTGCCCGGAGTCGCATCCTCAAAGGATATTGACATCTCGCCTTCAATCACTTTGAAACTGTCTGTGCGTACGGAAGGGAGCTTATTGGTTGACGACCAGCAGAATCCGGAGGAGAGTATCGTGGCCCCGTGGGTGTCCGTTATTGAGGACTTGACTATTAGCGAGAGATAAGTATTCTCCGTCTCCGTAATCTCCTCAAACTCTACCGGTTTGATGTCCGGAGTAGAGAATGTGATTTCGGCCGAATAGCCGGGACCGTTCTCTGTCATGGCGTAAGCCTTTACGCGATACTGCGTATTAAGGGCAAGGCCTCCGACGAGGACACTGAAATCTGCTCCCTCTGAAGGTGCAAGGACAGAATTGACTCCGGTCTCTCCAATCTCCAGGACCGCATTCTTGTCAGCTGTATATACAAAGCCGCGGGCAGTAACCGAATAATCTCCTTCATCAATAAGAGTGGCGTTGAAAGTTGCCTCCGTCGCAAAAATCTCGGTAGTTTCCTTGATTTCCACTGTGGGCAGAGAGAAGTCGGTAGTAGAGAACGTCATTTCGTCCCCATACACAATAGTTCCATCCTTCATCACAGCAAAAGCCTTCATATTGTATTGGTGAAGTGGAATTAGCTCGTAAGTCTTTACCTCGAACTCTCCCTCACCGGGAGCGACGGACACGCAGGGGCTGTCTTTAAAAGAAAAAATATCCGCCGACGAAAAACATACTCCTCTGCAGAGCATATTAGCCGTACCGCCCTTTGTAGAGCCCCGCAGGACTGCAGTTGAACTGTTCGCTATTTCTACCGGCAGGGTTTCCACCTGCGGAAGTCCGCCGGAGTCCAGTCCATTTTCATTACAAGCCGGCAGAATCATTGCCGCCAGCAAGGGTATAAAATGTAATAATCTTTTCATATCCAACTATTTTTGCCCGGTGAGAGCAAGTCCGATATCATTGCCGTTTACTGAGAAATAAGCCTTTGTACGATCGGAGAAGTCAACGCTGCTCCCATAGGCTTGCTTGAGATTAAAACGCCAGTAGGCCTCCTTTGTATATTCGGGCTCGGTATTGTCGTAAATCCAGCGGTTGTAATGGGCCGCCTTCGCGAAATCACCCTGTATTCCCAGTTTCAAGCCCTCCGGAGTAAGGATTGAGCAATCAAAGCTGTCCCCTTCTCCATACTGTTTCTGCTCAGGGACTGTGACCTCCGCATTCATTATCTTGCTGCGAAGCTCTGCAAACTTGGTATCAGTATCGATATCTTTGTCCACCCTCCAGTACATCACTACACCGCCAAGCTCCTCCTGTGTCGGAGCAGTATCCTTCAAAGATGTAGTAAGACGCAATGCCGTGCCATATACGAAATTCGAATTGGTAGCATCATATGTCAACATCGGAGTCTTGGCCTTGCCATCAGTGCCAAACGTAAACAGATAACGCACGGAGACCACGATATCCTCTATCCTGGCGAAGTATGTCATTCCGGACGAAGCCTGGAGTGCCTTGGCGTTGCCGCTCATCGAGAACCAGTTGGAAATCTTATCGTCTCCTACCCACATCTCATCCACGTAATTGCCGGGGATGATGATATGGGACCTTAGATTTGATGCTCCGCCCGGCATGTCACGCCCGTTGCCGGCCTGCAGGACCACGACTTCGTTGTCATGCTGGGACCTGGCCCAGGCATCACGGAAGCAGGTCCACACATGTCCTCCGTTATATGCGATTTTACCGAAAGGATCATTGCGGCCCTCCATATAATGGGCGAAGTTGATGATGGAGCGATGGGCATCGCCGGCCACTACCACGCTCAAGGACTTTTCAGTACCGTTGCCGGTGTAATGGTGACCTGCGCTGCTGATGGAGAATTTACGGTCAACATAGTTGATAGCGTTCATCTCATAAAACTCCTTGCCATCTGCATCGACGCCCATATCGGGGCCGAAGGTGTATGCAACAAGCCGGGGATATGTATCGTTAATCTGCCTGTCCTGAGCAGAAGGCTCCCAGGCCGCCATCTGGTTGTACCAGTACATACCGTATCCGAGAATCAGACCGCCGGCCAGCTGGTCGATCTTGCCGCCGCTGGAGCCTCTGTAATAGCAACGGGACATCGCTCCGCTCGCGACCTTGCCGGGGGTAAAGTAATTGGCAAATATCATTGCCGAGAGATAATCCTTGCATTTTTGGGCAATCGCCTTTGCCTCAGCGTTTTTGGTGTATTTTGCGAGATATCCGATACACTCGGCCTGGATCCCGGTATAGGTAGGGCTGTTGTGCTCGTGGATACCCCAACTGCGAAGCTGATCATAAAACGCCGACAACATACTGTAGCCCTTTTGAGAGATTTGCTCCGTCGTCAGCTCGAGGTCAGCGCCCCAGGTCCTTGATGCATCCAGGTTCTCCCCAAGCGCAATCATGTTCCAAGTACGCATTATGAAGATGTTGGAGTAGGTCACGGCGACCATATCGTGGTTCCAGCTGGCGTGCAGGGCCTTATCGACGAAGTCGTTAAAAAGGGCCTTGTTTTCAGCATTCCATTTGGGATAATACTCTATCAACGCCGGGCAGGCCAGCTCCAATGCAAACTCGATATTGTTTTCATCGCTATAGTCTCCTCCAACATATCTTGGAACTTTGCCGATGTTTGCACCTTCTTGGATTTGTTGCTCCGCAAAGCGCTTGAGAGCAGTATTGATGTATTTCTGGTCCCAGCCCAGCTCGCTGGACTCAAGGATAAACTCAAAATATTGGGTTGTATCGAAGCCTGTTTCACTGGCGTTTACCGACTCCCACAAGGCGTCCAGATAGGGGTCGATGTTGAACCCGGGCTCACCGGTGCCTGTCGCCAGAACCACTGGGTCGTCCTCACAGGAGATAGCTGCAACAGCACAGAGGCAGAGAAATATATTTCTAAACTTTTTCATCGCGATAGATTTTTAGTTTTCCCAGCCCTCGCTCTGCACCAGGGCAGGATTGACATTTATCTCGGACTGAGGTATGGCGTATCTCCAGTTCCTCTTGGTAAAATTACGTATTGAGACCTGCTGGAGCGCAAGCGCGACTCCGTCGTATCCGACTATACGCTGGTTGGTCATCGACTCATAGTCGAAATCCACATCATTGTGTGCAAACCAACGCTGCCAGTCAGGGTAGAGGAAACCCTCTCCCGCCAGCTCATAAACACGCTCATTACGTATCAATGTGCGCACCTGGGCCTGGTCGCCGAGCCTGCTCACATTGGGCATATGCGCCCTGTTCCGGATCTGATCCAAGGCATCGAACACTTGCCCGGAGGGGCCGGAACTCTCGTTGAGAGCCTCCGCATACAGCAGCAGAACATCTCCCCAGCGCATCAAAGGGATATCGATGCCGGAGTGACGCCTGACGGTCGTTTCGTTGCCTTGATTACAGAACTTCCTCCAACAATAATTGGTATTTGAGGAATGGTTGGATCTCATACAGGCGTAAGGGGTAGTCTTGCTATCATAAGGCGCCCTGTATTCATAGGTAACATTGTCCTTGCCTACAAACAATCCGTAGGGACGTATAATACTGGCATCCAGGCGGGGATCCCTATTGGCAAAGAACTGGTTGACGCTGGTGCGGTCTGTCCAGTCGGGGTCTGTGCCATTAAAGGCAGTGCCGTCAGACATCAGATAGAAATCAACAAGCTCTTTTGTAGGTATTGAAGTATTGGTGCCGGAGCAGTTTGCGCTTCTGTTAGAGTAAAGCAGATCCAGGCGGCTCCCGTTACCGTTGGTATTGATACAGTCTATGACGAATATGCTTTCATTGTTGCTTTCTCCGTCCTGGCGGAAAAGCTTTGCATAGTCCCCATACAACGTATATGGAACAGCGGAGTTGGCGTTTTCGTTTATTATCCGGGTAAATACCTCCGCGGCCTTGGCATAGCTCTCTGCGTAGAGATAGACTTTCCCCAGCAGCACGAGAGCCGCGCTGCGGCTGGCCCTGCCCTTCTCGTATGCCCTCCAGGGCAGATTGTCCGAGGCTATTGTCAGGTCCTCGATCATCACCCTCCTGACATCTGCAGGGGTCGACCTGGGCATATAAGACTTGTCATAATCCGGCATTGTAGTATAAAGAGGAATGCCGGGATCGGAATTTTTGTGCCCGCTATAGTAGGTAAGCAGGTCAAAATAATACAAGGCCCTGAGGA
The DNA here is from genome assembly GCA_016283985.1 of Bacteroidales bacterium. Next base: position 9,849 of record JAEENZ010000010.1, on the reverse strand, counting down.
AATGGGCTTCGCCCAGATACTTCTTGTACGTATCCTCGTCCAAGACAGACTCCAGTTTGGGGATGTTTTCAATCGCAAGGTTGGCATACTGTACACCGGTGTAATCGGCAAGCCACTTGTTAGAAAAAACGCCATATGAAGAAGTAGCCGCATTGTTGCAGAAATAGCGGCATCCGGTATCATCAAATCCCGTTCCCCACGCAAAAGCATATATCGTGTAGGCATCTGTCATAGGGTTCGTGGAGATACAACCGGCCGGGTTGGCTACACCGGCAATCGTCATTGATTTGATCGGCGCGTATGCTCCGACAATTCCCAGATCAGCATGCTCCTTGGTAGTCCACATCTCTATAGAGCCTATTCCGTCTTCCGGAGTGGTATCCAGGAAGCCGGAGCAGGAGACAGCAAATACAGCGGACAGTATACCGGCCAGAACAAATATATATTTCTTTATCATAACCGATTTGCTTTAGAATGTTACACTTAGTCCGAAGATATACCTCGACACGTTGGGATAATTGCTTGTGGATCCGGTCTCCGGATCAAGGCCGTCAAAACGCGTCAGGGTAAAGAGGTTTTCACCGGTGAAATACAGGCGGGTCCTTGAGATCAGCGGACTGGTCCATTTGGAGGGCAGGGTATAGCCCAGGGACAAAGAACGGAGCTTCAGGTATGACGCATCCTGCAGCCAGAAATCGTTGTTGACCGTGTTGCGCCCGCCGTCGTTGGTCGTGATCGACGGTATCTTGCTGTCCCTGTTGTCCGGAGACCAGGCATTCAAAAACTTCTTGTTGATCACCGAGCCGTTTTTAAGGACATTGGTATACCATGTATTGTTGAGATATTGCTTTATCCCTGCCACGCCGCTCAGCAGCACAGACAGGTCTATGCCCTTCCAGCCAGCACTTAGATTGAGGCCGAAAAAGTGACTCGGGTAGCTGTGCCCTTTGATTACCCTGTCGTCATCATTTATGATTTTGTGGCCTATCTCGCCGGACTTTTGCTGGTCCTTGTATATAAAATCTCCCGGCTGGGGCGTCGAGGGGTAAAACACATAACCGTCGGCAAGCATTTGATCTATCTTCTCCTGGGTTGCAATGCATTCAACTTCCCGGACGTAATAATCATATATGCTATATCCCTCGAGCAATATCCTCTGTCCCGAGTAGGTAGGGACATCCCCGTGGTATTTAAGGACCTTGTTGCGCACAAAAGACCAGTTACCGGATATGCCATAAGTGAAGTCTCTACCTATGTTTCCCTTCCAGGAAAACTCGGTATCAAACCCCCTGTTGCGTACAACACCGGCGTTCTCATAAGGAGCATCAAGCCGGCCGAAAACACCGGGAATGGCGGCCCTGATGAGGATATCATCGGTCTGCTTGTCGTACAGATCCAGTGTCCATTCCAGGCGTCCCTTGAAAGCACTGAAATCCAAACCGACATCAGTCATCGTGGTCGTTTCCCAAGTCAAGTCATCGTTTACAATGGCCGAAATCCCCACGCCGGGAATGGTCTTGCCGTCAAAAACGTACACCTGCCTCTCATACAGCAGCTGCGTAGCATAGTCGCCGACGGCATTGTTGCCGAGTCGGCCCCAAGACCCCCTCAACTTGAGATTGTCAATCCAGGAAGAGCGAAACCAAGGCTCCTGAGAAATCCTCCAGGCCCCGGAGAACGACGGGAAGAAGCCCCAGCGGTGGCCCGGAGCAAATCTCGACGAACCGTCCGCACGGGCGTTGGCCTCAAAGATATAACGGCCCTTCCAGTCATAATTTATACGTCCGAATACCGAGCGCACGGCATTGTCCGTGCTGTTTCCTTTCATCGTAGACGGAGTAGCCGCGGCATCCATCGTAGGAGTGGATGCGCTCAGCACATCAAGCGCCTGGGCATAGGTGTAATGATACCTGCGGTACTCCTGGTTGTATCCGGCCGTGAGCGACAGGTTGTGGTTTTGTATTTTGGGGAGTATGTCCCAATTGAGGAACGAGTCCAGCATCAGGGTATAATCCAGACTGTTCTGTTCGGTTAGCTGGTTGGAAGTAGTACCCGTCCGCAGCAGGACCGCATTGTTTTTCAGGTCCCAGACCTCCACATTCGGGTAGTTCATCTGCTTCAGCACATAAAACTCACCGGATGCAGCGGCATTGTTGTGCCATACCAAATTGGGCAGGATGGTTATATCCATACCCAGCTTCCCCTGCATCTTATACGTTGATTGGAGTCTGTCATATCCGGCATTCGCCGCGAAGATGTTGTTGGCCTGTACATTTCCTCCAGGAGCCCACTCACCTCCGAAGCGGCCGTCCGAGCTGATGGGCAGAGTGCCGGGAGACGCGTTGCTCACAGATGACATCACAGTCGCAATCTCCAACGCATCCTTGCGGCCATAATAGCCGTTGATGTTTGCCGTCATATGAAGCCAGGGAGTGACATCGGCACCTACGTTGGAGCGTACCGAATAGCGCTTGTACCCGGTACCCTTCATAGTACCGTCGTTCTGCATATAACCAAGCGAAATCAGATAATTGACAGATTTCCCGCCCCCGGACATCTGTACACCATGCTCCTGGAAGAAAGAAGGCCTGAACACCTCATTGAACCAATCGGTATTGCTATATACCTCATCAGTCCCGGAATTGGCCGCCCACTCATCAATTATTTCCTGGCCGAAATAAGGAACCGCTCCGGCGTTTTGGGCCGCCTGATTCATGGTGTTCATATAAGTGACGTAATCACTTACCACCTCGATAGGGATAGCGACCTGCTGCCAGCCCGCTTTTACGTTGTATGTAACCTTAGACTGTCCCTCTTTGCCGGATTTTGTGGTAATCAGGATTACTCCATTAGCAGCTCTGGAGCCATATATGGCAGAGGATGCGGCGTCTTTGAGCACAGACATCGACGCCACGTCCTGTGGGTTCACGTCTGACAAAGAGCCCACAATGCCGTCTATTACCACCAGGGGCGAACTACTGTTGAGTGTGCCGAGGCCACGTATCGTCACGGACGCCCCATCACTTCCGGGCTCGCCCGAAGACTGCTGGGCGAGCAAGCCTGACGCTACACCCTGCAGACCCGAAGACAAGTTTGTGACGGCCCTTATTTCGGAAGTCTCTTCCATATTGACCGCCGTGACAGCTCCGGACAGATTGACTTTCTTCTGAGTGCCGTAACCCACCACTACGGTAGCTTCCAGAAACTCATTGTCAGGCTCCAGAGTGAAATCAATGTTCCTCTTGCCGGCCACCGGCCGCTCAACACTCTTGTAGCCGAGATAAGAGACCGTCAATACGTCTTTCGGATCGGCATCGATCTCATATCGTCCATCTATATCGGTAATCGCACCCACGCCGGAGCGGCCATTTATAGTAATCCCGGCACCGATCAAAGGCTCTCCCGTCTCATCTCTGACTACTCCTTTGACGACAAAAGCCGGCTTCCCCTCATCGAGGGGCGGTGTTTGTCTTTTGGAGATAAAGACATTATTGCCGTTTACGTCGATTACGACGTCCTGACCCTCAAACAGTTTGGCTAGTACTGTTTTGAGGTCCTCGTTTTCTGCATTCACGGAAACCTGTCTGGACAGGTCGATCCCTTCAGATTTAATCACGACAGAATAGCCGTACATCTTTTGAATCTCCGTCACGGCCCTGCTGACAGGAGTGTTGCGCAGATTCAACGTGATATTCTGCCCTGAGACCTGAATGCATAATGTAACGAGGACAGACAGCGATATAAATCGCAGCCCATACTTTCTGTTCAGCCTCATTTATTTGACTATTTTTTTGTAATGTAAAAGATACTGTCCTTTTGAGAAATGAGGAAGTGGTTGCCGGTATTCAGGGCCTCGAGAATGGTTTTGACGTCCTCCTGGTTAATAAAAGAGGCGTAATAACGTTCGGACGCCAGGTCCTGGTCTTGTATAACTATATTTACATTGTATTTCCTGCCAAGGGTGGAGGCGATATCGGACAGGGGCGTATTGCGGAACTGCAAGCCGCCAAGGCTTACGACTTCTTCAAAATAATTTGCCGCAAAAGTACGCCGCTGTACCGTCCCGGTATTCCTGTCATATTTGACAAGGTCCCCTGGAGAAAGAAAGACGGAACTTTCTTTCTCCGGGAAACTCATCTCGACAGACCCTTCTACAAGGGCCACTTCATCTTCTTCATTATCAGGGAAAGAGCTGACATTAAATTTGGTGCCGTGCACGATGACGCTCATATTGCCCGTACTGACCACAAATTGCCTGCGTTTATCCTTGGTGACATCCATAAAGGCCTCGCCGACAAGTATTACCTTGCGTTGACGCCCTTTAAACTCTTCAGGATAAAACAACTGGCTGCAAGGGCTGAGCAAGGCTGTAGAGCCGTCCGGCAATGTGACCCGGCTGGTTTCCGCATATGAGGTCGCGACCTGCAGCCACTCGCTCTCAGCCGAGAAAGTCCTGCTCAAAGACCATACGCACAAGCCGATGACAGGGAGTATCAGGACCGCGGCAGCCCTCAAGGCCCAGTTCCCGACCTTCGCCATACGGCGCGGAGGCGGAGTAAGTCCGGCGCTTTGAGCAAATCTGGCAAAGCCCTTTTCGGCATCGGATCGCGAGCCGTCTGCACAAGAGGAATATATCTTGTGCAGGACAGCATCGACCTCAGGCTTGTCCTCGCCCTCAATCAGCCAATCGCAAAACTTGTCATCTCTTTCCGTCATAGTGCTTACCAATCAAGACTGTCGGTGTCAAGATTGTCGGTCAAAGTTACAATATTATTGAATGAAGTACAAATTACTGAAGATTCAATAGAAACGGATTTCATTATTGGAGCCGTGTAGTTGGTATTTTTTTTCATATCATTCAATATTAGATTTTCATACAACGCACAGGAAGTGCCCATTGTGTCTGGCTTTTCTGACCATTGCTGAATTTTGTCCGACCATAATTACCCAGGCTATAACCAGCCAGCGCCGTTCCGTCGACCACGGCATTGCCGGCCCAATAGTACGACGAATAGCCAACATTATTTAACTGTCCTGAAGCCCGGAATCCAACAGCAGGATAGTATGAGGTATTGGATGCGCCTGCATTGAATACTACTCCTGACAAGTTTGAATCAGTTTCCCAAGCTACATTTGAATTCCAGAGAGTGTACCACGCATAAGTATTGGTAACAGGCACAATATATCCTGGTGGGCACGGATCATAATTGGTTTTTCCATCTCTGCCGTTAGTGCTGTTCCATAGTTTCAGTGCATCCGACTGAGACAGATTGTACAACCAGGTATTGGTGCAGGCTGTTGTCCCAGTGTTAGCATAGTAATGTATATTGGTCGTCGGATGGGCTGTTGAATACGCTATTTCCCCACCATCGGCAGCTCCGGCAACAGAGTTACGTACCGACGAGAATGCAGTTGCTACAGCAGAAAGCTCTGAATTAAACACATAGTTCTGTGTCTTGTCTCCCCATGCAGCGGACTCTTTGGCGGATACATTGCTTCCGACCACTCCGGGACCGGGGAAGGGATCCTTGCGACCCCATTGATACATCAGCCCGTAAGAGTTCGCATCCGCCTGCGCATTAGAAAGTGCTCCAAGATTACGATCTGTCATCAGCCAGGCATCATTGCGTCCGTAATGCGTCGGTGTCAAGGGGTCCTCGGTAGTACACCAGATATGCCAGCTCCAGACCACCTTATTCTCCGAATCGCACAAGACTATTACGCTATTGCCATTGGAGGCCGGCTCAACTCTGAAGTTGATGTTACCGCTGTCGCCTATACCTACTCCGCTTACCTTGGACTCAGTCCCGGTCGCCCACAGCCAGTTGGCCCTGTAACCATCAGTATAAGGTTGTGATCCTGCAAATACATTGGTCTTGTCGACCTTCTGGGCGGGGAACTTATAGTAACCGCCCTCAGATACTATGTAGCAGTTAGCCCTGGCGTAGCTATAATTCGCGTCTAGCAGGCTGACGTACGTGGGGACGCCCTTCCCTGCCGCTATCTTGGCATCAATATCCTTGAACTCAAACAGATACAATCCCTGCGAAGACAAGAGCTTGGGGTTGACCGTGAAGGTGACTTTCTGACCATTGGTCATCTCGAGTACGAAATGACAGTTTGCATCAGTGAGATCCACCGGATTGATAGCGGCCCAAGCGGTCTGGACATCGCTCAGGTCGGCAGTATTGGGGTAATTGATGATAAGAGTCTTGCCCCCGTCACCGGTCTCTGATGATACGATCTCACCCGTCTCACAGTTAAGCGTCACACCTCCCACAAACGCCACATCGGCGGTCATCGTCAAGGACTTCATCGTAGCCTCCCTGTACACACAGTCGCGGCCGTCTATCTTGAAATGAATAAAGGCCAAGGGATGGTGGAACAGCATCTTGTATGCGCCCTCGCCGCTGTCGTACTGAGTGTCGTCGCTATGCCCGACCATAAAGTCGCTCACTCCGACGATGTCGTTGATTTCTGTAGTCTGGCTGATTTCCGTAGGGATGCTCAGGGAAACATTTGTCGGATCGTCACCGTACGACGAAGAATACGGATAAACCGCATAAAGGGAGAACGGCGTGCCCGCCGGAGTCAGAGTGCCGGAGAATTTACCGGTGCTGGTCCCGACGGAAGCGGCAATCACCCCGAACTTGACATTGGAGTTTAGCGCATTGTCCTTTTCCCACACGCTGATGGCATCACCGGACTTCCAGTTGATTTCCTTGCAAGCGCAGAGCTCGGTCTTTGTAAATTCCTGCATCGACGTCACAAGGGTAAAGTTGCCTTCTTTCCCGGTTTCCGGAGTCTCAGGGCCTTTCTCCTTAGAGCAGGCCGCCAGAGAGAAGATCAGTAAAAACAGTCCAATCTTTTTCATAAAAGCGAAAATAGGTCGTTAATAATGTGATTAATATATAGTTATGTATCTTACTTGAATATGTATTTACCCTCGTCCCAGCCATTGATGGAGAAGAAGGCCTCACAGAAGTTGGAGAAATCAGTACTGTTGCCCCAGGCCTCATTCTGAGAGAAATACCAGTTACTTGCTTCTAAATACTCGGGGTCTGTGTCATTGTATATATACCTGTTATAGTAGTGTTTCCTGCCGAATGTCCCGCTTATACCGAGGCGGACGCCCTCGGGGGTGTCCACATAGCAGGCAAAGCTGTCGCCACTGGCAAATGATTTCTGGGCAGGGACCGATACGGAGGCCTCCTTCACCTGTTTGCGGAGCCTGGCGAACCTGGATGGCGTGATGATACAGTCATCAGCCCTCAGCCATACCGCCACACCCGCCGGAGCATCTCCAGCAACCGGCTTATTCTCATTAAGGACGGTACTGATGCGTGCGGCGGTGTGGGTGCCGTCATTCAAGACATAATAATTACGGGTGCCGGTACCGCTGTCATCGTACAACGTGTGTGTTACGCTTGCACCTGTTTTGTCAAATCCGTACAAAAACCGGATAGATACAACCACGTCGTCGATCTTGATAAAGAAACAGCTTCCGGACGGCTCGGATGTCCAGTCCGTTACCTGGGTGTCATCAACCCATAATTCATCAACATTGGTCTTTGGGATCAAGAAATGTGACGCAAGATTGGTGGCGTTTGGATTGTCCCGCCCGTTGCCGGCCTCAAGGAAAACAATCTGGTTGTCGTGCTGGGCCCTCGCGAAGGCGTCCCTGTAGCACGTCCAGACGTGGGAATAGGTCCCGGGAAGGAACCCGTAAGGGTCGCCCCGGCCCTCCATATAATGGGCGATATTTACATTGTATGGATGACTGTCGGTACGGACGATTATGTTAATCTGCTTTTCGGTACCGTTGCCGGTGTAGTGATGACCTCCGCTGCTCACGCAGTAATACTTGTCTACGTAATTCATACTGTTCATCGCATAGTACTGCTTACCGTCATTGTATGTGGCAGTCTCGTCCCCGAATATATACGACACCATCCTCGGGTACTCTGCATTGATACGCTTGTTTTTTGCGTTCAAAGTCCAGGCGGCGAGTTGCTTGTACGCATACATGCCAGTCCCGGACAGCATCCCCTTGGCCATCTGGTCGATATTGCCTCCGCTCGCTCCTCTGTAATAGCAGCGGGACATAGCTCCCGAGAGTGTCGAAGCCGGAGTGTAATAATTGGCGGCCATCATCACAGAGTAGAGGTCCCTGATTTTGGTCGCCTTGGCCAGGGCCGAAGCATTTTTCATAAAGTTGCAGATGAATCCTATACACTCCATCTGCACGCCGGTATATGTCGGACTGTTGTGCTCGTGGAAGCCGTAAGCGGCCGTTTGGGCATAGTATGTATCCAGACACTCATATCCCTTCGCCGCAATCGTAGCCGGAGTCAGATCCAACCCTGCACCCCAAGTTCGCTCCGGATCAAGGTTTTCGCCGAGAGCCACAAGATTCCAGACGTGCATAAGATAGATGTTGGAATATGTGACTGCGACATTGTCGTGTTTCCACAGTGCATTGACCGCCTTGTCTACAAAGCCGTCAAAGGCGGCTTTGGTTTCGTCCGACCAGGTCGGGTAATAACGTATCAGCGCTACGGATGCCAGCTGCAGGGCAAACTCGATGTTGTTTGCGTCCGAATAATCCTGCGCCCCGTCTTTGAGATATCTCGGCACACGCCCGATCTGCTCACCGGTTTGTACCTGGACGGAAGCGAACTTCTCAATGGCCCAGCGTATATCACTCTCGTCCCATCCTCCGACTTCGCCCGCTTCAATAATGAAGTCGAAATACTGGGTGGTGTCAAAACCGTCTTCGCTGTTGTAGACAGCGGTCCACAAAGAGGACGCCCTTCCGGGATCGGACTTTACCGTGAGAGTGGGAAGTTCCCTAAACTCCAATGGCTCTGCTTCTTTGTCTTCACAGACATCTTTTTGGCATGAGACGGATAAAAAAAGGCCGGAAACGGCAAGAGCTGTAAATGATAGTTTCAGTGACATGATACGCTGCGGTTCTTTACTTATACATAAAGAACACGCGAGCGCGGACAATTACTCAATCGTCCTATGAAAAAATGTCACGGATTTGTGCAAGCGCCAGGGCGATATGCCTGTCAACAGTGCGTACCGAAAGTCCCAGGCGATCGGCGATCTCCTTGTTGCTCAGGCCTTTTTCGCGGCTCAGCAAATAAACCTTCTGCCGCTGTGCCGGCATTTTAGACACTACCGACTGTATTTTTGATCTGGACTCTATCGCAAAGGCAAGATCCTCTACGCCCCACGCCTCCTGAATACTGTCTTTAATCTCCGAAAAATCGATAGTGCGGCGTTTCTTGCGGTCCCGGATATAATTGAGCATCAGTCTCTTGGTGATGACATAGATATAGTTTTCGATGGACTGGCCCTCCTGCAGCTGCTCCCTGTTTCTAAATACCTTTATAAAGGACTCCTGGACTATATCTTCGGCGGCAGCCCTATCTTTTATGATACAGTCTACGAAATTGACGAACTTGCCATAGTAAAGGCGAAAGAGAGACTGATAACAGTCATAATCCCCCTTTTTCAAGCCTTTTATGAGTTTTTTTTCGTCGTTTTTCACACTCCGCCCCGTTTCTTTTATCCTATCCGCAAATATAATCTTTTTACGGCAAAAAAATCAGCCTCCCGTGGGAAAACCCGCCGGGAGGCTGAAAGGTATTGGATCACAACCCTACAGATCCATCAACTGATCCTGAACGGCTTCATCCTTTCTGCCGACCACGATATCCTGGTAATCGGCAAGGCCGGTACCGGCGGGAATCAGATGGCCGCAGATGACGTTCTCCTTCAGACCCTCGAGGTGGTCGACGCGGCCGCGGATGGCGGCTTCGCTGAGCACCTTCGTGGTTT
>JAEENZ010000075.1 GCA_016283985.1 Bacteroidales bacterium | reverse complement strand
TAAGGCGGAGCTGGAAGTGGACAAGATTCTGGAAGGGGTGCCTCACGGGATGGGATACTGCCATGCCCACTGGCCCGCCCTGAAGCGGGTGCTGGCCCAGCGCGGCATCCCGTGGAAGACTCCTACCGAATTGAATCCCAGGGTTTTATTCGATTAGGTTATGGCGATTGGGATCAGGTTTGGCGCTGCTTCGGCGGGCGTGGCGGGCTCTTCGGCTGATGTGGCCGGCTCTTCGGCGGGCGTGACGGGCTCCGCGGCTGGCGTGGCGGGCTCTTCGGCTGATGTGGCCGGCTCTTCGGCATGCGTGGCGGGCGGTGCCGGCTCTTCGGCGGGCGGCCAGCTGTTCGGGCAGAGCAAATGGTGGGGCTTTCCGGACATGCCGGAAAACTTCGAGTATCCGGAGGTGCCAGTCCGGGAGGAATACGTGGATGATGACGGCCACGACGCCGTGGATGAATACGACGATCCGCTGACCTTTATCTGCCAGATACGCTGCGCGGATTTGGCGGCCGTGGATCCGGAAGGCCTGCTGCCCCATGAGGGGATGCTGTATTTCTTTGCTGCGCTGGATTACTTTTTGGGGGACCTGGACGCCGCGGTTTCTCCTGGCCTCGGCGAATGGGAAGCGCCATGTTTTAAAGTCCTGTGGGCCCCCTCCTGCGAGAATCTGCATACGCATAGTATTTTATATGAAGACGGCACCGAGGCCTGCCTGCCGGCGGTTCCGATGGCGTTTGTAGGGGGCTGTGGCTCTTGTGGCGCGACAGGCGATTCGTGCGATGCGGTCGGTGACTCCGACGGTGCGGACGGGAATGCAAGCTGGCTGGCGGCGGACTACCCTAGCGCTTTTGGCGACGGGTTCCAGCTGCTGGGCCGGCCCTTCTACGATGAGGTCGTCCAGGAAATGCCCGGCATGATCAACCTCCTGCAGATAGACGAAAACGACGACTGGGGCCTCCGATTCTTTGACTGCGGCATGCTCAACTTCCTAATTTCCCCCGCCGACCTCTCCGCCCGCCGCTGGTCCGCCGTCAAGTGCTATCTCACCTCGGCGTAATAGGCGCTCTTTTATAGGACCTTCCTTGAAAAGGCCCGAAAATCTGGAAGGTCCCCCCAAAAAAAGCCGGGCCTTCCTTGAAAAGGCCCTAAAACCTGGAAGGTCCCCTCGAAAAAAGCGGGACCTTCCTTATAAAGGGCTGATAATAAGGAAGGTAATATGCGTGAAACATAAAAAGTACAATACGATTACGCCTCGAAATCTTTTTAACAAAAAACCTTCAAACTTATAATCGTCATAAGAAACATATATTAAACGAATTGTTTGCCGCATATTTTTGGATTTTATAAAAACCGTTTTCATCTTGCTCGAAAAAAAAGGAGATGGCAAAGTATTACCATTATTGTAGCAAGGGGTTTGAAAGGGAAATTCTTTTCAAGAATCCTATCGAGTTTATCGCCGGGATTAATAGGATTGCCGTGTGTTTTCTTCTCTGCCTTATGGCGGAACAGCCTGTCAGGATCCTGGCTTTTTGTCTGATGGACAATCATTTCCATTTTATTCTGCACGGAGAGGAGTATCATTGCGACGCCTTTATTGCCCGTTACAAAAAATTGACGGCAATGTGGGTGACAAGACACCGTGGGCAGCCGCTGATAGAAAGAATGGAGATTGGCCACTGGACTATATCGTTTGATAAACTTGCCGAAAAAATCATCTATGTACTTCGAAATCCGGTGGCAGCAGGATTAAAAATGCTCCCGTCTGCATATCGATGGTCTTCCGCTTCTTTGATGTTTGCAGATTTGAATGCCCCCAGATGGGGAGAGGTCGATGCCGGGACCCTTTCGGTAACGAAGAGGCGCATTAAGGGATATACCCGTGTCAGGATACCTGACAACTGGAAAATACTTCCGGATGGTATGATTTGGCCTGGTAATTACCTGGATATCCGAACGGCAGAAAAACAGTTTCAATCGATAGGGACATATATGTTTGCCCTAAACAACAGTAATATCGACAAGGAATGTGAAAGGGAAATCATGGGGGACAGTATTATGCTGCCTGATGGAGATATTGAGAAACGGGCTTGCGAAATAGCGCTGTCTTTATTTGAAAAAGAAAGCGTCATCAAATGCAGTGTCGGGGAAAGGATTGGCATTGCGACTATTCTTAGGAAAGATATGAGGTGTAATCATAAACAACTTGGAAGGGTTCTTCACCTTAAACCCTCAGATCTTGAGTTAGTAGTTTAATAATGATTAAACATTATATCCATACCCTTGCCGATCTGCTGATGCCTCGGGTATGCCTATGCTGCGGAGCCGTTCTAGGGACGGAAGAGACCCACATCTGCGAGAAGTGCCTGAAGGACCTGCCGCAAACACGCTACTGGAAACTTCGGGAGAACCCGATGGCGGAGAGCTTCAATGCGCTGATACAGAAGAACATGGGCGAGGATGCAAGTTATCGCCCGTACGGCTATGCGGCAGCCCTGTATTTCTATAAGGGTGGATACAGGGAGATTAGCAAGTCCCTCAAATACCGGCGGAATTTTGCGGCGGGCAGGCACTTTGCGCAGATGCTGGGCACGACGCTCGCGGTCTCGCAGTTCTTCCTGGACGTTGACCTCGTCGTGCCCATCCCCCTCCACTGGACACGGCGCTGGCGGCGTGGATACAACCAGGCGGAGGTCATCGCCCGGGAGGTGGCGGCCTGCCTGGGGTGTCCATGCGATGCAAGGATGCTGAAGCGCGCCCGGCACACCCGGACGCAAACACATCTGAACCTTGAAGGCCGGGCGCGAAATGTGGCGGGAGCATTCCGGGTGGGGAGATTTCATAGGAAAAGTAGGTCGGAAGACAAGCCCGGCAGCGGAAGCATCCACCATATATTGATAATAGATGATGTTTTTACGACGGGGGCTACGGCCGCAGCCTGCGAGGCGGCCATCCACCAGGTCCTTCCGGCCAAAACCCGCGTATCGATTGCCACCCTGGCCTGCGTAGAGCACTGACTGCTGTCGATAAGCTGGGTGACAACGTCTTTGTGTGGACTGATTTTTGCAGCACTTTCGAGCGCTATGACACCACTCGAAATCTTTGCAATCATCTGCGCCGTGCTCGGCATCATAGGCAGCATTGTCCCCGGACTCCCCGGCCCGCCACTCAGCTGGATCGGCCTCCTGCTGGTTTACTTCGCCGGCAACCGCGGAGACTGCGACCCCATTTCCACTAACTTCTTGTTGATCTGGCTGGCTATCACCACTATAGTCACAATCCTTGATTACGTGATTCCCGGGTGGTTCGCAAAGACCACCGGCGGCCACAAAGAAGCCTCGTGGGGAGCCATCATCGGCCTGTTCGCAGGCATCTTTTTCACGCCGATAGGCATGCTGGCTGGAGCGCTTCTGGGTGCTTTTATCGGGGAATTCTATTTCGCACAACAAGACGCGATGCACTCCATCAAGGCCTCTTTGGGCGCCTTCCTCGGATTCATCTTCAGCACTGGAATGAAACTGGTCGTCTCCGGAATAATGCTGTTCTATATTTTCAAGGCTATTATATAGATTCTCCCGGTAGCACCTTCCTTATTTTTGGGTGTTTATAAGGAAGGTCCCCTAAAATAAGAGGGGACCTTCCTTGTTTTTGGACCTTTTCAAGGAAGGTCCTACCTAAAATCGAGGGACCTTCCAGGATTTCGGGGTTTTTCAAGGAAGGTCCGGGTTAGAGTGTTAGCCGCCTAGCAGTACAGCCCGCCGTTGACGGGGATGACCTGGCCGGTGATGTAGGAGGAGAGGTCGCTGGCGAGGAACAGGGCGGCGTTGGCGATGTCCTCGGGGGTGCCGCCACGCTTCAGGGGGATGGCCTTGATGTACTCGGCGCGGACCTCTTCGGGGAGGGCGTTGGTCATGTCGGAGACTATGAACCCGGGGGCGATGGCGTTGGCGCGGATGCCGCGGGAGCCCATTTCTTTGGCGACGGATTTCGCCATGGCGATGAGGCCTGCTTTTGTGGCGGCGTAGTTCACCTGGCCGGGATTTCCCATCTGACCGGCGATGGAGGCCATGTTGATGATGCTGCCGCTTCGATTGCGGGCCATGGAAGGCACTACGGCATGCATGAAGTTGAATGCGGATTTCATGTTCACCGCAATCACCGCATCCCACTGTTGCTCGGTCATGCGCATCACGAGGCCGTCCTTGGTGATTCCTGCGTTATTCACCAAAATGTCTATCTTGCCGAAATCGGCAAGGATCTGCTCCACGATCTGCTGGGTCTGCTCGAAGTCGGCCGCATTGCTCTCGTAGGCCTTTACCTTGTGCCCGAGGGCGGCGATTTCGGCAACCGTATCCTGGTTAACGACCAGGTCGGTGAATGCTATGTCGGCACCTTCCGCCGCATATTTGAGGGCGATCGCTTTACCGATTCCCCTGGATGCGCCCGTAATGAGGGCGACTTTTCCGTCTAATAATCCCATATACTTTTCTTCTAATATTCAACTTGTTTCCCGGCCCCCCGAATGACAAAAGCTCCAGTCTCCAAAGAGGGCCCCGAAACGACATCAAGCGCGGTCGGCCGCCATTGCTGCCTCCACGTCGTCCGGCGAGGCGGGCAGGCGCTGACCACCCAGGCGGCGGGCGCCGTCGGCCGTCACAAGCACGTCGTCTTCTATGCGAATACCGCCGAAGTCGAAGTAGCCCTCTTCCAGGGCCGCATAGTTCACGAACGGACGGCCTTCCTTCTTCCAGAGCTTTATCAGGTCCGGGATGAAGTAGATGCCGGGCTCGTCGGTAATCACGTTGCCGGGAACCAGCCGACGCGCCATCCTCAGTGACCTCAGTCCCAACTGGGAAGAACGCTTCTGGTCGGGATCGTATCCCACCAGGTCCTCGCCGAGATCCTCCATGTCATGCACGTCCAGGCCCATGTTGTGGCCGAGGCCGTGAGGCATGAAGAGACCAGCGGTGCCCGCGGCCACCATCTCGTCCAGGTCTCCGGAAACCAGGCCCAGCTGCGAGAGGCGGTCCAGCATCAGGCGGGCCACCGCCAGGTGCACGTCGCGGTAGGCCACCCCGGGCTTCGTGAGAGAAAACGCCAGCTCGTGGCAGTCGTATACTATGCTATAGATATCCCTCTGCTTCGGGGTGTACTTGCCGCCGGTCGGGTAGGTGCGGGTAAAGTCGGATGCGTAGTGGGAGTTGCTCTCCGCGCCCGCATCTATCACCATCAGTTTACCCGGTTCGATCGGGAAAGCGTGCCCGTGATTGTGGAAGACCTCCCCGTGCTGGGTCAGGATGGTGGCGAAGCTCACCCCCCACCCTTCTGCCAGGGTAACCCCTTCCATCTCGCCTACGATTTCCTGTTCCACCCTGCCAAGGCGTATGCCGCGGCGGGCCACCGTGTGCATCTTCTGGCCCAGGATTCCGGCCGCATCCAGCTCCGCTATCTCCTCGGGGGTCTTCACCAGGCGCATGCTGATGATGGCGCGGATGAGGGCCTCGGAGGGCTTGTCGATTCCTAGGCTCTGGAGCTTGAGGGTGTTGTACCAGCGGGACGGAGGGATGGTGTGGATGGGACGGCCCTTGATGATGGCCTGGCTCACGGCCCAGTCCAGCTTGGCGTACGGTTCGCTGTGGGAGACACCCACGCGGGCGGCCTGCTCGGCCACGGAAGGCTGGGGGCCGGTCCAGATGATATCGTCGATGCTGAAGTCGTCGGCATAGATGGTTTCGCTGCCGTCCTCCAGGTCGATCACCGCGGCGAAGCGCGGCTCGTCCAGCCCGAAATAGTACAGCCAGGTGCTGTCCTGACGGAACTTGTAGCAATTGTCTTTGTATTGCGCAGGGGCTTCGACGTTGCCGATGAATACGGCTATGCCCTTTTCTCCTTTGAGGAGGGCCTTGAGCTGCGCCCTGCGTGAGGTATAGATTTCTTTACTGAACATAGTGTTGCAAAGATAACAATTAAATCATGACGGTAAGCCCGATTCCCAAGATGTTGGTATTCTTCTCCGAAGGGTAGACGGTCTTGTACATATAATAGAGGTTGGCCGTCAGAGCCTCGCTCATGCGGATGTCTGCACCCGCGAGAAGCCGCCGCTGGAACAGGTCCGGGCGGAAGAACCAGAACGCGGAAAGGTACGGGGCGACTGCCCATCCTTCCGGGGCGTAGCCCACGCGGAAATTGCTGAGCAGGAAGTGCATGCTGGCGGGTTCCACGTTCGTCAAAACGAAAAAATACTCCCTCTGCATGGTGCTCAACTTGAAATCCCCAAGCTTGCAGGAGGCGATGCCTCCGAGATGGATGCGGAAGGACCGGCGCCAGGCTCCTTCTCCAAGATTGGAGTTGTTGAATTCCAGGTTAGCCTCTCCGGTGAGCCAGGGCAGGAACTTGTAGCGGTTGAATGCACGGAGGAACCATACGTCGGTCGTGCGGCAGTCGTCCTTCGAGCGGTGTTCGGCACGGAGGGTCAGATTGTAGCGGGGAGAAAAGTCGTGCCGAAGCGCCAGCGAAGTCCATGCGCCTGCATCGGCGGCAGGGGCCTCCTGCGCCCCCGCAATCAACGGAAGCACGGTCAGAACCAAAGCCAGCAGCATCCTTTTCATAAAAACAAAGATAATGATTATATTTGTAAACTTATGGACAAGCAGACACTTTATATACTGGTAACCAATTCCACGATTCTGGAAGGCTCCACCCTCAACCTGGCCCAGAACATCCGCCTGCTCGAAGACGGAGTCAGCAGCGAGGGGAAGACCATAACCGAACAGCTGAAGAACATCGACCTTTTCAAGGCATACCAGATGGCCCTGAAGGATGCCGAAGGGCATCAGGTATGGAGCGGCTACAGGCTCAAATCCCTGGCTGCCAGGGCCTTGAAGTGCCGTGGTTTCGACTGCAACAAGGTTTCCGACGAGGCCGTGCTGCAGGCCGTATGCCACGAGGCCAACGACGCCCGCATGCACGCCAGGAGCATCGGAGAGGAGGGCCTGAGGAAGGCAGCGGAAAGCATCCGGAGCAAGATTGAAAAGGCGGCCCTGTGGCAGGAAGGGAACGTGGTGATGGGGCGCCTGCTTGCCAATATGCTGGAATTCGAGTTCGGTCTGGAGCCGTCCGGGTCAAGACCCGCCAGGGGCACGAGCAACAACGCGGCCCGCATCCTGGACATTCTGGCGAAACATCCGCGCTTTACCACGGCCGACCTCGCAGGCATACTGCACATCTCCGACAAGGGAGTAGAAAAACATCTCGCCAACCTCAAGAAATCGGGCAGGCTGCTGCGCGTTGGGCCGGACAAGGGAGGATACTGGGAAGTCAAATGATTTGTATGAGAAGGATCTTTTTTGTTATTCTGATTGCCGCCGCGGCCGTCGCCTGCACGCGGGATGAATCCAGACTGATTAATTACGCCACCCCCGAAGACACGCAGGAAGTGTCTGCGAACGATATTGCCGGCTCCGCCATCATTCAAGTCGATGGTGCCCTTCTGGACCTTCTGGAAGCCGCAGGGGACGGTAGCGTAAAGACAAAATCGGAAGATGTCAATGAGGCTCTTGCAGCCATCGGCATCAAGAGTTTTTCCAGAGTGTTCCCTTATGCAGGAGATTGCGAGCAACGCACTCGCGATGCCGGGCTTCACCGATTCTACAGGATTGAATACGATAAGAGTATCCCCTCCACAAAAGCCGGGAGCGTGCTGGAATCCATCGAAGGCGTTACCAAAGTGGAGATGCCCCATAAGATTCACCGGCGCAGCGCCACTCCCGACGATCCTTATTTTAAGTGGCAGTGGGACCTGTATAATGACGGCTCCCTTCATCTTGACTGCATCAAGGCGAATAATACTTACGGCATCCAGAAGTATACCGACCAGGGTGCTGACATGAATCTGATGGAGGTCTGGGAGAATTATACAACCGGCAATCCCAATGTGATTGTCGCGGTTGTGGACGGAGGTGTAGATTTGAACCATCCCGACCTTGCCGCCAACTGCCTCCCGGGCGGGCCAAACGGGAGCAAGAATTTTACCGATGGAAGTTATACTATCCAGTCTGATTCCCACGGAACACATGTGGCTGGCACAATCGCCGCCGTGCGCAATAACAACCTCGGAGTTGCGGGTATAGCTGGTGGAGATTATGCCAAGGGTCTTCCGGGCGTAAAGATTATGAGTTGCCAGATATTCTCCGACGACTTGGAAGCAGAGTATGATGACGATGCCGCAAGCGCCGATGCAATTAAATGGGGAGCGGACCACGGTGCCGTCATCAGCCAGAACAGTTGGGGATATGGTCCGGATGATTCTAATAACGATGGGGTGATTTCCAGTTCCGAACTGCAGAAATTCAAGAATAAATATCCTGCTATCCCGGATTTCGTCAAGGCGGCAGTCGACTATTTCATAAAGTATGCCGGATGCCAGAAGACGCCCCCGTACAGCCAGCTCCCGGATTCTCCGATGAAAGGAGGCGTTGTAATCTTTGCTGCCG
>JAEENZ010000074.1 GCA_016283985.1 Bacteroidales bacterium | reverse complement strand
TGATGGAGTTGGCGAGCTGGTCGGCCTGAATCTCGAGCTGGCGCAGGGCGCTGTTGTTCGTGAGGGCGAGGTCGCTGTCGTTTATCACCCTGGACATGCTGTCCGAATAGACCAGGAGGGAGTCCTTGACATCGATATCGGCTTCCAGGTCTATGCCCATGATGGCCTTCAGCTGCCACAGGCTGAGGTAGATGGAGTTCTCGGAGTTGAACACGTCCGGGACGGCGTTCGCGACCGTGGTCTTGGCGCGCGCGAGATCGAGTTCGGAAGCCTTGGAGGCGTTGTACTTCTTCTGGGTGAGCTCAAGGTTCTGCATGGCGTTCTGGTAAACGCTTTCATAGACTTGCTTTGCCTCCTTAGCGAGGAGCACGGCAAAGTAGGCCTGCTTGACCTGGTTCACGGTTTCGAGCTTGGAAGTGCGGGCCTTCTCCACAGCCAGGTCCACGCTTTCGCCGGAGATCTCCAGACTCTTCCAGAGCTGGGCGTTGATGAGGGGCATGGATGCCGTTATGCCTGCGTTGAAAGTATTCCAGCGGCCGACCGCGATGCCTCCGTCGTTGGAGTCATCGGTCGTGCTAGGTTTGGGGACATAGGGCACGAAGGGCACTCCGGTGCCTTTATAGAGCTCGTTGATATAATACATTATGGGATCCAGGATGCCGGACATCATGCTGGACATGCCGCCTCCGCTGCCTTCATCGTCGTCGCCGCCGCCCATGTACATGACCTGCTTCTTGATCGTGCGCTGATAGGAAGCCGATGCGCCTATCTGGGGGAAGAGCATCGCGTAGCTGCCTTTCTTGGCGAACTCTGCGCGCTGTACTTCCATGTCCGCTATTTTGATGGATGGGCTTTCGTCCAGGGCTATCTGTATGGCCTGGTCCAGCGACAGGACGGCCGGGGCCTGCACCGTATCCGCCGCGTTCCGGGGCATTGCCACCGGGGCAACGGCCATAGCGGCAACCAACATTAATCTAACCATATATAAAAAATTACGGCGCGAATTTATGCAAATATTACGCCATATACAAATAAAAACGGCAACCATTCCTGGCTGCCGCTTTGTGAGGATTACTGGATTTGAACCAGTGACCTCTTGCCTGTCAAGCAAGCGCTCTAAACCAACTGAGCTAAACCCTCGAAAGGACTGCAAAGGTACACATTTTTTTTACACTAAAAAATTTTTTTGCGTATATTTGAAGGTTATGCGTAAAACTGTAACCATCATACTCCTTGCCCTGAGCAGCATCCCGGGCACCATGCTGCCCCTTGCTGCCCAGAACAACCCATATGCCATCGACGACGAATGCTACAAGTATTTCAAAGAAGCGGAGCTGCTTGTGGGCAAGGAAGGGTTCGAAGAGGTGAACAACGCGCTACTTCGCACGGCTATCACCAAAGACGACAAGAAAGCCCAGACACTCTATTATGTCGAGCGTCTCAAAAACGCATCCAGGAGCATTCCTACCGACACATACACCACGGAGGAGCAGGACAGAAAGATTGAGGAGTACATGGAAAACCTGAAGGAAGTAGCCGACAGGTTCCATTTTCCGCAATACTATTACTATGCATACGAGATAGCCCAGAACTATTTTTACAACCATAACAAATTGCTGCGCACCATGGAGTTGGTGCAGGAGCTCCAGCTGGACGCCACCAAGCGGAATGAGCCATACGGGGTGTGGATGAGCCAGCGCTATATGGTGAGCCTGTATGTCGCGCAGGGCGACTACATCAACGCCAAATCCTACATCCTGAAAGCAATCAGGATATTTGAAGAGTCCAAGGATCCAATCATCCGGCGTCAGAGCGGAGCCCGCCTTTACTGCGACCTTGCCGAAACCTATAATATCGGGTCGGACTCATTAAAGATCAATATCCATAAAGCAGTTAAGACATCAGCCCTGCATCTGGATTCTCTCCGGTGCACCTACCATCTTGCCAAGATAGCAGCATACGAGAAAGATGCCACCAACTACAGGCACTACAGGGACTACTGCCTGTCGGATCCCCAGATCGGCACCATAAGCGAAACCGCTCCTCTGACGTTCGAAACCCTGGACGCAATCATGGAGGGCCGTTTCGATGCCAATGTAATCAACAGCCTTTCAGTTGCCACGGTACGTGAGATCAAGTATCTCGCCAATGTGGCGGAGGTCTATGGCTACAAGGAACAGGGCTTTGAAATCGAGCGCCTTCTGGTGCAGAAGTTCGAAAGACAGCTGGCCGATGCCAACCATTCCAAGATTGCCGAGCTGGACGCCCGCCTGGGCAATAACGAACTGCAGAAGGAACTTGCCAACAAATCGGAAGAGGTGCTGAACGTGACACGCCTGGTGATGATACTTCTCACCATCCTCCTCATGGCCATCATCACCTTCCTCACCATCCACCTGCGCACACTCCGGAAGAAAAACAAGACTCTGCGGGAAGCCCACGAAAAAGCCGAGCTCGCGAACGCGGCAAAGACCCGTTTCGTGCAGAACATGAGCCACGAGGTGCGCACTCCGCTGAACGCCATCGTGGGATTCAGCCAGCTGCTGAGCCTGCCGGACGGCAGTTTCAGCCCGGAAGAAAAGGATGAATTCTCCAACCATATAATCAACAACACCAAGATGCTGACCATGCTGCTGGACGACATCCTCAACACCACCGCCATGGACAGCGGCAACTACCGCATCACCTTCGAGGACGGCGAAGCCGGATTCATCTGCCAGTCCGCCATCAGCAGCGCTGAACACCGCCTGCAGCCGGGCGTTACCATGACCTACGTGCCCCAGTTCGAGGGCCAGCACATGTTCCGCACCGATCCCCGCCGCGTGCAGCAGATACTCATCAACCTCCTTACCAATTCCTGCAAGCACACCACCAAAGGCGAGATCAAACTAGGATGCTCACTGAAAGAGAATCCCGGCGAGGTGACCTTCTGGGTGACCGATACCGGCCCCGGAATACCTCCGGACCAGGCGGAGGCCATCTTCAACCGCTTCACCAAGCTGAACGAATTCGTACAGGGCACAGGCTTGGGCCTCAGCATCTGCCGGGACATCGCCGGCAAGATGAACGGCCGCGTGTACCTCGACACTTCCTATACCGGCGGAGCCCGCTTCGTGCTCGTGCTGCCCGATACTTTACCGCAACAAAACATTTAAGATATGACTCCCCTTTACGCTCAAGACCACGATTATTCCAAGTACAACGTTCTCGCGGTAGACGACATACCCCTGAACCTCCTGCTTGTCCAGAAGATGCTTTCCCGTTTCAAGTTCCGCATGCGCACGGCCAGCGGAGGCCAGCAGGCACTGGATGCAGTTGCAGCTGAAAAGCCCGATCTTATCCTCCTGGACCTGATGATGCCCGGAGTGGATGGATTCGAGGTGCTTAGGCAACTGCGCTCCAATCCTGAGACCGCCGGCATACGCATAGTGATACTCTCGGCCCTCAACTCCAACGAAGATATCGTTAAAGGTTTCAACGCCGGGGCGAACGACTTCATTATGAAGCCGATAATCATGGAGAAGCTTCTCACATGCGTAATCACACAGATTCAACTGGTAGCAAACGCTGAGAAATGATACAACTTGCCATTCATTGGAACGTGGACCCGGTGATATTCCATCTCTGGGGCCTGCAGGTACGCTGGTACGGCCTGCTGTTCATCTCCGGGTTCATCCTCGGATGGTACATCTTCCGCTGGTACTGCCGCCGGGAGGGCGTCAAGGAAGAGATACTCGATCCCCTGCTCTACACCCTGCTTATCTGCACCATCGTGGGCGCCCGCCTCGGGCACTGCATATTCTACCAGCCGGACTACTATTTCGGCTCGTGGCATGGGTTCTGGGAGATATTCCAGCCTTGGAAGGGCGGCCTCGCCAGCCATGGCGGAGCCATTGCCCTGCTGCTCGGAATGTGGTGGTTTTCAAGCAAATACGGCAAGCCCAACGGTTTTGATTTCCTGTGGATAATGGACCGTCTCTGCATCACCGTGGCATTCGCTGGATGCTTCATCCGCCTTGGCAACCTGTTTAATTCAGAGATTTATGGAAATGTAACATCGCTCCCCTGGGGTATCATTTTCGAAAGAAACGGGGAGACCGAGCCCAAGCATCCCACGCAGCTCTATGAGGCGCTGTCATACCTTATCCTTGGGCTTTATCTAATCTGGCACTACTGGAAGAAGCTGGACCGCAGCTACCGCGGCTTTTTCTTCGGCGCGTTCCTGATCGGCTGCTTCGGCATGCGTTTCATAATCGAGTTCATCAAGGAACCTCAGGTGGAATTCGAAAACAACATGGCACTGGACATGGGCCAGTGGCTCAGCATACCGTTCATCGTGGCGGGCTTCGCCATCCTCATATATGCATATATGAAAAAGGTACCGGCTGCCGCCACGCCTCCCGCTCCCCCGGCAAAGAAGCCTAAGGACAGCAAACCAGTGGCACATTCCATAGCCGAATAAGTCTATGGCCCGGCTCCGGAGATACATCCTGCTTGCAGCCTTTCTGCTGCTCCCGGTCCTTGCCGGGGCACAGATAGTCAACCGCCTTAAGGTGGACGATGCCGTGTTCCAGCGCTATGCCTACGGGCGCATGCAGATGTACAACCCCGCGAACCTTGCGCTGGCGGATTCCATCTACCAGGCCGGCGTGCAGCGGGAAAGCTTCCGCTACAAGTGCCTGGGACTTTCGCTGGAGATGCCCGTGCGTTTCGCCCAGGGCGATTATGAGCGCATGGACGAGACCGTGGCGGAAATCAAGGAACTGGTACGCGGACATGCGGATGCGCGCCCCTTCTACTTCTCCGTCATCCACGAATACTGCCAGTACCTCATCCATATCGGACGGGCATCCGATGCCATGCTCGAAGCCCGGGACATGGGGCGCCGCGCAGACAAGCTGAAAATGCCCCTCGGGGCGATGTACTCCCACCGCATCATCGGGCTCATCCAGAGCTACCGCACCAACTCCTACCTGGCCATACGCAATTTCGAGACTGCTGCTGGGTATTGTAAGGAAGCCCGCGCAGAGCAGGAACTGCCGAACCTGCTGATTCTCATCGCGCAGGAACAGATCAAGACAGGCGACTTCGCCGAAGCCGAGGCCAACTGCGTAAAAGCGGAGGCCTATCAGGAGTTCTTCCCCTCGCTCCGCATCAAGACGCGCATGACGCGCGCGTACCTATATAATGCTAAAGGAGACTGGCAGAACTTCTGGGCATGCTACGATGCCCTGATGGAAGATCCCCTCTACGAAGTGCAGACAGAAGGCGACGAACGCTGCGGCCTGGACGTGGTTTACCTTCGCTCCAAGGGCCTGTTCGCCGAAGCCCTCGCCCGAGCGGATTCTCTCGGCACAGCCCGCGACCGCCATTCCCACAAACACGGCATCTACGCGGAGATGGGTGCTTTCGGCCCGGCGTACGGAGAACTCAATTCGCTCATGAGCGAAAAAGACTCTATATATATAAAGGTACAGAACGAAGACATGGCCATCCTGGATGCCGAGATGAACAACGCCAGGCTCCGTGCGGAGGCCGCGAGGCTCAAGGCTCAGAACCAGATGACCATACTGATAGGCTTCCTGGTGATGTTCGCCATCGCGTTTTTCGCCATACTGCTCAGCCAGTGGCAGCTGAGGCAGAACCTGGACGAGATGCGCGCCAAGAACAGCCAGGCGCTGGCCGCACGCAGGGCCTTCCAGAAGGCCATGGAGGCCAAGGAATCCGAAAACAACTACAAGATCAAGATACTGCAGAACCGAACCACCAACAAACTGACCGGCTATGAAGATATCCTCAATTTATAAGAACCACCGCAACGAACTGATTGCGCTTGCAATATTCCTTATCGGAGCCACGCTGGGCATGCTGGGCCTCATCCAGAGAGTGCCGCTCATCGTGGGGATCCTCGGCATAGTGATCCTGGCCTCCGGCCTGTTCTTCTTCTGCATCCAGTATACCTCGGAGAAGGTGTATAAGGATTACTACAAAGACAGTTACGAGATCGAGCACGAGACCATCGAAGACGAAATCCGCAAGTCGATGGTATATCACCGCTACCAGGAAGCCGTCCTGGGCCGCTACGAAAGCGCCTGCCGGGACCTCGGCCTCGTAGACGAGCAGAAAGACTGGCTCCTGGACCTTCTCATGGCCGAGAAAGACAAAGTGGACGAAGAACTTCGCGCTCAGGGGGGTGGGCATATTTAAATCTTTTATTTATGTGTT
>JAEENZ010000073.1 GCA_016283985.1 Bacteroidales bacterium | reverse complement strand
GTATACTTGGCCGTAGTGACATTGTCGATCAGCAGGGCGCTCACGTTGAGGGTGGAGTCACGCTTTGCGCTCGGAGTCTCACCGTTCGGAAGTCCGAAGGTGGTGATCATGCCGTCCACGTGACCGATACGGCTGGGCGTATCGTCCATCGTAAGCTTCCAGTCGCTGATAATCTGGATGGCTTCTTCACCGCCGGTTACGCCCTTGGTGATCTCGAATGACTTGGCCATACCGCTCGTAGTTGCGCGGACGGACTTCAGCAAGTCTGCCTTCTCGGCGTAGATAGACACCCACATCTGGCTGACGATATTCTTCGGATAGACCGGGATACGCACCGTGTAGTATTCTACGCGCTCCTGATAGTAGGTTATCTCGTTTTCGCCGTCTCCAGCCTTGGTGCCGGCATTGGAGGCAGCCATCATCTTCTTGAGGTAAGTATAGTAGTACTGGTAGTCCTCGGTCATCTTGGTAGTGATCTCGAATTCATCGGACACACCTGCGCAGATGATTTCGGGATTCTCAACGACTTCTTCCTCAGGACCGCGGGTAACCCAGGAGGCAGAGGTGGGACGGAGAGTCGTTTCAGCCTCGGTGAAGCTGGTCATGTGCTCGAACTGCATCTTCCAGTACTCTTCGGGGCTCTGGGTGATCATGTACATCTTGTAGCGTCCCACAGGCAGCTGGACCTCGCAGGAGTCGACATTTGCCGTGGTGAGGGTGGTGTAATACTCACCGTCGCGGAAGAAATACATGGTCACGCCGCTGGGCTTCACTCCCTCAGGGTAAGCAGATACGCTCCAGATGCACTTCACGATCACCTTTACGGTAGAACGGTAGATGTTCTCGAGCGGACGGCGTTCACATCCGGCGAGCATCGCAAGTGCGGCAAGTACGATTATCCACAGTCTCTTTCTCATCTTGCGTTCCTCCTCTCTGTGTTGAAAATATACTTAACGCTGATGCCGGCCTTGGTGGGACCGAACCAGGTAAGCTTACCGTGATGCTGGTAGATGAGGTGCTGGTCGGTGGAATCACCCGCATAATAGCGGTAGTGCGTGCCCATCCAACCTGCGCCCACGTAAGCGTCGAGCCTCCAGGCACGGCCGAGCTTCCATGCGTAGCCATATTCGAGGCCTACGGTCTGGAATTCACCCTGCCAGCCTTTGTGCTTGGGTTCGATATCGTAGTATCCGGCGCCCAGGTCGATGCCCAGGAAGTGGCCGGAGAGAATATCCATAGGATCATTGGCATCGTGACGGCTCAGCCAGCGGCGTGCGCCGATGTCCCACTTGAGGATCTGCCAGGCCTGGTCGTTGGCTTTGGTCAGCCACCAGGGGAAAGTGTACTCGGCGAAAGTGCTCCATTTCTTGCCGATGGGGAGCTCGACCGAGAAGTTGGGAGTAAAGCGGAATCCGTCCGCTACCCCGGCAAGGTCGTAGACGACATTCGTCGAAACGGCGAAACGAGGATAGCGGGTGGGGAGAACCGGTGCTACGGGAGCGACAGGTTCGGCGGGTTCCTGAACGGGCTCCGTGAGGGCGGGAACGACGACGCGGGTGGTATCATTCACCTTGAGCGTGTCGCCGACCTCGACGGTCTCGTCTTCAACAGTAATATCTGCCGGCTCGGCAACAGGCACGGCCGGTTCTGCAGGCGCTTCATTGTAATCAACGGTTACGCGGGCATAGCGCAGACCGGGGAAGACCTCTTCGAAGAGGTGTTTCCACTCAGGAAGTGCACGCATCTTCGCCTCCTTCGCATCCGGTGAAGCGTTGGAAACGATAATGGAGAGAAGCTTGTCGCGGGATGCATCTGAGAGGGCAGGGTCGCTATCGACAGCGACACGGAGATCTTCCCAGGCCTCGCCGGCAGAATGTACTGTAATCTTTCCTGCAAGGGCAGGATATTCCGATACTATATAATCGCGAAGGGCCCGACCACGCTGCATGGAGTAGCGGTTGTTGATTGCTTCGGGACCTTCGGGAGATGCGGTTGAAATGATGTTGATGCTTGCGATTTCGTCGATGTCACGGCCGGAAATCATTCCTGCGATGCTTGCGAGAACCGCAGCGTTGTTGTGGGCCTCGCTTTCGATGGTTGCGGAACGAAGAGCGAAAATCAGGTTGTCGGCGTTGTTGGAAACAACCGACTGGGCAGCAGCTGCGCCCGCCTGCGCGGCATTTGTAGCCGCAGCAGACACGGTCTCTTCCGCGTTGCTCTGCAACCCGTTCCGGGAAAATGCTGCAGAGACCGTGTCTGCTGCGGCTTTTCCGTCGGAAGCGCCACCGACAAAGCGGATTTCGGCGTAGCGGAGAGAGCGGAAGTAGTTTGCGTAGAGGTAACGCCAGGACTGCAGACCGGCAAGCTTCTTCTCCTTGGCATCGGCAGAATCATTGGAATCGATGATCTGAAGCATCGAAGTCTTGGCATCGCCGGAAAGGCGGGAATCAGCCTCGACTGAAGCACGAAGTGCATCCCAGGACTCTGCATTGGGATTGACGGAGATCTTGCCGGCAAGCCGAGGATAACGTCCGGTCAAGTATTTACGAAGAGCTTCGGCACGACGGGTGGAAAGGTTGAGATTGTATTTGAAGTTGCCCTCGGGAGAAGAGTAAGAGACAATCTCGAAACCCTCGGAAACGCCATTTTCAAGAAGGGCGTCGATGTTTGCAAATGCCTGGCTGTTAGACATATAGGCTGCATCGACGGTAGCGTTGTCGAAACGATAATAGATACGCTCAGTGGACTCCTGCGCGCGTATAAAAAAAGTCTCGGCGAACATAACGACGACCGCCAAGGTAACCCTCGCGGCTACCTTGGAGATCGAAGCAAAGATGTTCGTCAAAAATTTCATCTGTTGTATGATGCGATGTGAATTTCGTTCGTTGCTTTTGTTTTAAAAAATTTTCCAAACAAAAAACACTCGCTTATCGTTTCCGGGTGCAAAGATATGTCAAATATTTTTATTATCCAACAAAAATTTCAATTTTTTTTCATAAAAATTTCGAATTCTTTCATTATTAACTTTTATTTAAAAATTTTAAAAAGTAGGCATAGTTATTCAAAAAGCCTTAATATACATATACGTACGCGCGATTTACCCCCCCCCCCATCACTATTTTATTGTAAAAAAACGTTCTAGGGGGCGCTAGAGGGCCAATTGTACCTTTTTTACAAATTATTCAAATTTTGTGAAAATAATTTGGATTTCGGAAAATTATGATTATTTTTGCAAAAAATACATTGTATATATATTATATGGCATATACCTTATTTATATTTTTACCAGTCGCTACGTGCCTCCTGTGGCTTGTGATCCACAGCATGCTGGCATCAAAGACAGAGACCTATCCGGAGTTCCTGTTCTTGTGCATTGTCTGCGCAGTGTATCTTTTCGCCGATGCCTGCCACGCCACCCAGGCCCAGGGCAGCCCGCTGGATACCGGATCCCTGATTGCGTCTCTGTTTGCCGGGCCTTGCATCATCCCATTGATTATAATGTATATGCAGAAGTTGCTGCACAATCCG
The DNA here is from genome assembly GCA_016283985.1 of Bacteroidales bacterium. The sequence goes on along the minus strand of JAEENZ010000073.1, from coordinate 9,298 downwards.
CGCAGACACTGGTTATCAATGATGTGGATACTTGTGCCTACCGTGTTGTTCACCGGAGGAATCCTTCTGTATTTCCTTAACTTTGAAGCTCGCATAAATACTGCCCTCAATATTATTACAGGGCCCATTTTCCACTATACGCTGGCCGCGGAGCTGTTGGTATTGCTCATCTACATTATCAAGACATCGCGATACAACAGGATACTTCCCGGCAATCTCTTTTCCTTTTTGTTCAGAGGAAAACCTATAAGCCTTGTGCGCCTGCAGATCGATACTATAAGCCTTCCATTGGGGGTAATGGTGCTGCGAATACTCTTAAGCGACAACCTGTATACAGCAACACAGGGGATAGCAATAGCATCGGCCGCAGTGATAACCATTTCCCTCTTCATTTTTGCACTTAACGCGCTGTTTGGAGTACGTTCAATCATCTCCTGGAACGACTTCAGGTATCTTATTCGATTCAATTACAGCAAATCAGAAAAGCATGAAGCGATTGATATAATTCTTAATGAACTTCTTGACGAAGCAGAAGAGGACACTCTGAAAAGCATCCAGGAACGCCTCAGGGAGCACTTCGTAAACAACGAATGGCAACCCGGTGAGAATTACGGGGATACTGCATCGCTGGCCGGGAAAAAGATTGCACTGGAGAGCAACTCCTGGGAGGAAGGAAGCCTGCTGGCACAATTCCAAAGCCTGATGATGGATAAAAAGGTGTTCCTTCAGCCAAAACTATCTCTGGATGATGTTGCCGAGGAGCTGCATTCCAACAAGACCTATGTCTCCAAAATGGTGAACAACACATACAACATGGGATTCCCCGAGCTGGTCAACACCATGAGGATAGATTATGCAGAGCAGTATATACTGTCGCACCGCGAGGCCAAACAGAGTGAAGTCGCGCTTAACAGCGGCTTTATCAGCGCCTCCGCTTTCAATACAGTATTCAAGAAAGTTACAGGGGTAACGCCAAAGGTTTGGCTGGCTTCAGTGGACAATAAATAGATTTTATAACATTAGGATTTGCAACAATACCCCCTTTCTACGTGGTTAAATCAAGGGTGATTCAATTTTTAAAAAGAAAGTTTTGGATTATTGAAATTAGTTTTATACCTTTGCACCCAGTTAACCAATAGAGCCAACAAGATATGAACAAGGCCCGTCACATAACATTATTTGCCTTCGTTGCAATGCTTTCTATGCTTTCATGCGTGAAGATCGATGACGTACCGTCCATCCAGGGCAACGACATGCAGAAAATGAAATTCGATATAATGGTCACGCGCGACGGCAAGGTCATCAACCAGGCCCGTACCGGAAGAATGACCAAATCCATGGTAGAAACCGAGGACAACGTGGCTACGATGAATTCAGATATACCATTCGGGCTCATCGGTATAGATTATGAAAGTGGCCAGCTCGTTCTCGACAATGCCAGTGTAAAGAATGATGGCAGCGGTTACAGCGCATTGTTTGACAGCTATCTCTGGTCTGCATCCAACAAAATCACTTTCAGCGCCTACTATCCTTATGTCGAAGCCGTATCTTACGGCTCAGACCTGGAGAACTACTCCATCTCCTATGCCGTTAACGACACAGAAGCTGGCCCGCTTGTTTCCAAGACAGTGGAAAAAGCCGTAAGTCAGCTCAACATGATTCCGCTTGTGTTCCAGCACATTACCAACGATATAGGATTTAAAATATGCGACGTAACCCCGGATGAACAGCTTCAGGGGCTGATACACATACGCAAAGTTACTGCTACCAACGTCGCACAGGCGGGTATATTTGTCAACGATGTTTTGAATAACTCAGGCACGTGGCACCGTCAGGCCTTCTATCGCAATGTGGTCGTATTTGAAGGCGATGCGCCACTTGGTGTAGGCATGGAGAATGAGAAGTTCGTCGGCTATGACTGCCTGGTCGACCACATGGTAGACAGCCATCGCTATTATTCCATTCCGGACGATATCGAAATAGGAAAACAGTGCGTAGAAGTCATATACGATGTAGAACCGTTTGATATAGGAGGTTTTAAGTATGGCGCTCTTAATGATCAGGTGGCCAAATATATGCTTTACGGCCTTCTGCCGGACAACGTTTTCGTGTACGGAAAACAATATACATTCCATCTGGGATTGGATCTCAGTAAAATATACAAACAAGTATCGTTCTCTGCATCGGTAAGCGATTGGGAGACGGCAATTTACGAGAATAACGACGATTTTTGATGGTATTGACGCTGTATCTGTTCCTGCCGGTTGCGGTTTGTCTGTTCTGGGTGCTTGTCCATTGTCTGGTTGCTTCCAAAACAGACACTTTCAATATTTTCGTACCGCTGTTCCTGGCTTGTGGACTGTATATTTTTGCTGAAGCCTGCCACGCCCTTTCCGAGCATGGATCCATGCTTTATGTCATTACCACCCTGATTGGAATGCTGGCGGGGCCCAGCATTGTGCCGCTGCTGGTCACATATCTGCACCGACTGATGCATTCTGCAAAAAATAATAATCCGGGGAGACATCTCTGGGTCATAATGCCAGTAGCCTTGTTTACCGGAGGGCTCCTTCTATTCATAATAGGGTTTGAGATAGTATCGAATGACGAGGTCCACAAAATGTTCCACCTGGTCACGGAAGACATCTATAATGTGGTTCTTGGGGCCGAGCTCGTGTACCTTCTCCTGTTCGTAATCATGACCCTGAGGCAGAAACGGCTTATTCCCGGCTCAATCTTCAGCTTCATCTTCAAGGGTAAGAAAATAGGTTTGTCCCGCCTGCAGCTTGGCGTTGGAATGATTCCAATGGTGGTTATGGCGGGCAGGATAGGATTCGGAGAAAACCTGTACAGCAACGGCACGCTCATAGCTGTGGTTTCAGCCACATTACTATTGTTTTCAGCCTTCTTCTTCGGCTTCAATGCCCTGTTCGGCAACCAGCCAATAGTCAGTTTAGAGGACTTTAAAATCCTGCTGCGCTTCAACTACAACAAAGAAAACAAGGCAGAAACGATAGAGAGCATGATGAATGACCTGTTGGACGATGCTGAAGAAGAGGCCCTGAAGCGTATTCAGGAGAAAATCGGCGAGAATCTGCATTTAGATGCCTGGAGGTCGGGAGAAAAGAACGAGAATACCCCGATGCTGGCCAACAAGATTTTCTCCGCCGTATCGAATTCCTGGGACGAAGACAGTCTTGCATCCAGATTCCAGCACCTGATGATGGACCAACACGTGTTCCTGCAGCCAAGACTAAGCTTGGACGACGTAGCAGAAAGCCTTAATACCAACAAGACATACGTATCCAAGATGGTGAACAACACCTACAACCTTGGATTCCCCGAACTCATCAATATCCTGCGTGTAGACTACGCAGAACAGTATATCATATCCCATCGAGAAGCAAGACAGGAAGAGATAGCCCAGGAATGTGGATTCCTGAGCGCGTCATCCTTCAATACCACGTTCAAGAAGGTAACGGGAATGACACCAAAGGTTTGGATAGCATCTATTGACAGACAGGCGAAAGAAAGATGATAGACTTCTCCAAATATAACGTGCTTGCCGTCGATGACGTGCCGCTGAATCTGCTCCTTGTAGAGAAGATGCTGTCCAAATTCAACTTCCGCATACGCAAGGCGGCCAATGGTCGCGTTGCGCTGGAAGAGATTGCAAAGGAGAAGCCGGACCTCATTCTGCTGGATCTTCTGATGCCGGAGGTAGATGGTTTCGAGGTGTTGCGCCAGGTGCGTGAGAATCCCGAAACTGCGGGAATCAGAGTTGTGATTTTATCGGCATTAAACTCTACGGACGACATCGTAAAGGGCTATCAGTATGGAGCTAACGACTTCATTACCAAGCCGATAATCATGGAAAAGCTGGTCAATTGCGTAGCAACCCAGCTTCAGCTTTTGTAACATTAGTTTTTGAAACTACTCCACGGAAACGATAACGGAGCGGAGTATCGCCATCTGGTTGGTAATTAAATACTGCCAGGTGGCGTTCCCATCTAAAGCCCGTATCGCAGCCTTCTTCTGTCCGCCCGAAAGAGAGTCGTCCGAGAGAATGCTCAGCACGTCGTCACGGTTGGCACGGCCGTAACTCTTCCCGGCTTCGCGGGCAAGCCCGGCCCAGTCTTCACCGCAACTTTCCACAGTTATCCTGTCTTCCGAAACTCCGAGTTCGCCGGTCAGATACTGGCGGACACACTCCGCCCTGTTCTTCGCGAGAGCGGCGTTCGCAGTGGGCGATCCTTCAGGTGAAGCGTAAGAACGGATTGTCAGAGGCTTGCCATCTTCGGCAACCACCTTCAAAATATCGATTGCAGTGCGGTTATCCTGATATTCCGGCCTTACGTAACGTATTCCCGCCGGGAACAGGATTTGGATCGAGCTACCGCTGCTTTGCACCTGCGTAAGCTTTACCTCAAGTGATGCTTTAGATACGGTGTCTTCCTTCGCTTTCTGTTCCTCCGTCACGACCAACTCCGGCCGTGCATCCTGCAGTACCAGGGTGACCCTGGCACTTCTTAAAGCCGGGAAAGCGCTGCGCATCATCTCATCCCAGGCCTCTCCGGCGAAAAGGTCCTGCAATTTCTCCTCCCTGGTGGAAGCTTCTCCCTCGGTAACGATCTTGAGAGCTTCATCCTTCCAAGGTTTGTTGCAGCGGCGCAGCCATCCGGCAACCCCGGTCCAATCCTCAGCAACGATTGTACTCTTGATGGCATCGTCTCCAAGAGAAGGGCAAAGTTCCTTTACCTTATTTATAATATATGAGGAGCGGTCCTGCGCAAGAGTCTTGTTTACCCAGTACGGCCCGTCGGGGGACGAACTGGCGCGGACCTCAACTCCGACGATGCGCGAAGCGTCCGTGCCGGACAGCAGTGCCTCAAGTTTACTCAAGTCTGCCTCGGCCTTTCCGAAACGGAACCTCACGGTCGTGCTCTCCCCTGCCGCCCACGAAGCAACAGCCCCTGCGCTGAACAGGAGTACCGTGGCCAATATTTTCCGTAACGCTTTCATCGGATGTTACAAATATAACATTTTCCTGTTACAAAAAAAAGATTCCTCCCAACATGAAGGAATCTTTACGTCGGGGTGACATGGCTCGAACATGCGACCCTCTGGTCCCAAACCAGATGCGCTACCAACTGCGCTACACCCCGAATGGACTGCAAAGATAGCAAAATTTGCTATATTTGCGTAGATTCTTTCGCTTCGCTCAGAATGACAGAAAAAGGAATGACAGGCAACACAATCATACAAGCCAGCGGCATTACAAAATCCTTCGGAGACCTCCAAGTATTGCGCGGTGTGGATTTCAGCGCGGAGAAAGGCGAAGTGGTGGCTATTACCGGAGCGTCCGGCGCAGGTAAAACCACTCTCCTTCAAATACTTGGCACCCTTTCCACCCCAGATGGCGGCGACCTTCTGATAGACGGCTCCAATCCCCTATCGCTTAGCAGCCGGGAGCTCTCCGCCTTCCGTGGACGCAAAATAGGATTCGTTTTCCAATTCCATCATCTCCTGCCGGAATTCACCGCCCTGGAGAACGTGATGATTCCCGCCCTGATTGCCGGACGCAACGCGAAAGATGCCACTGAAGCAGCCAAAAGCCTGCTTGAAGAAGTTGGCCTTCGGGATCGCGCCTGCCATAAACCCTCCGAACTCTCCGGTGGCGAGGCCCAGCGCGTAGCCATAGCCAGGGCCCTTGTCAACCAACCCGCGGTGCTCTTCGCCGACGAGCCCACCGGCAACCTTGATTCCGCTACCAAGGAAGAAATCCATCGCCTGTTCTTCTCCCTGCGCGACCGCCTTGGCCAGACCATCATCATCGTCACCCACGACCCCGCTCTCGCCTCCCTTTGCGACCGCTCGCTTACCATGAAAGACGGACAGTTCGTTTAGTTTTGTTTTTTCTTTGGCGGAAGATTCGACGTATCTATCCACTCCATTACCTTTCCCGATATTGATCCCAAAGGATCTACAAACGTATCACCTGTTCTTACGCAGTTGACTACCGCGGCCGTGATTGATTGTACTTCATTTTCAGTAAGTTGCCAGGTCTCATAACAAATGTGCCTTACAGAGAACTGGGGTTTGACATTGTTGCCAAATGCAGTTTTTGCCTTTGTTACATTTTTGATTTTATACGGGAATGGTATTCCCTCTGCCTTACACTCATCTTCGTTTGGAGCAAATGTTATCGCAAGGTTCTGCCCCTTGTTAAGTTTTGGCTCATTTGGATCGGCTTTACGTAATTCCTTGTTCTTATTAAAGTAATTCTGAAGAAATAATCCGTGCCAGGAGAGACGAAGGCGCAAATGCCTCCCGTCTTCATATGAATATGTAATATACACGGAAGAAGCATTTTCTTCTATCCCAATTGCACTTAAAACGGATGCTATTATTCCCGATGAAGTAAACATTTGTTTGTTAATTAAATATGTACTATATTTGCAGTGCTTGTGCGATAACGACACAGAAAAATAGAAGACTATCGACTTTCTTTAGTGGACTATGCGTTATACTACCACAAGGAAAGGATGAGCAATCATCCTTTTTTTGTTTCAAGATACCTCATTCATTCCAATTTGCAGTAGTCCTATATGGGGGTAAAAACCAAATTATATGTTTGCCTATAGCATACTGCTTGATTAACAGGTTTTTGCTATTTTTGTGATTGATATGGCGAATCAAGAGATTATGGACCTTCAGACCTATATAGAATCGGAAATCATCCCACGGTATGCTGCGTTCGACGAGGCGCACCGGGTAGACCATGCCCGGACGGTGATTGAGCAAAGCTTGAAACTCGCTGATTATTACGATGTTAACCGCGACATGGTCTATGCCATTGCCGCTTACCATGATACAGGATTAATCGAGGGGCGCGAAAGGCACCATCTGGTGTCCGGGCGCATCATCCGGGAAGACCAGATCCTGCGCAAGTGGTTCAGCGAAGGGCAGATAGAAACGATGGCGCAGGCGGCGGAAGACCACCGGGCCTCATCAGACCACGAACCGCGCAGCATCTACGGGCGCATCGTAGCGGAAGCTGACCGCATCATCGACGGTGAAACCATCGTACGCCGCACCATCCAGTACGGCCTCTCGCACTATCCGGAACTGGACCGCGAGGGTCATTGGGATCGCATGTGCGCGCATTTGAAAGAAAAGTACGATTACGGCGGCTACCTGAAGCTCTGGATTCCCGAATCCCCCAACGCCGCCCGCCTCGAGGAATTCCGCCAGAATCTGCGGAAACCGGGATGGCTCCGCGAGCTATTTGATCGTTACTTCTGATACATTCCACCCTTCTACATGGATCACCGGTTTCGCAGGCGCATCGGCGCGTGCGATTTCCAGCGTAACCGTCTTGGAAGCACCGGGAAGCAGGGTAAAATAGTTATCAGAATAGAACGTATACGGCACAGGCAGGCCATCATCACCCAGCAGCAACACCTCGTTGAAGAACGCAATCTTCCCCGAACCATTCTTCAGCGTCACATCGAAATACAGGTTCTCCGCATCCGAACGCTTCTTCAGCGAACTCTTCACCTTGGCCGCAGGCATCGACGCCAGCTTCTCGAACCCGGATGCGCAGGGCCCCGTCAGGGCACCCTCATGATAGCGTGCCGTCGAGCGCCAGTAGAAATTCTCGCTCAGCAGCTTGCCCTTGGCATCCCGCAACTCCAGCGCCAGGAAATGCACGGGCGTCAGCTTGTCCGGCAACCTCAACGAAAGTGCGTCGCAGGCCACTCCATCCGCCTTCACGTTCACTCCGTGCACCGTCCAGGTGGCCAGGCTCTTGCTGTTCAGATCGAACAGTTTCGCCACCACCGTCAGGTTCGAAAGCGCCGTAAGGCGGTCGTTATACACCGAAACGGTGTTCTTCTCATAATCGTACATTACGTGCACCGGCTCCAGCGCATGCATGGTGTGGAAGAGCGACGCGGTTGGGATCAGATACCAGTCCCACATGTGATTCTTTATCATGGGGATGGGGCTGGCGTGGCTCCAGAACAGGGTGCCGGAGCAGAAGCGGTCGCCATAGCCCAGCTTGTTGTAATTCCACACGTCCCAGATGGCCTTCGAGTTCATCGCGCTCAGCAACTGGGTCCGCCATCCGTATTCCTTGATGTTCTTGGATTCCCCGTAGTTGTCCGCCAGGGCCTTCACCGTGGTGGTTACCTTTCCGAAACCGCTGCCGTCCAGATAGTCCCACACATACTGGTTCATCGGCCAGATCTCCTCCGGCCTCAGGAACCTTTGCAGCGATGTCCAGTGCGGCATTCCGGTGAAACCGTACTCCGGATTGAAACCGTTCACGCGGCTGCCGCGGGGGGATGCCTTATCCAGATAATGTAACATCGGGTTCACCTGCACGTACGGGCTGCCGTCGTGGATGCCATCGCATTCGCTCTGCTGCTGCCACGGTCGCGTGCCGTCCAGTTTCTCTATGAGTTCGCGCGTGCCGCTCACCTCGGTACTCTCGTTCGAGGCCACGTAGAACACCACGCAGGGGTGATTCCTCACCCTCTTTACGCTGGATTCCACGTTGGCGAAATAGGTGGCCACGTCGTGAGGATGGCGGGTGTCGCCCGTCATGAAGAACTCCTCCCAAACCATGAATCCGTACTCGTCGCAGAGCTGATGGAAGTAGTCGCTTTCCACGATTCCGCCGCCCCAGAGACGCAGGAGGTTAAATCCGCACTGCGCGCTCATACGCAGCACCGCCGCCATACGCTTGTCGCTGTCCTTCAACATCGCCTCCGGAATCCAGTTCGACCCGCGTACGAAGATGGGTTTGCCGTTCACCACGAAGAGTTTGCTTTCGTCCGGAGTCTCGCGGGTGGCGATGACCTCGCGGATGCCGAAGGTGGTGGTGAGCTCGTCGCTCAGGATATCATCGTCGAACACGCTGATTTTCAGGGAGTAAAGAGGATGCTCGCCCTTGCCGAGGGGCCACCAGAGCTGCGGGTTGTCGATGTGCAGGCTGCGGAATCCCTTCGGGGAGAAGGTCACTTCCTTCACCTCTTCGCGGTAGAGTTCCACTGTCTTCTCGAAGCGGGCGACGGCCTTGCCGCCGGGTTCCGTTATCTCTCCCAGAACCCTGGCCTTGTGCGTCTTGGGGCTGTCCACGTATCGGCTTCCGACCTCCACGCTCACAGTCAGGTCGGCCGCGTCGTAGTCGGGATGCGCCAGGGTGGAGCGCACGAACGGATTCCTGACGGTCATGCCGCCGGTGGAGTAGAGGGAGATGCTGCGCCAGATGCCGGTGTTACGGTCGCGGACG
>JAEENZ010000072.1 GCA_016283985.1 Bacteroidales bacterium | reverse complement strand
CATCGAAGAAGTATGTACGTTTACCGGCTCTGACAGGCTTTGAGTAAACATCTTCTGCATTGCGATCCTGGAAATTAACCTGATCTCTGTCCTCTCTGTACATAATCTGTAATTGAATTTGGTTTTTTTATTTCTGCAAAATTAGAATTTTTTGAGGATTAGATGCTATATTTGCATATTATTTTTGTTTGAAAAAGATGCTTAACCGCAGAATCCTTCGTATAAAGGCCTTCAAGGCCATATACAGTTTCACGGAAAATCGGTCTGTGTCGCTCAAAGACCTTGAGGCACAGCTGGACCGCTCCCTTGAATCCACGAGGGACCTCTATCTCTTTTTACTAGGCAGCATAGGCCCTCTCACCCGGGAGGCACGGACACGTCTCGAAGCGGCGCAGAACAAGTTCAATCCCACCGAGGAGGAGCGCCATCCGAATTTCAAGTTCGCAGACAACCTGATTGCACCGAAGCTGGAGGAAGACCCGGATTTCCAGAAGATCACTCAGAAGAAAAAACTCGGCTGGGACCAGTACGACGTGCTCATACGCCATCTGTACGACTCCATCCGCTCGAAAGATTATTATAAGGACTACCTGGCTTCCGGCCCCAATACGCCCAAGGAAGACGCGGCCCTCTGGATAAAGATTTTTGAAGAGGAGTTCGTAGACAGCGAAGAGTTGGAAAGCATCCTGGAAGACCTTTCCATCTGGTGGAACGACGACCTTGCATACGCCCTTACATGGTGCTGCAAGGCTATGGAATCCCTTGGAAAGGGGAGGCCATGGAACCTGCCGCCGCTTTTCATGAGCGACATGGATGAAAGCCATACCAAGGAAAGCGACAAGGCGTTCGTTACCAAGCTGCTCCGTACTGCATACAGCGGATACGACAGATATATAGAGATGATCAACGAGGTGACACCGAAGTGGGACCTGAACCGTATCTGCTCGACCGACCTGTCTCTTATCGTGTGCGGCATAGCGGAATCCGTGGCGTTCCCCGGAATCGCTCCCAAGGTGACTATCAACGAATTCGTGGAGATTTCCAAGTATTACAGCACTCCGGAAAGCCGCGCTTTCGTGAACGGTATACTCGACAAACTGATAAACAAATAAAGTATTATGATGACTGTTATTCTTCAGGCCGCAGGCCAGCCTGCCGCAGGTGGCGGTGCAGGTTTCTGGATTATGATCCTTCTGCTCTTCGGTGTCATGTGGCTTTTTATGATCCGCCCTCAGCGCAAGCAGCAGAAAGAACTCGAAAAGTTCCGCAATGAACTCAAGAAAGGTGACAAGGTCGTTACCGCAGGCGGAATCTACGGCACCGTGGCCGAGATTCAGGACCGTACCGTCCTCATTAAGGTCGACGGCGAAGTGAAACTGCGCGTGGACAAGAATTCCATCGTCCGCGACTACTCCACCGACGCCCAGGCAGCCAACGACCAGGCCCAGCAGAAATAGTGAAGAACTGGCAGTATTTCCTGGCCTGCCTCGCCCTCTCGGCCGGTATATGGCTCATCCACAATCTGTCGCACATGCAGACGGATGTGATAACCGTATCCGTGCTCGCAGAGAGCAACATCCCGGGAAGGGCTGCCCATTCCAGCGATGCGGTCTCGATGACAGCGCGCTGCAAGGCGTCCGGCTTCCGCCTGATATACCTTGGGCGCAAGAGCGATGCCATTACGGTCCGTTTCGATCCCGAGGACCTCGTTCATGAAGACGGGGACTGGTTTAGCATCAGCTCGTCCCAGATGTACCGTTACGTGAACGATATCTTCGGCCCCGGTTCCAGCGTCGAATCCTTCCTTTTCGAGAAACTGCGTTTCCGTTTCATCCGGGAACTCAACAAGAAGGTGCCCGTCAACGTGGTGAGTGCACTCTATTTCCGCCCCCAGTATATGCAGAACGGCGAAATCAGCGTCCAGCCCGATTCCGTGCTGGTGTACGGCCCCGCCGACCTGCTTGCAAACGTCAACGCCATCAGTACCCGGACTATCGAGCGCAGCGACATCAAGGGAAGCCTCCACGGGGAAGTCGCCCTTGTGGCCCCGGACGGGGTGCGCGTCTCGGACGATGCCGTGTCGTGGTCGGTGGACGTGAGCCGTTACGTGGAGCTTGAGAAAGAAATGCAGGTCGGAGCACGCAACGTGCCGGCCGGCACGGGCTTCTCCATTTACCCCAACAGGGTGAAAGTCGTGTTCCGCTGCGTTTTCCCGGTCGTGTCTGATCCGACGACCACGGCCGTGTGCTACGTGGATTACAAGGAATTCGCGGGCTCGCTTACCGGGCGCTGTATCATCCACTGCGACAATCTCCCCGCGGGAGTAATCAGCTGGTCCGTCCAGCCTGAGGTGGCTGAATGCGTGGAAAAACTATGAAGACCGTACTAGTCACGGGCGGGATAGCGTCTGGAAAATCGGAGGTCTGCCGCTATTTGGCTTCCAGGGGTTTCGCGGTCTATGACAGCGATTCCCGCACCAAGGCCCTTTATGATTCGGTTCCAGGCCTGAAGGGTAGGGTGGAAGAGGCGATCGGCGCTCCTTTCAAAGAGATAGGGGTGATATTCTCGGACGCGGAGAAGCGTGCGAAAATGGAAGCCGTGGTGTATCCCGAAGTGCTGAAAGATTTTCTGGCATGGAAGGCCGCCTGCAAGGGAACGGTGGCGTTTTTCGAATCGGCGGTGGCGCTGGACAAGCCTCTGTTCGATGGCCAGTGGGATGCCGTGTGGCTGGTGAAGGCTCCGCTTGAGGCCAGGCTGGCCCGCAATCCGAAGGCATCCGGCCGCCTGCAGGCGCAGAAGGATGTGGACACCGCGCTTGCCGACGCCGTGATAGAAAATGATTCCTCGATTGAGGAACTGCACGATAAAGTAGATAAATTACTGAACGATATGAAAACAGATCTTACCAAAATCCTTTCCGTCTCCGGAAAGCATGGTCTTTACAAGTTCCTGGCCCTTTCCAGGACGAACGCTGCTATTGCAGAGGCCCTGAGC
>JAEENZ010000071.1 GCA_016283985.1 Bacteroidales bacterium | reverse complement strand
CAGGCCTATCCTGGCCGGTGATCCGGTGAAGATCCTGGGTAAATGGGGCGGCGTGATGGTGAGCCGGAGCTTTGCCGAGAAGTTGGGAGGTATCCAGGAATGCATCGGCAAGCAGATAGCTAATGCCGATGCGGAAGATTTGAAGCTGACTATAGAGGGTGTCTTTGAGGACTTCCCCAAGAACGGCAGCCTGGACTACGACATCCTCCTTTCGATGGAGACCTACGGCAAGCAGAGCACCGATAACTGGAATGGCAACGACGGGTACAAGGGCTATGTAAAACTGATGCCGGGCGTGGACCCGAATACCCTGACCGATGGCATCCGGAAGATGCAGGAATCCCACCAGCCGCTTGCGCAAATAGAGGCGCAGGGCAACAGCTTCAAGTACTTCCTGAAGCCCTTCAGCAAGATGCACACATCGGCCCCGGAAGTGCGTCAGCAGGTCATCCTTCTCACCATTGTAGCTGCGCTGCTGATCCTGATCTCCCTGTTGAACTACATCCTCATCGTGATTTCCTCCCTGGTGAAGCGTTCCAAGGAAGTTGGCGTCCGGAAGTGCTATGGGGCTGAAGGAAAGCATATTTACGGGATGCTGACAAAGGAAGCGCTGCTTCATATCGTCCTATCCTTGGCTCTGGCTGCCATTATCATTTTCGCAGGCAGGAGTATCGTGGAAAACCTTCTTGGCGTACCGTTTACAACGCTGCTGGTGCCGCGGAGCATCGTGGCCATCGTGGCCGTGATTCTCTTCGTGCTCATCATCTCCATCGTCGTCCCCGCCGAACTGTATCAGCGGATTCCGGTCTATGCCGCCTTGAAAAACTACAAGGAGAACTCCCGCAACTGGAAGCTCGGTCTGCTGGGCGTCCAGGTGCTCATCAACGTGTTCCTGGTGGTGATGATGCTCGTTATCGGCAGGCAGTACCAGAAGGTGTCCCATGCCGATACGGGCTATTACTACGACAATCTCTACTATATCAGCCTCTTTGACGGTGACCGTCAGGCCGTTACCCGCGCCGTCCGCGCCCTGGAGAGCCTGCCGGAAGTGAGCGGTGTGGCCGCGGCCTACAACCTGCCGTTCGAAGGCTCCAACGGTGACAATGTCTATCTGCCGGACGATGACCGCGAACTGTTCAACATTGCCGACCAGTACGAATGCTCCGACGGTTTCTACGAGCTGATGGGCATTGAATTCCTGGAAGGCCGCGCGCCCCGTGACTCTTCAGAAATTGTTGTGGATGAGAAGTTTGTGGCTAAGATGAACGAGTTTACGGACTGGAGCGACGGCGCTGTGGGCAAGCAGGTTTTCATCACCGGCCACGATCGTTCGCGCGAATCGGATCGCAGTTATTTCACCATCTCCGGTGTCTATAAGAGCTATCTCATCGGCAACCTGACCGGCGTGGATCAGCGCCCCAGCGCACTGTTCTATGGAGAAATCGGGAGCATGACTTCCTGGATGCCGCACGTACTGTTCAAGATACAGCCGGAGGCCCTGCCAAAGGCAAAGGTAGCCTTGGAGCAGGCCCTGGAAGGCCGGGAAATCAACATCGTCTCTTACGAAGATCAGATGCGCGCGGCATACGACGACAGCAGGAAGATGCGCAACACAATGGCCCTCGGGGCAGTATTCTCACTGTTGATTGCGTTGTTGGGCCTCATCGGCTTCATCCGGGACGAAAGCCTGCGGCGCTCCAAGGAGATGGCCGTGAGGAAAATCAATGGCGCTACGACACGCGACATCCTTGGCGTGTTTGCCGCCGACATTATGAAACTGTCCGCCGTAATGGCTGTGATTGCCTGTGTGGCCGCCTACTTCGTGGCCAACAAATGGTTGGAGCAGTTTGCCGAAAAAGTGTCGCTGAATCCGCTCTACTTCATCGGCGGTGCGGTCCTGGTGCTGCTGATTGTGCTGGGCGTAGTGGTCCTGAACTGCCTCCGCATCGCCCGCGCCAATCCGGTAGAATCATTGAAAAACGAATAGTCTCCTGCTATGCTCATAATGAAAGATCAATCCTTCGAGTACTGCTGGAAGCCGATTTTCCTTCGCGGCTCGCGCTTCTTCTCCTCTATACGGGAAGATAATTCGCCAATTGCCAGATACAAGTTGTCTATGTCTTTCCGTACATCCTCGGAAAGGTCGTTGACAGCACCTAGGTTCTCCTCCTGCTGCAGGGCAAGAAGGTCCACTTTGGCCCGGAGTTCTTTCAGTTCAGCAGACATGGAAGCCGTTGTGAGCAGGTACTGCCGCACCTGCACGAAAGCACGCATTATGGCGATATTAGCATCGATGGCTACATCACTGTGCAAAAGGCCAGAAAGCATAGCCACCCCTTGCTCAGTAAATGCGTATGGAAGTTTTCTTGTCCCGCCCCAACTTGATGTCACAAATTGTGACTTCAAGATTGCAAATTCCTTGTTATCAAGTTGGAACATAAAGTCGGGCGGGAACCGTTTTGAGTTTCTCTTGACCGCTTGGTTTAGGACTTTCGTCTCAACCTGGTACAACTTTGCCAGATCAGAATCCAGCATCACTTTCTGCCCACGAATCTCATAAATCAGATTTTGGACGATAATCAAATCTTCACTCATAACACAACCATTTATCGTTCAAAGCAAATATAAACAATAGTAGACAATAAGTAAATCCCAATATGAAGAGTTACCTGAAATTCCTATCCCGTAACAAGCTCTACACCGCCATCGAGGCGGTGGGGCTGGCCGTGAGCCTGGCGTTTGTGATCCTGATTGGCAGCTACGTTGTGCAGCAGTATGAGGTGGCTCACGAGTCGCCTCAGTGGAAGCGCACTTTCGTGCTGGGCACCGACGAGTTCATAGGCCTGACCTATTGGGACAAGGAGGAGCTGGAGATGAATATCCCGGAGGTTCAGGCGGCAACCCACTTGGCCATGCTATGGCAGCCGCTCATCCGCGAAGGCAATGAGCTGCTCCAGTGCGCCGGTATGGAGGCCGATGCCGACTTCTTCAAGGTGTTCCCGGAATACCATCTGGTAGAAGGAAGCGCGGAAGATTTTGTCGGTAAGGACGATGTCCTCATCAGTGAATCCCTTGCCAGGAAACTATCCGTGGATGGTGATAACCTCATTGGGAAAGTCATCAACGTGAATGAATCGGACCGGACCATCAAGGGCGTCTTTGCCGATTTTGACGGCACCTTCTTCATGCCCTACGACATCATTACGCACATTTCGGGAGCCTGGGCCGCCGAGCAGGAACGGAACTTCGGCAGCATTGGCAACTACACCACCTGGTTCCGTGTACGCGAAGATGCGGACCCCGCCGATGTACGGGACAAAGTGAAAGCGCTGCTGCATAAGAACTACGATCCCATTTGGAGCGCGGAGAAGGTTGATTCCTGGAAAGTGTACCGTATGGATGAAGCCTTCTTCATAACGGGGTACAGCAACGGACTTACCCGGCAGGGCAATGCCCAGATGCTCCGGCTCCTAACGGTCGTTGTGCTGCTACTTTTGCTGTCCGCCGTCTTCAACTATATAAACCTGAACCTGGCACTGACTGGTAAGCGGTCCAAGGAAATGGCTACCAGGCGGCTATTGGGTGCCGACAAAACAGGTATCCTCTGGAAATACATCTGCGAATCTGTGGCTTTTACTGCCGTTTGTTTTGCGGCCGCACTTCTGTTGGCCGATCTTCTGGTTCCTATGATGAACAGCCTGGTTTCTACCAGCGACCCGGACGATCTGATGCTGGGAATGGGCGATACCAGCGTAAGACTGTCCTTTATGATGACGCCTGGGTACATCCTGGCGTATATCGCCGGTATCCTGCTGCTGGGCACCGTCTGCGGCCTCTTTCCGGCCGTCGTCGCCTCGCGCTACGAACCGATCGACGTCATCAAGGGTACCCTCCGGCGCCGGAACAAGATGGTAATGAGTAAGGTATTCATCGTGGTGCAGAACGTCCTTTCCGTCTTCCTGATTGCCCTGGCGTTGGTGATGGAGGTGCAGATGCGCCACATGCTCACCCGGCCGATGCACGCCGCCACGGAGAATCTCTATTACATTGAGTATTCTGCCCGCGACTATGATATGATGAAGCTCTTCAAGGACAAGGTGGAGGCATTGCCTTTTGTGACAAAGGCGGGCGTAGGGCGCGGAATTCCGGGGCTCATCAATATGACGATGGGCATCAAGGTTGACGAGGAGCACCACGTGGATATGCCCGTCATCCTCTGCGATTCCACCTACTTCAAACTGCTGGGACTGGAAGTGGAGGAAGACTTCGGACATCCGCTGACGCATTCGCTTTGGATGAGCCGCAGTGCCTTCAATGCGGCGGCAGTATCGGATACCTCCACCGTATTCCCGCGGAGAATCAATATGAACGGTGCCCAGCCGGAATTCATCGGCGGCGTGGTAACGGATTTCCCCGCACGGCCAGCTTCTGAGAGTAGTCAGAACCCCAATGGCGGCGTCATCGTGACCCGGGCCGAGGAGCTAAGGTATGCCAACAGCATGCTTATCGGCACCACAGGAGAGGATGAGTCATACGACAATGCCATCCGGCAGGCTTACCGGGAATACCGCCTTGAGACCTCCGGCGTGGAAGAACCGGCCTGGCGGTATGGTTTTGTGCGTGACATCAACAAGAAGGTGCTGGCTCCTGTCCAGAGAACACTGCGCCTGGTGGAACTCTTTGCGGTCTTAGCGGTGATCATTTCGCTGCTGGGCCTCCTGGCGATGAGTACCTACTTTGCCGATGAAAACACCAAACAGATTGCCGTGAGAAAGGTTTTTGGCTCTGATGTGACGCACGAGACCTGGAGGAACGTCAGGAGTTATATGATTCTTGTCGGTGTGGCCTGCCTTGTGGGCATTCCGCTGGCCGTCTGGGCTGCACAGGTATACCTGCAGCGCTTTGCCTACCGTGTTGAAGGATATGGATGGGTGTTCGTGGTGGCCGCCCTGATTTCGCTGACCATCGCCTTTGGAACCGTCCTCTGGCAGACGCTTAAGGCGGCGAAGACCAATCCGGCAACCGAATTGAAGAAAGAATAGCTATTTTTTTTATATTTTTGTGGCCGCAAATGAAAAAGTACCTTTTTATAGCCATTTTGGCCACACTGAGCGCATCGCCGCTTTTTTCGCAGCAAGTGTATAATATGTCCTTCGACAACTGGTCCAAGAGTTCCGGGGCCTGGAATCTTTATGCGAAGGATGCCAAATCTTCCCAGAAGATATGGGACACAGCCAATAAAGGGCTCAGTCTGCTGGGCATCAACGGCACCACGCCCGAATACAAACACGTGGCGGTGGCAGGCGAAGGGAAGGCGGCGGCAAAGATAGAGAGCAAAAAAGTGCTCTGGGCGTTTGTGGCCGGCAACCTCTATACCGGCAATTTTGTCCGCATCGTCAATTTCGCGGGGGCTGAACTGAATTTCGGAGTCCCCTTCAAGGCCCGTCCCAAAAGCCTTTCAGGCTATGTCCACTATATTCCCAAGCCCATCAATTACGCCAAGGCTCCTTACCTTGAAAAGAAGGGGAAGTTGGACTCCGGAAAAATAGAAGTTGTCCTCACTGACTGGGACAAACCATACAATATAGTCACCAACGATGAAGAATTCATAGACGGTGCCACCGACCCGCACGTGATTGGACGCGGTGTTTTAAAGCTGAACAAGGACACGGGCGACTACATCCATTTTGACATCCCCATCGACTACCGGAGCGGCAAAACGCCCAAGTATGTGGTCATAGTTGTTGCTGCCAGCAACCTTGGAGACTATTTCACCGGCGGCAGCGGCAGCACAATGTATGTGGATGAATTCCAATTCAATTATTAGATCCAGACAACCGCTATGAAGATACTCTTTGTCGTAAATAATTACTATGCTCCCGGAAACGGCCTTTCTGCCTCTGCACGCCGTACAGTCAAATATCTGCAAGAAGCAGGTGAGGATGTGCGTGTCCTTTCTGGCAGGAACCACGAAGCCGAAACGCCGCAGCCTGATTATGTGCTGGCAGATTTCCACGTCCCAGTATTCGACGGCCTTGTCCAGTCACACGGGTATAAGTTTGCCAAGACCGACATTTCCATCATAAAGGAGGCGGTCCAATGGGCCGATGTGGTGCATCTTGAGGAGCCGTTCATTATCCAAATGGTTACGGCCAGGGTGGCCAAGCACTTTGGCGTGCCCTGCACGGCTACATACCATCTCCACCCGGAAAACATGTTCTGCTCTGTGAATCTCGGAGAATGGAAATTCCTTAATTACAATATGCTGCGGGCTTGGAGGGACTTCGTGTTCAACTATTGTACCGACATTCAGTGCCCCACCGAAAACGTATTGGAGCGGCTGCAGAAATTCGGCTTCAAATCGCGCCTTCACCTGATTTCCAATGGTATTATCCCGGATAAAGTAACCCGTATAGAGCAGGACGACGACCCGAATAGGCCATTCCTTATAGCCTGCATCGGCCGCCTTGCCGTGGAGAAGGACCAGCCCACGCTGCTGGAGGCGATGAAGTATTCTAAATATGCCAAGCGCATACAGCTATACTTCGCCGGCCGCGGGCCGGAGGCCGACAGCATAAAGCAGCAGGCCCATAAACTCTACGAGGACGGCATTGTTGCCTATGACCCAATCTTCCAGTTCCACGACCGCGACGGGCTCAGGAAACTGGCGGCAAAAGCCGATCTGTACATCCACTGCGCCACTGTAGAGGTAGAGGGTCTTTCTGCCCTGGAAGCACTGCAGCAGGCTGTTGTGCCTGTCATCGCAGAAGGGGAGTTGACGGCAACTTCCCAGTTTGCCCTGGATGAGCACAGCCTGTTCCCGACCAAGGACCCCGAGGCGCTGGCCGCCTGCATAGACTATTGGCTGGACCATCCCGAAGAGAGGCACGAGATGGGCTGGCGCTACGCCCAGTCCACAGAGGAATATGACATCCACAAGTCCATCCAGGCCTTGATAGAGATGTTCAGGACCGCATGTTCCCGCGAAGCTTAATATCTGTTATTCGAGAGCTTTAATCAGTGCGTCCACTTGCTGATGGCTCATTCCGTGAGAGAGAAGATAGCTAGAGAACGCGTTGGCGTAGTCAATGTTTTTCAGTTGAGCTTCGTCGGTGACGCTCGTGTAATACATCAGGCAGGTATTCAGCCTTAAAGACACCAGTGCGTTGCA
>JAEENZ010000070.1 GCA_016283985.1 Bacteroidales bacterium | reverse complement strand
TTGTAGTTGCTTATGAAACTTTTTCTGATTGACGGCCATGCCCTCATCTTCAAGATGTACTATGCCTTCCTGGGCAGGCCGATGATAAATGCCAAGGGGGTGGATACGTCCATCCTTTTCGGCTTCACGAAGTATCTGCTGGAGCTGATCCGGCGCGAGCAGCCCACGCATATCGCGGTGGGCTTCGACCCGCCCGGAGGCACCTTCCGCAACCAGCTCTATCCCGAATACAAGGCCAACCGCGGCGAAACTCCCCAGCTCGTCATCGACGCACTCGAGCCGCTCACGCAGATAGTGAAGGCCCTGAACATCCCGGTGCTGATGATCCCCGGTTTCGAGGCCGACGATGTGCTCGGCTCCATGGCCAAGCGCAGTGCCCGCGAGGGTTTCGACGTCTACATGGTCACACCAGACAAGGACTATGGCCAGCTGCTCGAGCCCACGATCTTCCAGGTCAAGCCTGGCAAGAAAGGGGGAGACGACGAACTCTTCGACATCCCTCGCCTCCGCGAGAAGTACGGCATAGCCCGTCCGGACCAGATAATCGACCTTCTGGCCATCTGCGGCGATGCATCCGACAATGTGCCCGGTGTCAAGGGCGTGGGCGAAGTCGGCGCCAGCAAACTTCTTCAGAAATACGATACCCTCGAGGGCATCTACGAGCATATCGACGAGCTCACTCCGCGCCAGCAGGAGCTTTTCCGCGCAGCTGAGGATCATATCGCCCTCAGCAAGGTGCTGGTGACCATCAAGACGGATATCGATATTCCCACTACGGCTGATGACATGCGTCTCGAGGCTGCCCGCCCGGAAGCCATGGATCTGTTCAATCTTTATGGATTCAACTCCCTGAAAAAATATTTGAATATTTCAGATTCCTTCGCTTCGCTCGGAAAGTCATCCGCAGGTGGCGATATACCCCCTGAGGGACGTAACACCCGCGGTTCGATAGCGGGGGGACCGTCCCGAAGGGATGGTGGGGTGAGTCCGCAGGACGAACTCCCTCAGGGGGTATATCGCCAACCTGCGGAGGCAGAACCTGCGGATTTAGCAATATACCTTGACGGTGAAACCCTGTGGGTGGCGGATGAGAACGGGACCAGGAGCGGGAAGTCGGAGGAGTTCAAAAAGGAACTGGAAGATCACTCCAAGAGCAAGGCAGGATTCGGCGTAAAGGCCCAGATGAACGAACTGGCTAGACGCGGCATCTCGCTGAAAGGCAAGCTGTTGGACATCGAACTGATGCACTACCTGCTGAACCCCGAAAGCGACCACCGCCTCACGTCCCTTGCCCAGACCTACCTCGGCATCAGCCTCGATGAGGCCCCTGCCACCGACCTCGGCTCACTTTTCGCCGACGATGGCAGCGCTCCCGGCGAAGCCGATCATACGAAGGAAGCGGAAGCCATCCGCAGCCTCTCAGGCGTGCTACAAGGGGAACTCGCCGCCGCTGGCATGCAGAAACTCTACGACGAAATCGAGGAACCTCTCATCGGCGTCCTCTCGCAGATGGAACTCACCGGCGTGAAGATTGACCTCAGTTCCCTGAAAGACTTCGCCGAATCGCTCCGCACGCAGATGAACGCCCGCGAGGCGGAAATCCGCGGCTATGCGGAAAACCCGACACTCAACGTGAGTTCTCCCAAGCAGATGGGTGAGGTCATCTTCGAAAAGCTGAAGCTGGATCCCAAGGCCAAGAAACCTACCAAGGGCAACTGGCCTACCGACGAGGAAACCCTCTCTGAGCTGGCAGACAGGCATCCCATCATCGATGCCCTGCTCGACTACCGCGGCCTGCGAAAGCTTCTCTCCACCTACATCGAGCCCTTCCCGCAGTACATCTCCGAAAAGGACGGCCGCGTTCATACCACTTTCAATCAGGCACTTACCTCCACCGGCAGGCTCTCCAGCAGCAACCCGAACCTCCAGAACATCCCCATCCGTACGGAGCAGGGGAGGGAGATACGCAAGGCCTTCGTGCCCGGGGAGTCCGGATGGGTGATGATGTCGGCGGACTACTCGCAGATCGAGCTTCGCGTGATGGCCCACCTCTGCGGTGACGAACACATGCGTCAGGCCTTCCGCGAGGGGCAGGACGTGCATGCAGCGACGGCCGCCAAGATCTTCCGCAAGCCTGTCGCGAATGTTACGGCCGACGACCGCCGCATGGCCAAGACCGCCAACTTCGGCATCATGTACGGCATCTCCTCCTTCGGCCTCGCCCAGAGGCTGAAATGCCCCCGCGCTGTGGCCAAGAAGCTGATAGACGACTACTTCGAGTCCTTCCCCAGCATCCGTTCGTTCATAGACGGCACCCTGGCGAAGGCCCGTGAAACTCTTTATACCGAAACGATGTTTGGGCGCAGACGCTACATCCCGGACATCAACTCCAACAACGCAAACATCCGCGCCATCGCCGAGCGCAATGCGGTGAACGCTCCCATCCAGGGGACGGCCGCCGACATAATCAAACTGGCGATGATCCGCGTATCCGACCGCCTGCAGAAAGAAGGGCTCAAGGCCCGGATGGTCCTGCAGATCCACGATGAACTTCTGCTGGAAGTGCCTGAAAACGAGATAGATGCGGTGAAGGCCCTGCTGGTGGAAGAAATGCAAGGTGTAATGGAACTTTCAGTTCCGCTGACAGTTGAATGCAATTATGGCAAGACCTGGCTCGAGGCCCATTGACGAACTCCTTCGTCTGGCCATCATAGGCGACGGCGCGGCCTTTACCGAACTCTGGGACACGCACATCGACTCCCTCCGCTCCTACATCAAGAGCCGGATGAAGAATCTCGACGATTTCTACGTCGACGACATCTGCTCCCGCAGTTTCGAGAAGGCGTTCCGCCAGATACGCTCGTACGACCCTTCCAAAAGCCAGTTCTCCACCTGGCTCACGAACATCGCCCACAACACGGCAGTGGATACCGTCGAGCAGGAGAATCGCTCCCACAAACGCTACGTTTCCATCGACCAGGACCGTTCCGCCGGTACGGCGGTCAGCAGCCTGGGCAGCGGGGAGGACACCCCTCTGGAATCCATCATCCGGGACGAGGACCAGGTGCAGACCGAGAAATACATCGAAGGCCTGCCCGACCTTTACCGCAGGATA
>JAEENZ010000069.1 GCA_016283985.1 Bacteroidales bacterium | reverse complement strand
TAGTAGGGCAATAGGATACGAAGGGCCAAATTTCGATCTGCTCCCTCCGGAACTGATACCTAAGATAAGCAGGAAGCTATATGCGAAGGTGAATGCTTCTGCCGAACAGATGCGAAAATTCCTCCATCTGCCAGATCCCATTACGGCCCTTCATAAATCTGCCCAATAGGCCGTTCCTGGTAAGTGGCTGATTTGTCGGACGTTAGATGAAAAGGGATGCTGATTTTTCGGCATCCCTTTTGATGTAACCTACTGATTACCATATTGTTGTTGGGAACGGCCACTAAGCTAGTCTGGTTGTGCAAGAGTTGCCTGAATGCCGCCTTGACTTATCTAGTCACGCTCCTGCAGCGAACCGGGAATAACCTTATCTATATAAAGCACGCCGTCGAGGTGGTCGCATTCGTGCTGGAAGATGACGGCGGTGAAGCCCTGGATGCGTTCGGTGGTGTCGCGCATGGCAGGGATAAGGGTGTACTGGATGTCTATATCCCTATAACGCAGCACGTTGCCGCGGCGGCCGGGGACCGAAAGGCAGCCTTCGGGGCCGGGTTCCATTGCAGCATTCAAATCCGGGACGCCGCCAGGAAGCAGCGCGGGATCCTTGCCGAGATTGACCCCTGAAATGCGAATGTTAGGATACACCTCGAACGGCTCGCCGGGCTTGTCGAAGCGCTGCACGGCAACTATCCGTCGAGAAATCCCTACCTGTGGGCCGGCTATGCCCACTCCGTCTTCGGAAGGGTCCTGGACAGTGGCCAGCATGAGCGAAGAAAGCGCTTCAAATTCAGGAGACTGTAGCATAGAAGGGGTAAAATCAGCGCACGGGGTGCGCAGAACCAACGAATCATCAGGGTCTGCAATAGTCAGCACCCGGAGGATGCTGGTCCCCAGTGAATCGGTGCCGGGAATGACCGAAGAGATGATGTCAAGTTCCGAGGCTGTCCAGCCGCCGCGGGAAGAGCAACCGCCCGACAACACAACACCCAGCATGAAACAAGAAGCAAGAATAGCCGCAACCGGCACGGCGCGCATATGGATTTTCCCTTTCATTTTCTTATATTTGTAAGACACAGACATTAACCTTGCAAAAATAAAACAAAAATATGAAAAAGACCGTTCTCCAGAGTTTGTTGTTGACCGCAGGCCTGCTTTTGGCGGCCATCACCCTCGGCGCAGCCCCTTCCCCTAACAACGCACGGCTGAAAGACCGCATCTACTTCGACACGGCGGAGGGGCAGCAGTGGCGCATGTGCAACATCTCCGAGGCCGGGCAGGCCGAACGCATCTCCCAGCCAGGCTTCGACGACAGCGCCTGGATGCCCGCCCGCATCCCCGCCACCGTGCTCACCAACCTGGTGGAAAACGGCAAACTCCCGGATCCGTATTTCTCTGATAATAACCGCCTTACGAAGGGTCTCATCCCCGACATCAACGAGGTGGGCCGCGGCTACTACACCTACTGGTTCCGCACCGAGTTCGACATCCCCGCCGACTACGCCGGCAAGAAGGTCTGGCTGCACCCGGAGGGCATCAACTACCGGGCGGAATTCTGGGTGAACGGGCATCTGTTCAGCACCCTCACCGGCATGTTCCGCAGCGACGAAATCGACATTACCGAGTTCGCCAACGTCGGCGGACGCAATGCGCTGGCGGTGCTGGTGTATCCGGTAGATTTCCCCGGCCGGCCCGGCAAGAAGACCTGGGGCGCGCCCGGCGAATACAACAACGGCGGGGACGGCAACATCGGCCTGAACTCCACCATGCTCATGAGCGTGGGCTGGGACTTTACCTTCTGGGATGCCGTCCGCGACCGTAACACCGGCATCTGGCGCAGCATCTCCCTCTACTCCACCGGCGGCATGACCGTGAGGAATCCGTTCGTGCGCTCCACCCTGGCTCATCCCGACTACGACGCGGCCGACCTGACCGTGAGCGTGGAGGTCGGAAGCCGCTACGTGGACAGCCCCAAGACCCACAAGGCCAGGGTGTTGGGTGAGATAACGGAACCCGGTGGCAAGGCCGTAGCACGCTTCGAGAAGACGGTGGAACTCTACCGCGAGGAGGTGCAGGAGGTGACCTTCTCCCCGAAGGGATTCCGCAGCCTGCACATCGACAATCCCCAGCTCTGGTGGCCCCTCGGCAAGGGTGAGCATTCTCTTTACTCCCTGAAAATCAGCGTGTTCGATGGTGACGACCTGAGCGATGAGCTCACCACCACCTTCGGCATCCGCGAGGTGATCGCCACCCGCGAGACCCCGGACGAGAGCAAGCTATTCGTGGTGAACGGCAAACCTATCTTCGTGCGCGGATCGAACTGGATTCCGGAGGCGATGCTGAAGGATAGCGACAAGCGCATGGCGGCGGTGCTGCGTATGAGCGCGCAGTGCGGATTCAATCTCCTGCGCCTCTGGGGCGGCGGAATCGTGGAAAGCGACTACTTCCATCAGCTTTGCGACGAATACGGATTCATGGTGTGGGAGGAGTTCTTCATGACGGGGGACACCCGTCATCCGCACGACGTGGCCACCTACTTCGCCAACGTGGAATCCAGCGTCAAGCGGGTGAGGAATCACCCCTGCGTGGTGTTCTACGTGGCTTCGAACGAGAGCACGGAGGTGAGCGGCACGCGCGAGCTGATAGAGAAACTGGACGGCACGCGGCCGTGGCAGCAGCAGAGCGAATGCGACGGCATCCACGACGGCAGCCCCTATGTTCAGGTGAACCCGATGTTACATTATCTGGATAAAGCCTCCCCCCGCGGCAGCCGCGTGAACGGGTTCAATCCCGAATACGGCTTCACCGGAATGCCACACTGGACCTCGCTGCAGAGGTTCTTGAGGCCGGAGGAGATCTGGCCGATGAACCAGTATGTGTGGGACTATCTGGACGGCAGCGGTTTCGGAAAGGTAACCACCACGGTGAAGGCCCTGGCGGACAACTACGGGGAATCCAAGAA
>JAEENZ010000068.1 GCA_016283985.1 Bacteroidales bacterium | reverse complement strand
AGGCTGCGGATGGCTTCCGCTTCCTTCGTATGATCGGCTTCGCCGGGAGCGCTGCCATCGTCGGCGAAAAGTGAGCCGAGGTCGGTGGCAGGGGCCTCGTCGAGGCTGATGCCAAGGTAGGTCTGGGCGAGGGATGTGAGGCGGTGGTCGCTTTCGGGGTTCAGCAGGTAGTGCATCAGTTCGATGTCCAACAGCTTGCCTTTCAGCGAGATGCCGCGTTTTGCCAGTTCGTTCATCTGGGCCTTTACGCCGAATCCTGCCTTGCTCTTGGAGTGGTCTTCCAGTTCCTTTTTGAACTCCTCCGGCTTCCCGCTGCGCGTTCCGGATTCATCTGCCAGCCAAATTGTTTCATTTTCTAAAATAAAAGAGATGTCCGCAATCTGCTGGGTGGCCGGAGCCTGAAGGTATTCCCCCTGAGGGACGTAACACCCGCGGTTCGATAGCGGGGGGACCGTCCCGAAGGGATGGTGGGGTGAGTCCGCAGGACGAACTCCCGAAGGGGGAATACCTTCAGGCCCGGCGGAATCTGAAACATTCAGATACTTCTTAAGCGAGTTGAAACCATAGAGATTGAACAGATCCATGGCAGCCGGGCTGGCAGCCTCGAGACGCATATCATCCGCCTTAACGGGAATGTCGATATCCGTCTTGATGGTCACCAGAACCTTGCTGAGGGCGATGTGATCTTCCGCAGCGCGGAAAAGTTCCTGCTGGCGCGGAGTGAGCTCATCGAGATGCTCGTAGATGCCCTCGAGGGTATCGTATTTCTGAAGAAGTTTGCTGGCGCCGACTTCACCCACGCCCTTGACGCCGGGCACATTGTCGGAGGCATCGCCGCAGATAGCCAGGAGGTCGATTATCTGGTCCGGGCGGGCTATGCCGTATTTCTCGCGCAGGCGAGGGATGTCGAAGAGTTCGTCGTCTCCCCCTTTCTTGCCAGGCTTGACCTGGAAGATGGTGGGCTCAAGCAACTGACCGTAGTCTTTGTCGGGCGTAACCATATACACGTCGAACCCTTCGCGGGCGCTGCGCTTGGCCATGGAGCCGAGCACATCGTCGGCCTCGAAACCGGGGATCATCAGCACCGGGATATTCAGGGCCTTCACTATCTGCGTGAGCGGCTCCAGAGCATCTATGACGAGCTGGGGAGTTTCGCCGCGGTTGGCCTTGTATTCGGGATAGAGTTGGTTGCGGAAGGTGCCTCCGGGCGGGTCGAAGCCCACCGCGATATGCGTGGGCTGCTCGCGCCGGATGAGTTCCAGCAGATACTTCGTGAAGCCGAAGAGGATGGACGTATCCACCCCCTTGGCATTTATCATCGGCCTGCCCAGGAAGGCATAGTACATCTTGAAGATGAGGGCATGGCCGTCAATCAGAAAAAGTTTCATAAGCAACTACAAATTTGAAACTTTTTTCGGAAGTTTCAAAGAGTAGATTGCACTTATTTTTGCCTCTTCCACTCCTGGGGAGTCATGCCGGTGAGGGCTTTGAAGTTGCGGAAGAAGGTGGTGCGGGAGGAGAATCCGGATTCTTCGGCCACTTCGTCCAAAATCATGTCGGGATGCTCGCGGAGGAGTTTCTGGGCATACTGTACGCGGTAGCGGGTAATCATCGAGGTGAAGCTTTCGCCGGACATGTTGTTCAGAAGGACGCTCACGTAGGTCTTGTTTGTGGCCAGTTCGGAAGCGACGTCGGTGATTCGCAGGTTCTTGCGGCGATAGAGTTCTTTCTCTTCGATAAGGGCGGACATCTCTTCCATGAGATTGCGGGTGATTCGGCCTTCTTCGGCCGACGCATCGGGCTCTCCGGCCTTTCGCCTGCTGTGGATTACTGCGATCACAGCAACACAGACTACGCCTAAAATAATCGCCAGAATGGTCCAGAGGGGCATGCCAGACCTGGACGGCATCTCCGTATGCAGGATATATGCTGAAGAATAAGCCTTGAAATTATCTACCACCACAGGAAACGTTCCCTCTTTCCAACCACTGCCGCCTGCAAGGATGAATCTGCCCCCCGGCATTAATCGCGCACATGCTGAAGGCGATCCGCCTGGAATATCTGCATAATAGTAAGAAACCAACGCACTGCCTCCGTCGAAGGTGGCATCGTAGGCGATGCGAGCAAGGCAAAGACATCCTTTCGCCGAATCAAGCCCCTGCACCCAGGCGATACGGGATGGACGGTCGACCTGAAGCAGCGTCCAGGTCACAGGGCCTCCTTCCGGGCCCTTTCCCGTAAGAGGTGTTTCCATCTCGAGGAGGGAGAACTTCCCTGAAGCTACCTTGACCACAACTTGTTCATCCGTAGAACGGT
>JAEENZ010000067.1 GCA_016283985.1 Bacteroidales bacterium | reverse complement strand
CGCCCGGCAGCCTGGAATGCCTTCGGAATGGACAAGGAAGGCGCCGACTACCGCGCCTGCGCCAACTTCGGTCCGATATACAAATAGCGCGCTGGCGGGCAACCGTCTGATTATCAGCTACATACTAAAAGTCTCCCCCTTCGAAACCAGGGGGAGACTTTTTACTAAGTTACTGCGTAGCAGCCTGTTAGCTGCCACGGAGAGATTAGAACTGATAGTTGATACCGATACCTATCCAGAGACCCGCATCCATGCCTTCGGTGAAGCACTTAGCGAAATCTGCGGAAACGATAAAGTTCTGGTTCATGGCGATCTTCAGACCGGCACCGCCGCTGTAGACAAGCGTGTTGACCTTGGAAGCATCGTAAATAGGATCGCCGGTCCCGGTGAGGATATTGAATGCAGGATCGTAAATCTTTCCGTTTGCATCGGCAATCTTGGCAAGAGCATCCGCCTTGTAAGGCTTGGTGATGATACCTGCATCGAAGAACGGATTCACGGCGATGTAGAAGTACTGGTTTGCCAGTTTGAACTTTACGAGCTTGATGCGCAGTTCGGTATTTGCCCAAGCCATACCCTCGGCAAGGATACGGTTCTCGCGGAGACCGCGGATGGTATTGCTGGAACCGAAGCCCTCGGAGATCATGTTACGCTGAACAAGCAGAGGGTTGTTCTGGACCATGAACAGAGGTGTCTCTCCTGCAATCGTGTGCTGCCACGCGAGGCGATATGCGAACACGGGATTACCTGCGGGGATGGGAATAGGGATGCTGATGTAATGACGGAAGTATGCGCAAGCCTTCAGGTATGGACTGCCGACAAAGTTTCCGTTCAGGTAGGCCTCGGCCCAGATACCCTTGTTAGGAGCCGCCTCGATGTCGCGGGTGTCGTAGACAAGTCCGGCATTGAACTCCAGTGAAAGACCACCGTTCTTTTCCGCGTCGGTGAGAACTCCGGAATTAGCGAGGAAATTGTACAAAGTGACATTGGTGTCATAATACTGCTTGTTGCCGTTCACTTCCACACCTTTATCCTTCATTGCTCCGAGGTTCCATTTCCAGAAGTTCACACCTGCAGCCCAGTTGAGATTGTCGGTGATGCGTCCTTGGAAATTGGCGAGAATACGGAGCATCTCGCGGCTCATACCATAATAGTTCACATTGTTGGTAGTGGCAGGAACATACATATCCCTGTTGCCCCACACGTCATAGTTCTGCGTGGCAGCGGCGCCGTTGAAGCCCCATAAGCTATAAAGCGGATCGGTCATATATGTGACCGATGCATTCACACGCATGTTCGGAATGAGGTACTTTGAGTCGTAAGCCAAATAAAGGCGCATACGGTGACTGTGCGTGAAGTATGACCCTTCCCAGCTGATTTTATGCAGGGGATCCGGATAGGTTCCGCCGTCACCATAATAATATACGTCGCCAAAAGCACCGGCCTGGAATCCGTTGTCGACAGAGTAAGTTGCCGTGGGTAGAACACCGAAGGACCAGCCCGTTTTCATCTCTTTCTCTTCCTGGGCACACAGCATCACGCCGGCGGCAAGGAGAGAAATCAGTGTAAATAGAATCTTTCTCATAAAATAGTTTAGTGATTATTAGTGGTCGTTTTTGTGCCGACAAAGATAATGGTTTTTTTTCACTATATTTGAGTTATGAAAAGAATATCCGCGCTTTTGCTTATCCTTTTCTGCGCTCTTCCGCTTAAGGCCCAGAAAGAAGAAATCACTAAGAGCGGGCTGGGCGTAGGGCCCTTCCCGGCCCTGGCCTATGATGCCGACAAGGGCATGCAGATTGGTGCCGTGCTGATGCTCTTCGACTATGGCACTGGCGAGAACTACCCTGCCCTGGACTCGAAGTTCTACTCGGAATTCTCCTACTTCACCAAGGGCTCCAAGATTGTCCGGCTGCGCTACGACACTTTCAAGCTGATCCCGGGAGTGCGCAACTGCACCAACTTCCAGGCGAACATCGACAAGGCCTACGACTTTTACGGTTTCAACGGCTACGAGACCTATTTCGATGCCGCCCAGGCCAGGCCCTTCTACCGTTACTCCCGCTATGAGTATCTCTTCAAATCCGACTTCATCGGGCGCCTTGCCGGGGCGCTCAGCTGGGAGGCCGGCATCTACGCAAGTTACTATAAACTAGGCAGTATCGACTACGCCAGCATCAATAAGGGAAAGAGCGCTGCGGATGTTTTCCCCGAGAGCATGCCCACACTGTACGACGCCTACAAGGCCAGCGGGGTGATCTCCGGGAAGGATGCCGACGGCGGATTCTCTTCGGGAGTGCGCTTCGGGCTGGTGTATGACACCCGCAACAAGGAAGGCGCCCCATCACGGGGCATCTGGGCGGAAGGCCACGTGCTGCTCGCCCCCTTCAGCGAGACGCCCTTCTACCGCTATTCCTTCACCTGGAGGCACTATCTGCCCCTGATTCCGAACGACGTCCTCACCCTCGCCTATCGCTTCAACTACGAGGGCACCTTCGGGCGGCAGGCCCCGTTCTATGTGCTCCCCTACATGACTTTCATGGGCCAGCGGACGGATCTTGAAGGGATGGGAGGATATGAAACCGCGCGGGGCATAATGCGCACCCGCCTGGTGGGGCTGGATATGGGCTGCGCTACCGCGGAACTGCGCTGGAGGTTCGCAAGGTTCGTCCTCTGGAACCAGAACCTGGCCCTGGCCGCCAACCTATTCACCGATGCCGCCAGGGTGTTCCGCGGGCTGGATATCAGCGCCCTGCCGAGTAGTTTAAGGGAGATCCTTCCGGTCGCTCCCGCCGATGTGCAACTGCGCGGCAACCTGGCCGAACGCGTTCACCAGTCCGCAGGCGCCGGCATCCGACTGATTGTCAACGAAAACCTGGTCGTCGCATGCGACCGGGGATACCCCCTTGACAAACAGGACGGGGACAGCCCCGCCCTGTATATCACTCTGGATTATCTGTTCTAGTCCGGCCTGGCCGGAAACCCCTACAGCAATGCCTCGATGCTGGCCTCCAGGGCCTCCGGGGCAACCGTAGGTTCGAAACGCGCCACCGGCTGGCCTTTGCAGTCCACCAGGAACTTGGTGAAGTTCCACTTGATATCCGGATTGGCGGCATACTCGGGATCCGCCTTGGAAAGCATCGCGTCCATGAACTTCGCGGTATCCCCTTCCCCGAATCCGACAAAGGGTTTCAGGGTCCAGAGCCACTTCATCACCGGGTTCGCCTTCGGTCCGTTCACATCCGACTTGGCCATAAGAGGGAAGGTTACGCCGTGGTTCAGGCGGCAGAATTCTTCTATCTCCTCGTTGGAGCCGGGCTCCTGTCCGCCGAACTGGTCGCAGGGGAAGCCGAGCACCACCAGGCCCTTGTCCTTATACTTCTGATAAAGGGCCTCCAGGCCATCGTACTGGGGCGTGAAGCCGCACTTGGAGGCGGTGTTCACCACCAGCAGCACCTTGCCCTCGAAGTCGGAGAGATTCACCATCTGCCCCTTGTTCCCGAGGGTGCTGTAGTTGTAGATGCTGCGCTTCCTGCACGCACGGGCCGCATCCTTTACGCTGATGCGCTTGCCGCCGTTGTCGAGGTCGATGAGGACGTAGTCGTCGCTGCCCATTCCGAGTTCCTTCATGTAGGAGAGCTGACGCAGGCCATGGCGGGTCTCGATGCGCTCCACGAAGTGCTTGTGCTCCTCGTCGTGCATGGCATAGATGATGTCCACGCAGGCCTTGTCGAGGGCGAGGATGTCGGTAGAAGAGAGTATACCCACGTCCGGAGTCACAACCGCCTCAGCCTCAAGGCCTTCGCAGTCACAGGACACCGACATGTTGCGCATCACGTTCACGTAGGTCACGTGCTCGCCGAAGTGGTCGATGGTGGCCTTGGTAGATTCGGTCATGCGCTCCATGAGTTCCTCCTCGGCTATGCTCCACTGCTCCTCGGAGCCCTCGGCGGTATGTATCCACGCCTTGCCGATGCGGCCATCCGCGCAGCCAATGCCTATATTCTTGTTGCTGCCGCCGAAGCCGCCCATGGTGTGGCCCTTGAAGTGAGTAAGGGCTACCATTGAATCGTAGTTCAGCAGGTTCTTGCCAACGGACATTTCTTTGAACCACTTGCCGCCGTTAACGGGCAGAAGGGCCGTGCCCTCAGCATCCATGATGTCCACGGGGCAGAAGGTCCAGCCGTTCACCTCCAGCGTCTCGCGATGCTGCTCGGTAGTGTAGCGGTCGCCTTCGTAGTAGGTGTTGGTCTCGATGATGCTGGCATCGGGCAAGTCCTTCTCTATCAGGGCTTTAACCCATTCTCGGGGGATGATGTTAGGGCCGTTTTGCTCACCCGTGTGGAGTTTGACGCCAATGCGGCCTTCGATCTTGCCGTTAACCTTTTCATAGGCCTGGATCAATCCCTCGGCGGACAGATTGCGGGTAAAATAGACCACGGCCTTGCCTTCGGTCTTCTTGCAGCAACCGGCAAGCGTGGCCAGCAATGCGGTAAGTATCAAGCTCATAATGGATAGGATGGGTTTCATGGGTGGAAAGGTGCTAGTATACTATTCTCCGTAGTTCACCACATTCCAGTTGCTTGGGATTCCGTTGGCATTTCTGGGCCATGACGTCATACCTGATGCCTTGTAGAATGTACGTGTATTGTTGTTGGGTAAACCTGACAGCCAATTGTAAGTACAGTTAGTCGCAGAAATATTTGTAGCAAGACAAGTAATGCTTAGAAGATTGCTGCAGTCCGAGAACATCTGTCGATAGCAACGCGCTTCTAGAGTGGTAGCACGTAAAATAGGTGCAGAGGTCAAATTACCACATTGCCTGAATAACTCACGGCAACAGTCGGTTGCCATCGTCGTAGCCCCGAGATTGATATTTGCAGTAGTCAGTCCATTGCAAAGCCTGAACATATTCCAATAGCAGCCAGGTGAAGCTGTTTCGGCTGGAAGGTCAGGAACAGACGTAAGGGACGAGCAGTTACGGAACATCTCCCGATAACACTCTGTTGATGTAAAGGATGGAAGTAAAAGAGGATCGGCCGAGTCAATGTCCACCCAATTCACTTCAGCCGGAGTGGTTACAGCGTCTACACAGGTGCCGTTGGAGAATGCGCTTCTGAAGGCGTATGAAGCGAACTGGGTTTGGTCGGCAAGAAGGCTTGTGATGTTACCGCCGATGTAACATACCTGGTCGGCGGTAAAGAGCTGTGTGGCGCCGATGCAGTCGCAGTCCTCCCTGTTGCCCTTGAAGTAAACCACATCATTTTTTGACAACGAAAGCGAACTGCCGTTATAATTGGTCCAGTCGTCCACGCCGAGATCGAAGCTTAAGTACTGAATGCTTCCGTCATCGTATTTGAAGGTAACGGACGTCGTGCCGTCTTCCTTGGCCCGTATGTGGAAAGGATTGCCAAGATCGATCGTAGTGCGGGAAATCGTGTAGTAATTGTTAACGGCCAAATCCTTGTCGTTTATGGCAAACTCCTTATGATCATTCTCCCCGTTCCCCCAGATGACAGACAATTCGGCATCGGTCAGTGATGAACTGCCACCGGGGAAAGCAACTACAAAATCCACACTGCTTCTGCCACTACCTAGAGCAGCTGCGTTTATCACGTTCTGCCATATCGGATTCGCTTCGTTGTTATTGAACACTTTGACCGTTACGGGTGTCGACACCAGAACTTCTGAACGTCTAAAAATGACGGTAAATTTCAGGAACGTTGACTGTTGGGAAAGGGTAAACGAAGTAGCCCCGAAAGTGGTACTGCATGTGAAATGACTGAACTTCTGTACAGCGTCGGCAAGGGTAGTAGCATACTCGTCCGAGGGATATGCTGTCTCGGTTAGTTTTCCCCCGCCGGTAGTATGAATTCTGTCGCCGGAACTTACCAGGGTTACATTTATCGGTGTGTCGGAAGCGGGATCAAACTCATCTACACCGACAAGGTCACCCTCAAAATACGCAGTAGTCGCGCCGGAACCGTAAATAAGCTTCAGGACTCCGAAAAGCAGCGTGTCGCCGGATACGGGATCCGTGGAGACGACGTAAAGGGAATCCGTGGCCTGGAAGACGTATTTGGTGTCGTTCTCGGCAGTCGTCGCCTTCGAGTCGTCGGAACTCGAAACCTGAACCTTGTAATGGATGGTCCTGAACCCAGTCTCCGAAGGATCATGCCCGGGCGAAGGCTCCCTTGTGCAGGAAAGCGCCAGGGTTGCCAACATCAGCAGTATGAAAACAAATCTCTTCATCTGTTTACAAATTACCTCCATTTATAGGATCGTTAATGCTTACGCCGCCTCCAGCAGCGTTGGTTTCCGTGCCGTTGCGTACGGCACGGACGTAATAATATGTTGCCCTGGAGCGATGGGTCCCCTGGGTAGAACCGATATAGAATGTGTCGGATGACAGGATTTGCGCAAGGCTCTCCGCAGCATTGGACGGATTCCCGTCCTGACCTCCTTCATTCCAGTTGGCGGTGTCCATCCACTGCCCGTTCCAGAATGCTCCAGCCTTCTCCAGGCGGAATAGCTGGGGGTAAGCAGGATCCGGCATGTAGTAATTCCCGCTCTGAAGCATGAAACCGGTGCCTGCCCCGCCCTTGAACAACTTATAGTTGGTTCCATTGGATTTGTCTGAACCCGTGCTTTTGGAAATATTAGGACGCAACCAATCTCTCTGCGGGTCGTCATTGGAATCGTCATGAGCCGGATAATATATATGGTAGACATACGGAACAGTAACTTTGTTATTATGGTCCGTGTCCGTTATGCCTATGCTTATGATGTTATCTTTACCAAGAGTCTGGTCATTGTCTCTTATCTTATTACCCTTGTCGTCCAATATAAAATCGCCCGTATCAGGATCCGTCTTATATACAATATAATAAGAGCAGTTGCTTAGATCAATGTTAGCCTCGATGAAGTCTCCGGAGGCCATATTCATTCCAGTCACCACATCCGGCTCCCAGGAAACAGTAATGTCGGAGGCCTTTTTGTATCCATCATCCCCGGTATGTCCTGGATTGGGTACGTAATTGATTCTGAGGACATCCATTTTGGCAATATTGGAGAGCGTATGCTTGCCATCCGCAGTAATCACATCAAGCTGGAAAGAGTATGTGCCGGTAGCCAGGGAGTTCAGACTGTACGCGAATTGCCAGGTGGTGTTCCAATACCTGGCATCCGAACAGGCGGCAAGGTTCAAGGTATGTGTCTCATTGTCCGGGTCCTTGATCATCAGTGTCCACCTTCTGATGTCGGAACTCGGAGAATGCACCGTAAGCAACACGGGATATGAAGGATTTTGCGCTCCGTTATACACACAAGGCAGGAGACGGACTGATGCGAACACCGGGGAAAGAATCCTGATAGGTGTCTCCAGCACCTTTCGGGTGCCGGCGTTATTAACGACTATCGCCCTGATACTCATATTCCCAAGAAGGGAAAGGTCGGAAGGAACTTTCCAGTTGACCGACTCGTCCTTGATAGCTACGCCACTAAGCTTGATGCCGCTCAAATCGATGCTCCTGGTCTCTTCGTTGCCGCTGGCGCTCACAAACACAAGGTACAGGTTAAGAGACCGTATTGCAGAGCCCAGGGAAGTGATATTCAACTTGATCTGGCAACTGTCTCCCATATGGAGTTTGTCTCCTCCGGGCACCGAGATGCTTCCCGTTATCTCTCCCGTGCAGTTCATATCCTTCACACAGCGGATGTCGCTTATGATGGTAGGTTCTTTCTCCCTGGAATTGTGCATGTGCATGATGCCGCTATCATAACCCCAGCCGATTTTATGATTCTCTCCCGGGGTTATCTTGCTCCCGCGTATTCCACGGGAATAAAATGTACGTGAGGGGTATTTCTTGCCGTCAGTCCAGTATCCGGAAGGCTGCAGGGAAGTCATAAGCAGCAGTTCCGTCATATTTGGCAGACGATATCCGACCGGGCAATAAGAATTATGTCCGGCAGCAGTTATCAGGTCGTTCAGTTCTTCCTGGGTCTTATTGGCAGGTACGGTAACTTCCGCCGACGGATCTTGCATGATCATTTCCATGTATACCCGGTTTCTCATCGAATACTCGTCCGCATAAGGAAGATCCAGCAAAGTGAATTCCCGGATGCAGCGCGGATCAAGACGGGAGAAACGCAGAGTGTAGGTCCCGTCGGCATTGGCATTGACCTTGCCACTGGCGTTGAAACCCATGGGAGACTCATAATACTGGTCCGGAATCACATCGAGATCGGCCCCGCTGATGTCTTTTACTGTGCCTCCTGAATCATAAGTGCCGATATTGCGAACACATCGCACGGAAGATACCTGATGCCTGTCGGCCTCAGTGAATTTTACAGAGGGATATGAAGTGAAAGCCCAGTTATATGAATTGTAATTGGATTTGGTAGCACCTTCTTCTGCGCGGATTACGCGTGGATTAGTAGTAATGCCGCCCGTCGAAGCAGTGGAAGAAACCACCCAGGATCTCCATTCACGGCCATCTCCGATGCTGTTCTTATTCTGTGGCTGATACAAACGGGCGGAAGGGCTGAGAGCCTCATTTCCAACCCACATGCCGACAAGCTGATTAACGGAAGCTATGTACCAGCGGACTTCCTCGGGATCAATCACACCGTCGCCGTCGTTATCCCTGTTGCGGGTCAGGCATGAATATGCGAGATATCGATAGTCGCTCTTTAGCTCCGGGTGATCGTTATCCACCTCATATTCCAGGAACGAATCCCATCTGGGAGAAGCGGATACCCCCCAGATCGCGGCGGAATTGTATCGTCCGTTATCTTCGCTCTCTGGTCTTGCCGATGTGGGAAGCCCCCTTCCACTCTTCCACCATGGCCAAATGGTCTGCGAATCGTCCTTTTGCTTACGGATGCGGTACTCCATCTCATCAACATGCTCAGTTCCCCAGAGAGTGCGCAGGTCCGGAGAATAAGTGTTGTAGAAAGACTGTATGGACCTCTGGATGATAGAATGGCTCGAGGTGATTACGTCGCTCTGGCGGTCTTCGCTGTAGACTGCCTCCGAAAGGATATGTAGTTCGCGCGGATCGGCATTGACGAACTTGCGCCAGAGGTCGGGATCGGCCGTTGCAGTTGCAGGATCGAGGGTCGGATCTTTCTCGTAGTAATACTCGTCGATGAAGGCGGTTACGCGGATGACATATTGAGTTTCGCCGTCAATTGTTTCTTCAAGGAAATCATTAGGATCCCCGGCAGCTTTCTTCCTGGTTTGGTCGAGTATGTAATTGTAGAGCTGATGGATGTCCATCAGTTGTAGAGAATCAAGCCCGGAATGATAATCCCAGGTCGGGAAATAATGCGGATTGTCAGGCGAATTGCCAGGATAAGGTGAACGGTTTTTCGAATATGTGGCCGGTGAACCCGAAGTCGCATTTCGGCCGAATTTTACCCAAAGGTAGTCCTTGCAATTGAATTCCCAGTCTCCTTCGCCTCCATTGGCATCCGGATCCCACTGGGCACCGCCTTCGTCGAAAGGAGTTTTTACGTACCAGGATACCTTCCTTCCTTCGAGTCCCGGAGTATACCTGAAGGTAAGGCAATGATACTCGTAATGGGCGTCGCAGTTAACCACCGCGTCGGTAGAAAGGAGCAGGGAACCTTCCTGACCAGGCTGGAGCTCGGTTTCGTCGTCCGTATCCGGAAGTCCGTCATCTCCAAGAACTTCCACATAGATGGACCTTGAATTGTTGATGGTGATAAAGTACGAATAGGACGTGCTGCGCTCCACGTCGTAATTGTCCCAATCACGCCCTTCCCCCGCGCTGCTGTTGGTAAAATCTCCCAGATGGACGGTATAAACGGCCTCCGTCGTAAGGGCGTGCGCCGCGTTGTTCCCGCCAGTAATAGACTCCACTCCAAGGGAGGTGAGCCCCAGCAACAGGTCGAACCTTACGTAAGTTCCTTTGGCGGGAGCGTAAATAAAGTTGGATTCTACCGCCGAAGGGTCTGTCTCTTTCTCTCTGAGGTAATAGCTGGGAGCAGGATTATCAGTTAGCCCCATAATGGACGTCTTGGGAGCCTGGCAGTTCTCCAGCATGTAGAATGAGAATACATCCCATTCCTTGCCGTCTACAGTTTCCTTGCCTTCAAAGAAGGCTTTTTCGGTATCGAAGAAATCGATATCATCAGGCTGCCCCGCCCCGGGAATCAGGTAGCATTCGGATGGAACATTATAGACCCACCACTTACGGGGATCGCACTTCTCGGGGTTGATGTAGGTAGAGTTGTAGGTGATGTAAAACTTAACCTTGGCATCCAGGGCCCTGAGCTGTAATTGATACTGGCCTCCGGGCTTGTTGTATACGGCTTCCCCCGCAGATATAGCGCCCCAGGTGAGGCTGCCGGTGCTTACGTCCGTCATCGTTCCAAGCATCATAAACAGGTCACCCCTGTTGAGGACTTCCTGCTCAAGGGTCACGCGAACGTCCGTGAGATCCTCGTAAGTATCGATTCCCGCAAGGACGTCTACCGGATCCTGATGATTGAGCGAAGTGATAGTGCTGGTTACATTTGCCAGCATCACCAGCGTACAGTCTTCTTTCGCCTGGGTAGCAATCTTGACAACGCCGCGGCTGTTGCCGGAGTTCTCGACATACCAGCCTTCATTGCTGTGGCTGTCGAGAGAATCCAGTGAAGTGAGGAGATGCTCGTAGGTGAAGTACCTGCCGTAGAACTTGTCTCCGTTGCCGTCGAAGATCATCACATACAGGTCGTGGATACGAGATTCGTCCTCCCTGGAAGATTCGGCCTTGGTCGCAATATCCACCTCGTTGCGATTGGGATAGCCGAAACCAAGGTTAAGGGTGACCGGAGAGCCTTCCGGCAAACGGGGTTCAAAGTTGGGTTCAGCCATCTCCCTCACACATGAAAGAGAAGTAAACAGGCAGAAAACTGCAATTATGCGCGCAAATATCTTCACGGTCTAATCAAACGTAACGTATGCTACTTTTTCGTACCAGTCCTGAACTTCGAAGTTGAACGAATAGTCATGCTCTTCAGTCCTCTTGGTAATTCGGGTCTGAATCTTGAGATGCTGGTTGCGAAGGATATATGGAATATCTTTCGAGCGGTTGTCGTGGATAGGCAGGTCCGTGAAAGAATATTCAGTGTAGGTGGCGGCGTTCCCGGAGTCGTAAACCATCGCTTTTTTGGTCACGCGGAAGCTGACATCGCAGAAATACCTGCTTCCAACAAGCCTTTCAGGGGCCACGCTGGGGAATACGGTTTTTATCGGCAGGGTGGACTTGTTGTCGGTAAACACCAAGGGATCGGAGCCGTTGATTGTCAAATCCCTGTCACAGGTATGACCGGGCAGATAGTCCGGAGTCTGCTCGAAGAGATAACCGCTGGAAGTATTAAGATCCTTCAGCTTTACCGTGCAGTTATGAATATCGACGGAGCCGCCGGTCTCATTGATAAAGGTAAAACTGATTTTCGCCACGGGCCTAAGGAGATTGAGGTCTATCTGGCCGTTCCCCCACGAGTTTACTGTCAGGCTTCCCTTTGCGGTAAGCGGCATCGTAGCGCCGAAATCGGGTTCGCCGCTGGCCACCGAAAGGAGAAGCGAATCCAATGCACCAACGGTCTTCGCCGCTTTAAGCGCAGTAATAGTAGCTGCATCAAGACCGGCAGTATTCGCCACGGCAAACACTGTATACGATCCTCTGCCAGGCCCTGTGAAATAGATGGTGGATTTGCTTGAATCAGTCTGCGCAGTCTGGCATTGGGAAGTAAATACGGTCCCCAGGGTGCCCCAATAATCATCCGGCCAGGAGGCGACAAGGTCTCCAGCAGAATTGGCGATTCCTATTGCCAGGTCGGGTACGCCGGATCCATTCACAATGATGGCGCTGCCGTCGGCAATATCATCGCTTAGTGCACGGGTAGCTATCCTGCCGCTGGAGATAGAAACAGCAATCCTGCCCTGCTCGATCTGCATCGGTTCTTTGGTGTCGCAAGAACCGACCATGATGAGCATGACCGCCGCCAAAACGGCTGACAGATATGAGCTGAATCTATTCGTCATCTATCGTAAGTCCAGGGGTTTCTGCGAGGATCTCTTTCCACTCAGTTACCGCAACGTTGACAATAATACCTCCGCCCAGGCGGATATGGATCTCATAGTTGTACTTCCTGCCTGGAAGCCATTTGGTGATGAGTTCGTCCGAGTTCTTCACAGGAATCTCATCGAGGCGGATGGGGAACACGACATGATTGTGCTCCGTCACCAACGTATAGGGATCTTCCTGATCGTACTCATAGTCGAGCATCAACTGGGGGATGTAATCGCCGTAAGGAGCGAGCTCCTGCGGCACCATCAGGTCCCATTTGTCTGCCGGCATGGCAAACTCTTGTTTATTGCCAAGTACAGTCGTGTCTCTATGGCCCAGGACTGTGCTGCTCGTGTAGGAGAAGGTTCCCCAGTCGCTGGTTCCCATCGCAACAAGGCCGTTTCCGCTCTGCTCCACCATTCCGGTGGCGCGGATGCATATGTTGCGGAATCCGTAAGAGTTCACTTGGACATCAGTGGAAGGCGAGTCATTTATAATGGTAACCCGCACTGCGCTGAGCAAGTGGCTGAATGCCATGTGGACCGGACTTGTCGTCCCATCGTTCCGCTGGCTTCCCGCGGCCATCAGGTCATAGGGGGTTCCTGTCGCGTCGTAAGTAACGTTCGCCCTTATATGAGTAGAAGATGCGGGATTACAGTCAATTCCGGCCGAAGAGGCAGGGCCGGTGATTGCAAGGAAGTCGTACTGGCTGGCATTGCTGTCCCAGAAACGATGGGGGGAATAATCCCAAACGTCGTCTATGGGATCGGATGCGTTGGAGCCTAAACTCGTCAGGCTGACACTCTCGCCGTTGAAAACAGTATATCGTATTGCGGAGATTGTCTTGGATCCGTAGACAAAGAATTTGTCTGCATTTGCCGCGCCCACGTCCTCCGATGCCTGGTCAAAAAGGGCCTTAAGATCAGTGCCCGACTTTGTTGCGTCGTCGTTCAGCAGCAGCGATCCGGCTCCGAAGCGGATTTCTCCCTGCCTCGGTGCCGGATCGTAAGTCTTCACGCACCCTGCCAGGGTTGACAGGGCGAGCATGCAGACGGCTGCTAATATGAACGTTACGCGGTTAAGCACAAATGATTAGTTGAGGATGTAGTGGAAACCATTGGCGGTTGCATCCCAGTCTGCGATAGACGCGGTGAACGTGATCTTGTTCGCATTGATGGTGATGTAGTAGGTGTAGTGGTATCCGGGCAGCCAGCTTGCGATGAAGGTGGCGGTGTTGCTGTCGTTGTCAGTGCTGTCGAATGTGCCAAGTTCAACCGCATCAGGAGTATAAGTGTTCTCTATACCTGCAGGGTCGGTGAGTTTGTAGGCGATGGTGACGGTCTGTGCGCCGGCTCCGGTAGCAAATGCCTGAGGCATAACGACGAGGCTGTTGATGACTGCAGCTGCCGTTTCTTTGGTGTTGCCTGTGCCGGCTGCCAAAGTGGTAGGCAGAGTAGCAGTAGCACCAGAAGTATTAGTGAAGCTTGCAACGGTGGGAGTGCCATCGGGAGTCCAGCCGCCTACACCTGCGGTGCCGACGGGATTGTTGCTGCTATAGCCAGACACGGCGAAGGTTCCTTTGGTGCGGATGTTATCAAGCTGGATGCTGGTAACTTGGAGAGCTGCATCCACGATGTCATCGGCCTTCTTGACCTTGAAGTCAACGAGGGCGGCCATGTGCTTGAACACGAGTGGAACGGGAGTGCCATAGGCTGCGTTTGCAACGTCTTTCTGCTGAGCGATGAGGAGATTCTCGTCAGCTCCATTGAAAGTACGGTCGATAGTTGTGAACAGGCCATTGTCTCCATAAGTGCCTGAAGCGAGGATATCCTTGGGCCAAACAGCGTAGAACGTGTAGTTGGCGAAGGACTTGTCCCAGTAGCGGAGAGGAGAATAGGTCCAGTCGGAGCCGTCATAACCCACTTCGACAGCCTCAAAGACTATGGTCTCGTTGGCGGGACCGGCATTCCACTTGAATCCGAACACTTCGAATTGATCCCCGTTGGCAAATGCCGTCTTAGGGGCTTTGGTCATCACATCAGACCATGTGCTAAGGCTGATGGGGGCACCTTCGTTGACCGACTTGTTGTGGTCGAAGGTCTTGGTGCAGGCAACCAGCGCTGTGGCTGCAACTGCTGCGATCAAAAAGTAACGTTTCATAATAGAAATGTTTTAAAAAGGTTAATAAAAAATATATAATAAATTGATAATCAATATGTTATAGTCGTCGTTCCTGTTTTCTCCTCCCAGTCTCCGATGAGAGGCTTGAACCCTCCTCCTTCATCTACCGGCGGGTCGGTATCTTCGGGCGGGAAGTCGCCCACGTCTATCTCCAGCGGTATCACTCCGCCAGTGGGAAGGGCCCGGATCTGGTCGGTTACGTCTATTCGTATATTCTTGTATTTGCCTGTCTTGAAGGCCACGTTCAGCACGAACCAGTGCTTTCCGGCCGGGGCCGCGGCAACGCTTGCTTCGTCGTAGGGGTTGCAGCCGGGGATGCCGAAGGTGAGGCATCTGGCTCCAAGCAGGTCGGGATCGGCCGCCGCATTCATGTACACGTCCATCGGCACGCTCACGGCGGTCGTCGAGGTCTCCCCTGTGCACAGGTTCACGTCATCCGACACACCCGTCAGTGCCGCTCCGTTGCTGCCTGCCACACGCTCAAGGT
>JAEENZ010000066.1 GCA_016283985.1 Bacteroidales bacterium | reverse complement strand
TGAAGGCTGACCTGCTGGCCATTGATGATATCATGCTGTTCCCGGTGAAGAAGGAGGAATCCGCTTCGTTCTTCAATCTGGTAAACTCTCTCCACGAGAAGACATCGGTCATTATCACGACGAATAAAGCGCCCACAGAGT
Organism: Bacteroidales bacterium; assembly: GCA_016283985.1. Next base: position 2,456 of record JAEENZ010000066.1, on the reverse strand, counting down.
GGGTCCAGACGCTGAATGACGAGGTGCTTGCGACCGCAATCATAGATCGCTTACTATACCGCTGCGAGGTAATCAAGCTTGCTGGAACAAGCTATAGGCTTGAGAACAGGAAGACCATCTTCCCCTCCGAATCGACCGTTAATGGGAAGCAGCTACGTAAGGCTGCTTCCAAAACCATAGAAACTCAAGTATAAACTAGGACAAATGAGTCGCAAAAGCAATGACTGAAGTGTCGAAACAACTTTGCGAAAAAATGTCGAAAATATATTTGCTTATTACAAAAATACTACAAAATAATCCGATTTATCTGTTTGTTATTCTTTAGTGAAGATATAAACCGCCAATGTAGGTAGAACGACCAATAGGATCAGCGAAATCTCCACCAAAGCGTAGGACCCGAAATAATCGACCAGTGTCTTAAATTTCAGAATCCCATCAACCAGCAGGACCAGGAGCGCGAACCAGCAGATTCCAAATATCGCTGCAAACTTGAGCTTTCTTTTCTTCAGTTTCATATAATTCTCGACTTATCGAATGAAATGCATCCCGTCCCACGGTTCGTCACTTCCCGGCATCGGCTTGCCTCCGGTTGCCTTCAACAGGGCGGCCATGTTATTCGCAAGTGTCCGCATCGTCTGCAGGCCTTCGCGGTCCAGCGCCGCCTGACCAGGTTCACGTCCGTATACTATGTTCCAGTACTGCGAGGTTACAACCGGCATGCTCATCATCTGGAAGGGCATGTTCAGAGTTTCGAACGTTGCGGTAGCCCCGCCTCGGCGGCATACGGCCACAGCCGCTGCCGGCTTGCCCCTGAAGGCGGCCCCGTTCGAATAGAACGCCCGCTGGATAATGGACAGCACCGCCCCGTTCGGCTGTCCCCAGTATACCGGTGATCCTACGATAAGTGCATCTGACGAATTCATCTTTGCGGAGATGCCGTTGCAGACATCATCATCAAACACGCAGGCTCCCGGCTTGTCTTTGCACGTGTTGCAGGCGATGCATCCACGGACGGGTTTGTTGCCGATCCAAACGATTTCACTCTCTATGCCGAGTATTACCAGCTGCTTTGCAATCTCAGCCAAAGCAATGGACGTATTGCCCTCCTGGCGCGGGCTGCCGTTTATCATCAAAACTTTCATATTGCTCATTTCCATAAAAAACCAACCTTCCCTGCACCTATTTCGAAGTGGCATTTCACTATGCCGAGGTCGACGTGGGTGTATCCGATTCAGTCACAGTGTTATGACGTTGTTCGTTTATTTGATTCCACGCTGTTTCTTGATAGTCTCATACGCCTCCTGGATCTTTCGGAATTTCTCTTCGGCAGCCTTCTGCACGTCCGGGCCGAGGGATGCCACCTTGTCCGGGTGGTTCTTCATCGCCATGCGCCTGTAGGCCGCCTTCACCTCATCATCCGTCGCCGAAGGGGAAATCTCCAGCACTGCATAGGCGGAGGTCGTATCCCTGTAGTACATCGCGATTACCGAGGCCGCGTCGGAGGCGTTCAGCCGTATGGCGGAGGCTATCGCTTCGAGGACGCTCTTCTCGCTGGCGCTGAAGTCCCCGTCCGCGTTCGCTATACCCGCGAGATAATGGAAGAGCTGGAGGCGCTGGGAGTAGTTCATGTTGGCGGCTATCTGTCCGCCGACCGAATAGACATTCACCTCTTGAAGGGATAGGCCGGAGAGGATGCGCATGGCCTCGCTCACGGCCGCCTCGCCGAAGTTCTGCCGGACGAATGCCTTCACGTAGTCCAGTTCCGCCTGGAGTGTCTTCCCGTCGGCGCGTATCACCGCGGACGAGAGCACCAGAAGGCTCACGAGGAAGCTGTTCCGCTGCTCCGAGGCGCCGTAGCCGCCACGGTAGCTACCACCCTGCGCCCCGCCGGTCGCCGCTCCTCCGCTAATCTGGTGCGCCGCTTCAACGGCCCCCTCGATCACGCTCCCGGCAATCACGCCCAGCAGTGCGCCGATGGGCCCGAAGGCGACCCATCCCAGGAGTCCTGCTATCCATTTCGCTGTTCCCATACCGTGCTAAGTTAGCACTTTTTTGGCAAATGGTTTCGTATATTTGTACTGTCAATCTTTAAAGCCTTGAAAGATTTCGCAGCAATTGACTTCGAGACGGCGAACGAGCAACCCTGCAGCGTTTGCAGCGTGGGCGTGGTGGTAGTGCGCGGCGGGCAGATCGTAAAATCGTTCTACAGCCTCATCCATCCCGAGCCGGAGTACTACCAGTGGTTCTGCCGGCAGGTGCACGGCCTGGGGCCGGAGGATACGGAAGATGCCCCGGTGTTCCCCTTCGTGTGGGAGAAGATCGAGCCCCTCATCCAGGGCCTACCCCTAGTGGCGCACAATGCCCGCTTCGATGAAGGATGCCTGAAGGCCGTGTTCCAGGTGTATCAAATGGATTATCCGGACTATAAGTTCCACGACACCCTGGCCGCTTCCAGG
>JAEENZ010000065.1 GCA_016283985.1 Bacteroidales bacterium | reverse complement strand
GTTTCATATCTTATCAATCCTTGATAAGTGGAATCTTGCGTAAAGGTAGCATTTTTTTCTTATCTTTGAAAGATAAAACCTGAACGATGGGTAAACTGTACGACGAACTTACCAAAGACTACCGTTTCAAGGAAGGGCTCAAGACCTGCATCAACTGCGGCACTTGCACAGCCATCTGTCCTGCGGCGGAGTTCTATAAATATGATCCGCGAAAAATCGTGGACACCGTCCAGCGTAAGGACGAAGAAGGAATACTGGAACTTCTCAAAAGCGAGACCATATGGTATTGCGGAGAATGCATGTCCTGCGTCACTCGCTGCCCCCGCAAGAACGGGGCAGGCCTGGTTGTGATGGCACTTCGCAACCTCTCCACCAAACTTGGTTATTTCACCGAATCGGAGAAGGGACGCCAGCTTTATCCTCTCACCAAAGTGCTGACAACCAATGTGTTGAAGCTGGGATACTGCGTACATCCTTCCACCTATAAATATGAAGACCATCCCGAATCCGGGCCGGTTTTCGAGTGGGTGCTGAACAATCAGCAGGATGTTTATGACCGCCTGGGTGCAAACCTTGGCCGCCAGGGTGAGGGCGCGTTGAGGGCAATCCCTCAGGAAGATCTGGACGAACTCCAGGCCATCTTCGACGAGACCGGCGCCACCGAGCGCATCAATCTTGTGGAGGAGTGCTCCCGCAAAAAGGCGGAAGAGATGGGGATGACGATGGAAGAATACACCAAATACACCTTCGAGCATTGCTCCAGGGGGCATTTCAATAACGAGGAGGGTGCGCTATGATCTATCAGGGAAAGCAGAAAATCTGGTCCGATTACCAGAAAGAGATTCCGGACAACCACTGGTTCTATGTGCGCAGCTGCATAAGACAGAGTTTCTTCCCGGCTTCGGAGCATTACTTCCTGAAGATATGCAGGGACATGCTAGGGCGGGATATCTACGAAACAAAGCATCATACCACCTGCGGGGGCATAGCCTATCACGCGGACACTATCCCTCAGGAGACAGCGATGACCATAGTCGCCCGTCAGTTTGCGCTGATGACAGAGGCCGGCTACAAGAATCTGGTCACGAGTTGCATCACATCCTTTGGCAACTATACCGAGATACTCGAAACCTGGAGGGAATTCCCCGAGCTCGAGGCCCGCATACGCGAAAAGCTCTGGAAGGCCTGCCGCAGGGAGTTCGAAAAGCCGGAATATGTCGCACACGCGAGCGACCTGGTCTACAAGTTCCGCGAAGAAATTGCGGAACGCGCTAAATATCAGCTGGTTAACAAAGAAACCGGCGAGCCGCTGAGGATAGTTGAGCACATAGGCTGCCACTATTCCAAGATGTTCCCCCACAAGGGAGTCGGCGGTGCCGAATACCCCTGCGTGCTGAGCGGAATGGCTGAGGCCTGGGGAGGGAAGGTGATAGATTATCCCGAACGCCGGCACTGCTGCGGCTTCGGTTTCCGCCAGTATCTGGTGAAGGCCAACCGCGGGTACTCCGTGTCGAACACCCACAAGAAATTCGAATCGATGGAACCCTACCATCCGGATGCAATAATCACCAACTGCCCCGGATGTCCCTTCTTCCTGGACCGCTGGCAGTATGTGATTTCCGAACAGACCGGAAAGACCTATGGCGAGAACGGAAACGGTATTCCCGTGTTCACATATGAAGAACTGGCCGGCCTGGTGTTAGGCGTGGATCCATGGGACCTCGGCCTGCAGATTCATCAGGTAGGCCCTGAACCTCTTCTGGATAAGATGGGAGTGCCTTACGACCCTTCGAAGAAGTATCTCGGCCTGAACGAAAAAGAACTCAAGAAACCCGGACTGCCTTCGGTCCTCAAATGTTGCTGATATGAACAATAATCCTGTCTTGATAGTCGGAGGCGGCATCGCCGGAATGGAAGCTGCCAGGCAGCTCAAGGCCCTTGGCCTGAAACCCGTGATCGTCGAGAAGAGCAGCGCCCTTGGAGGCCATGTGGCCCAGTGGAATAATCTTTTCCCGGATGTCGTGCCCGCAAGTAAGCTGCTTGCACCATATAAAGAGGAACTGAAGGATGTCGAAGTTTTTCTTGAGACGGAAATAGCTTCCATCAACCGCCTTCAGAAAGGGTATTCCGTAGTGCTGAGCAACGGCCGCGCGATGCCCTGCAAGGCTGTAATTTTCGCCACCGGATTCAAACTTTTTGAGGCGGAGAAGAAGGAAGAGTATGGCTACGGGGTCTATGACCACGTGATTACCAACAGGGATCTGGAAGCCTGGTTCAACACCGGCAGTGATGAGCGCGTCCCTGAGAAACCATCCGCCATAGGATTCGTGCACTGCGTGGGCTCCAGGGATGTCAAGGCCGGCAATACCCAGTGCTCCAAGGTCTGCTGCATCACCGCCATCAAGCAGGCCATCGAACTGAAAGAGAAGTTCCCGAACGCGGAGATCTACTGCTTCTACATGGACCTCCGCCTCTTCGGTAAGAAATACGAAGATTTCTACATCAACGCCCAGCGCGACTACGGCATCCACTTCATCCGCGGACGCGTCTCCGAGGTGTCCGAGACCATCGACGGCCAGGTGCTGGTGAAGGCGGAGGATACCCTCGTGGGCAAGCCGGTGAAGGTCAGGCTGGACCTGCTGGTGCTGATGGCGGGGATAGTGTGCAACCGTGAGAACCAGGCTCTGCTCAAGGCGGTACAACTGCCAGTGGACGACGACGGATTCTTCCGCAGCCGGGACAATATCGCTTCCATCACCCAGTCCGACCGGGACGGAATCTTCTTCGCGGGCACATGCACAGGCCCCAAGACCATACCGGAGACGATAGCAGAGGCCCGCAGTGCAGCCCTGAACGTGTATAATTATCTTAAAGGCGGAAAGTGATGGATTTCGGATTCGGACTCAATCCCAGTTCCGCGATCGAGCTCGACAAGCTCGATCAGTCGCTCTACGCCAAATTGTGCCGCATAGAGCCTACGGCGTCTACATGCATGGCGTGTGGTAGTTGCAGCGCCACCTGCACCGCATCCGGCTATTCCGGAATGAGCGTACGTAAGCTTCTGCTGGACCTTCAGCGAGGCCGTAACCGTGAGGTGGAGCAGATGCTCTCGCATTGCATGCTCTGCGGCAAATGCACCATGGTATGCCCCCGCGGCATCAATACCCGCAGGGTGATCCTTACCGTTAGCAGGCTATACGAAAACGTGGAGGGCAGCCTATGACCGAGAGATTTGCAACCGGTTTCCATCCTTTCGTGCTCCCGTTCCTTTTCGGGATGATATTTGTGCTTGGCTACTGCCTGTACGGGGCCATCCGTATCCTGGTTCAGCTGCCCAGGGAAGACAGGCGCAAGTTCCTGATCTCGCTGGTTACTCCGGCTACTGCCTGGAAGAATGTGAAGGATATCTTCCTGAACTGCCTGCTTCACGTCAAGCTCTGGAAACGAAACCGCATGCTGGGCTACATGCACTCCAGCATTGCCTTTGGATGGTTCATGATAATCCTGCTGGGGCATATAGAAGTAATGCTCTTCCTGCCTCACAGGATACGTCTCTTCTATTATCCCATCTTCTTCAATTTCTTTGTGGCGGAAGGGGAGAGCACCATACAGGGGGCAGTGCTGTTTTTCCTGATGGACCTGTTCCTTCTGGTTATCCTGAGCGGCATAACCCTGGCCATAATCAAGCGTGTGCGCTCGCTGTGGTTTGGAATGAGGCGCACCACTCGTCCCAGCCTTCTGGACAGGGTGGGGCTGTATTCCCTATGGGCCATCTTCCCGCTGCGCCTCCTGTCCGAAAGCTTCACCGCCCACATCAGCGGGGGGAGTTTCCTTACCATACCCATGAACTGGATGTTCCGCCAGTTCTTTGGCAACGAACTTAATTACATGCCCACCTGGTGGGCCTACTCCATAGTGCTGGGTGTGTTCATGTGCGTGCTGCCCTTTACCCGCTACATGCACATCCCTGCGGAAATGCTGCTGATTCCCCTGCGGAATGCCGGGCTTCATGTGCTGCATCCGCGAAAAGGCTATGCCCGCGTGCAGTTCTACTCCTGCCCGGGTTGCGGCGTATGCATAGACGCCTGCCCGATGAGCGTGAAGAAAGAGAATCTGAAAGATTGCACGGTGTATCTGAACCGTCAGTTGAGGCGCGGCAACGAGAAGCGCATCGAGGAAATAAGCGACAAGTGCCTGATGTGCGGCAAGTGCACCACGGTGTGCCAGGTGGAGGTCGACGGGCCTCAGATGCGCCTGGCGCAGCGTTCCATGCGCAAATACGGCATCAATCCCCACTATTCCAAGCTTTCGCCTGAGGCGGTGCTGGACAAACTGGGTTCCGCGCATGTTTTGTATTTCGCCGGCTGCATGACCCACCTCACGCCTGGCATACGCAAGGCCACCACTTCCATCCTGGACAAGGCCGGGGTTTCGTGGACGATGATGGATGCCGATGGCGGACTCTGTTGCGGCAGGCCGATGATGCTGGCCGGGCGCCGGGAGCAGGCCCGCGAGATGATACGCAAGAACACCGAGATCATCATGGGCTCCGGCTGCGATGTGCTCCTGCTGAGTTGCCCGATCTGCTACCGTATATTCAAAGAGAATTACAAACTGCCCGGAAAATACGTCGTACACCACAGCGTGTTCTTTGACGAACTGATTCATTCCCAGCGACTTAAGGTTCAGAAAGATGATGCTCTGAAGTTGGCTTACCACGATCCTTGCGAGCTGGGCCGCGGCTGCGGCATCTATAATCCGCCGCGCTCGGCGCTGTCCGCTGTGGGCAATCTGGTGGAGGCCGCGCAGAACCGCGAGGCGAGCATCTGCTGCGGCGGATCGCTCGGCAGCCTGTCGCTGAACTACGAGAAGCGGAAGGATATCACTTTGAATTCTCTCCGCAACCTCACCGTGGCGGATCCGGATACCATCGTGACCGCCTGCCCGCTGTGCCAGGCTACCTACTCGGCCTACGCTGACCGGCCGGTATTGGATATCTCCCAGGCGATAGACGACGCTGCCAAATAGCGTTTCGGCTATCTGCCTGATTTACAGGGTGTTATTGTAATGCCTCTGGTGCAAATGTACCAGAGGAAAGTATGGAAAAGGCTGATAATCAACAAGATAGGTGAAACGGCTGATAATAATAGGATTACTACTGCTTGCGGCGGGATGCCGGCAGGCGGGCGACCGCTTTGACCTGAAGGAATTCAGGCATCCGGCTGCCACGTACCGGTCCATGACCTTCTGGTCGCTGAATGACAGCCTGCAAGCAGATGAGATGCGCCGGCAGCTGGCCCTCTTCAAGGAGGGCGGGTTCGGCGGGGCCTTCTTTCACAGCCGTCCGGGCCTTCTCACCCCCTACCTGTCGGAAGAGTGGTTCGAGATGATGAGGGTGGGGGTGGACGAATGCCGGAAGCTGGGACTTGAGGCCTGGTTTTACGACGAAGACAAATGGCCGAGCGGATTCGCAGGGGGCATAGTGCCTAAGCAGGATGAATCCTTCCGCGCCCGTACGCTGGTGCGGGTGCCAGCGGGAACAACGGTAGAAGCCCCCGACGAAATCCTACTGGACGACGGTAAATATCTATATATCAGCCATGTAGATCCTTTGGGGCAGCCGTGGTTCAACGGTACTTCTTGGGTAGACCTGATGAATCCCGACATGGTGAAGGCCT
>JAEENZ010000064.1 GCA_016283985.1 Bacteroidales bacterium | reverse complement strand
GGCTGACACTGCGTCCATCGCCGGCGGGATCCGCCACCACGAGCGGACGAACGCCCGCATAGGCCCGTATGATGCGCGTATGCGCAAGGCAGGGCACCAGTTGCTCCCCTTCACGCAGAAGGAGGTCCACCTCGGCAGGAGTCGCATACATGTCGTCGCAGGTTTCGATGGGGACCTTATCGGATGTGGTTCCAAGCACGCTGACCACGTCGCCGGGAACCAGGATATCGGCATTGGCGGGCTTGCGGCAGCGGTTGATGACGTGCCTGGCCACCCGGTGCCCGAAGATGATGAGCGCGCCCTTGCTGGGCATCATCCCTATGGTTACCCCGGCCTCCCGGGCCAGCCCCGCAGTCCAAATTCCGGCTGCAAGCACCACTTCGCGGGCGCGGATGACATCCCCTTTGGATGTCTTTACGCCCACCACGCGGCCGCCTTCTTTCACGAGCTCGGTCACAGCCGTAAACTTCAGTATATCAGCCCCATGGCGTTGTGCGTCAAGGATGTGGGCATCCACCAGACGGAAGGGATCCACCGCCGCATCGGGCACCTTGACCGCACCGATGATGCGGGGGTTGACGGCAGGTTCCATCCGCAGCGCCTCAGCCGGATCGATGGCTTCCGCGTCTATGCCGGCTTCCCGGCATTTCTGGATGAAGTTCGCCTGATAATCCAGTCCATCCTCCGGAAGGGAGATGAAAAGGCCTTCCGTGGGCTCCACGCAGTTGGATGCGATGCGGCGCAGTATCCTGTTCTCCCGGATGCACTCCTCGGCTCCCTCGCGGTCGGTGACCGCATAACGGGCCCCGCTGTGGAGCAGGCCGTGGTTGCGGCCGGATGCGCCGTCGCAGATGTCTCCCCTTTCGATCAACAAAGCAGAGAGACCGCGCAGTGCGCAGTCCCTCACAGTAGCGGCGCCTGTGATACCGCCGCCGACTATTATTACGTCATACTCTTTCAAGGCCATCGGATTATCTGCCCTTATACATATCGTCGTAATACTTCTGGTAGTCGCCGGAAGTGACGTTGTCCATCCAATCCTGATTGTCGAGATACCAGCGAACGGTCTTCTCTATCCCCTCTTCGAACTGGAGGCTCGGCTCCCACCCGAGCTCGCGCTGGAGTTTGGAGGAGTCGATCGCATAGCGGAGGTCGTGCCCCGCACGGTCCGTCACATAGGTTATGAGGTCCATGTCAGCGCCTTCCGGACGCCCGAGCAGGCGGTCTACGGTGGCGATCAGCACCTTTATTATATCTATGTTCTTCCATTCGTTGAAACCGCCGATATTGTAGGTCTCGGCAACCTTGCCTTCGTGGAAGATGAGGTCTATGGCGCGGGCGTGGTCCTCAACGTATAGCCAGTCGCGAACGTTCTCGCCCTTTCCATAGACGGGCAGAGGTTTGCGGTGGCGTATGTTGTTGATGAACAGAGGGATAAGCTTCTCGGGGAACTGGTAGGGGCCGTAGTTGTTGCTGCAGTTGGTCACGATGGTCGGCATGCCGTAGGTGTCGTGGAAGGCACGAACGAAATGGTCGCTGGATGCCTTTGCCGCGCTGTACGGGCTGTGAGGCTGATATTTCAGGTCTTCGGTGAAGAACTTCTCGCCGTAGGCAAGATGGTGCTTGCCACTTGAGGCCTTCGTGGTGAAAGGAGGCTTGATGCCTTCGGGATGGGTCATCTCAAGGGCGCCGTAAACCTCGTCGGTGGAAATGTGGTAGAACCTTTTTCCTTCCCACTCGCCGTTCCAGGCTGCTTTCGCCGCTTGAAGCAAAGAAAGCGTCCCCATCACGTTCGTACGCGCGAAAGTGAAGGGATCCTTGATGCTGCGGTCCACGTGGCTCTCGGCGGCCAGGTGGATGATACCGTCCACCTTCTCTTCCTGCATCAGCGCCAGCATCGCATCGAAATCGCATATATCCGCCTTCACGAAGCGGTAGTTCGGCCTGTCCTCAATGTCCTTGAGGTTGGCCAGATTGCCCGCATAGGTGAGCTTATCTACATTGATTATTTTGCACTCGGGGTACTTATTGACGAAGAGGCGCACTACATGGCTGCCGATGAATCCGGCTCCGCCGGTTATGATTATGGCTTTGTGGTTCATTATACTATTGGTATATTTGTACAAATATAATAATTATTCCTTTTCGAGGCTCTTATA
>JAEENZ010000063.1 GCA_016283985.1 Bacteroidales bacterium | reverse complement strand
AGTTGTATTATCGTTTCTCTGGGGGACAAAGATAGGAATTATTCGTTATTTTTGTAATGATGGGTTATGCATTGATAACAGGAGGCAGTTCGGGAATCGGGCTGGAGTACGCCAGGCAGCTGGCGGCGATGGGCTATGGCCTGGTGCTGGTGAGCAATCAGGAGGAGCAGCTGCGCGATGCCGCGGCAGAGCTGGGTGCCCGGTACGGAGTTCCGGTGGAGTGGCTGTATCTGGATCTCTCCACCCAGGGCTGCGCGCAAAAGATGCTGGAGTTCTGCGACGGCAATGGGCTGGAGGTGGACATACTCATCAATAACGCCGGTATCTTCTTCATAGAGTATCTCGGCAGCCACAATCTGGAAAAGGCCCGCACCATGGTCGGCCTGCACGTGGCAGCGGTTACGGAATGCTGCATACTCTTCGGCGAAAGGATGAAAGCCCGCGGGGCCGGGCACATCCTGATAATGTCTTCGATGACAGCCGACATTCCCGCACCTGGGATTGTTGTGTATTCTGCCTCCAAGGCCTACCTGAAGAGCTTCGGCCTGGGGCTCTCCTACGAACTTGCGCCCTACGGCGTCGGCGTGACCACCATCCTCCCCGCCGCGGTGGATACGGGTCTGTACAATCTGGGCCCCCGAATGCGGAAGACAGGCCGCCGCCTGGGTATCGTGCTGAGCCCCGAAAAGCTCGTGCGTAAGGCCCTGCGCGCCATGTTCCACGGCCGTCGCATACGCCGACCCGGCGCCCTCAACCTTACGATCCCCTTCCTTGTACGCCTCCTTCCCTCTCGTCTCATCGACCGGCTGGGAATGAAGTGGATGAATACCAACAAATGATGATAGACGTACGGTTTTTATAGAAAAGAATTAGTTTTGCTGACGGATTGTTAAATATGTCCCGCAGAGAAACCATAATTGCTATCGTCGTGCTGATTCTGGTCGGCACCGGGATGCATTTCGTGCACCATGCGCCGTTCTTCAATCATTTCCTGGGATATATCTTCCCCGTGACGGAAAGCGTGATGGCGCATATGAAAATGGTATTCTACCCCATGCTGCTGCTGAGCATATACCTTTGCGTCAGCCGCCGCAGCATCCAGGAGTTCGGAGCGCCCATCTTGGGAGGGCTTGCGGTCATGCCGCTGATAATGGCGGTATTTTTTGCCTATTGGGTTTTCATTCACCACGAAATGTTGTGGCTGGACATAATCATCTACGTGGCGTTGATGGTCGGCGCTGTCCATCTGGCCGGGAGATGGCGCAACAGCAGTTTCGTGCGCGCCTGGTGGCCGCTATGGATCGCCGTTGCCGTGCTCGGCATCGTGCTGATCGGTTATCTCACCTACCACGCACCCGAGTGGATCGTGTTTGCGAATCTGGGATAATCCTCCTTTTTTTATCTGCGGCCCTTTTTCTTGAGCCAGTTAATAAGGAATTCCGGACGGTCGGTCTGGATCATGGAAGTGCCCAGGGACAGTATCTTACCGTATATTTCGTCGGGATCACCGTCATAGGCGGCATCGTCGTGATATCCGCCGCAGAGGGATGCCCAGAGGGTATTGATCCAGAGCTTGGAACCCTGGGCCACCACCTTGCGGCAGCACTCCTCCACTTCTTCGTCCAGGCTGGAGAAGCATACCTCGTAGGCCAGCGGCGCTTCGCCGGTCTGGGCATACCAGTCTTCATACTGAGCGAACAGATCCTTCCCCTTGGTCTTCTGGATGTCGATGATGGGCATGTACATCATACGGCTGCCCTCCATTTCCCCGGCCACCACCTCGCGGGCCTTCTTGCCCTTAATGAGGATCTGGTCGGTCATGTCCAGAGAGTCGGTGAGCTTCACCACCAGGTCGTAGTACTGGAAACCCTGGTCCACATTGATGACGATGCGGTCCTTGCACACTTCCAGAGCCTCCCGAAAGGTGGTGATGCGGGTACCGGGGATGGCCACGTTGTGGGCTGTCTTCAGGTTGAAGGTGGCCAACGAGTCATAGGTCATGGTGGAAATGTCGCCCTTGCCGGTGGTCATGCGGTTGCACGTGCGGTCGTGGCTCAGCACCAGGACGCTGTCCTTGGTGAGCTTGAGGTCGATCTCCACGATGTCGGCACCCATACGGATGACGGATTCGATGGCACCCAGCGAGTTTTCCGGATAGTTGCGCCAGTCGCCCCTATGGCATACGACAACGACGTATTTCGAGGACGGGTCGTGGATGGCGGCAATCACTTTCTCCGCCTTGTTGGACGGTGCGCCTGTCTTGGGAGCACAGGAAAGAATGGTACAGGCCGCAGCCAGCACCCACAGAGTTCTCTTCAGCATGGTTTTCATCATGGTTATTATTTTTTCTTAATCGACCACGTGCAGGAATAATTGTTGTTCCCTTCGTCCACTTTACCGGTAGATGTCAAGGTGTATCCTTCGGCAGCCGAGAACTTATTGTTGTAATTCGTGACGTCCAAATTCACTCCTTTCAGCGTGATACTACCGCTGCCCGACAGAGTAACGTGCCAGCAAAAAAACTCCCCTCCATTGAACAAATTGATAGTAGAACCGCCGCTCAGAGTCAGGTTGCAATCGTTGTAAAAAGTAAACTCCTCCTTTCGGTTAATAAAGCATGTGAAATTCTTGAATGTGATCGCTCCTGCCGTCACATTGAAAGAAAAGCCGCGGGATGTCAAACTTATTGTAGTTCCGTCAGCCTCGATCACGTACTTATTGCTGCCAATACGGGGTGTCGGTTTAATCTGTGGTCGGCTTTTGTCACTTGCCCCGTCAATATCTTCTTCACCACCACTTTTCTGACATGACACGGCCACCGCTCCAGTCACGGTAAACAGCAGGGCGAATAGGAACAGGAATTTTATTATCTTCTTCATGATAGTGCGAAGATAGTGAAAAAATATGAAGAGCGGGCAAGGTCCAATTCTATGCCGGGGACCTTACCGGCATTTCGGCCTCTCAGGCACTTCCAGCGGGTAAGATGTCGACCTTTAAATTGGACCTTACCCGAAAAAGGCGCCCCAGCACGGAACGAAAAAGGACCGCCTGGAAAGGCGGCCTTTGAGTCAAGTGCGGGCAAGTTGTCTTACATCGAACTTTTCTTGAAGATTTAGAAGCCGTGTATCTGTTTGATTCACAGATTAATTCATAGAAAAGCAGATACAGTAATAATTCTACGCATAGAGTTTATGAACATTACGATTCAAGTTCAAGGTGATGAGCTATGACGTGGTTGTTGCTGATATATCTCACAAGATAAACAGCTTCTCCACCAACATCATAGACATTGAAAAAGACATACCAGGTCGTGTGTTTGTTCTTGGGGAATGAGGCGTAGGACATATCTCTACCAAACCGATTGAAATATGCAGGAGCCTTTCTATGAACCTTTAAAGGCAAGTTGCTCTGTATATCACGAAACAGACTCTCTGAATACTCAATGGCAGCATCCAGAAAACTCATATACCCCTTATCGTACAGGATTTCAGCAAGCTCTACGAATTGCTTGCTAATCTCCGGAAGGAACAACACACTCATCCTACCTTCACATTCTCAGTTTCTTTCCTTTCAAACATTTCGGTAAGACCTTCACGAACCTTGGCTATTACCTCATCTACTGTAACGGCGCGGGCAAGGTCATACTCAATTGGATTCTGTTGAGCGGTAAGAACAAACGTCTCATTCTTACCGCGCTGGATAAGCACCTGTTCTTTTTTGGCTATATCCAGATACTTTTTCATATTGCCTCTTAATTCGGCTGAGCTGATTACTACCATAATAAAAGTACATTATAATGTACAAATGTATAAAACTATTTTCAACAATACAAATGAAAGTGACTGATTGAGCCGCCAGGCGAACCGCCGGTCCCGGTCTTTGCGCCAGCAAAGACGCAAGGGATATAAGGCGGCGGGGTACATTAGGGGCAGCGCCCCCTAATAAGACAGAGGAAGCTTCGCGCAGCGAAGCGTCTCTCCACCCGCACGGAACGAAAAAGGACCGCCTGGAAAGGCGGCCTTTTGAGTGGAAGTGCGGGTGGAGAGACTCGAACTCTCACGCCTCTCGGCACCAGATCCTAAGTCTGGCTTGTCTACCATTTCAACACACCCGCAAAAATGGACCGCAAATATAACACTTATTCTTTGTATTCTTCCAACAAATCTTTCACGGCGGAAGTGGCGGCGGCTTCTGCGGCGGAACGCTCCCGCTCGGCGGCAGCACGCGCCTTCTCGGCCTTCTTTCTTTCCCGTTCCGCCTTGCGCTGCTCTGCGCGGGTCTCGGCGGCGCCGGCCCAGGGGTGTTCATCCAGCCAGGCGCTCTGCTGAGCGGTCAAGGCCTCCAGGGCCGCGTCGGCCGCGGCATCGACATCCTGCTCAATCTCTTGATTCTCTTCATCCATCTGCATGGCGAACAGCAGCGAATCCACCTGCTGGAACTCTTCCTTGCTCAAGAACTCATCGGAAGGCGCACCGGTATAGCTGTTCAGCATCTTGGCCTTCTCCAGGCGCTTGTTTTCCAACGCCATCTGGTCCATGGCGCTCTTCACGCCACGGTCGTAAACGTTCCGGATCACGTCCAGCAGATTCACCTGCATGGTGTCCAAATCTGCCGTGAACGAAGGCACGCGCCCGCCGCGGTACTTGTTGCGCCCCAGCGAGAAACGCCACTTGTCCAGATTGCCAAAGATATTGATTCCGAATCTGAACGGCAGGAAACTCTCCAGAATGGAGATATTGTACTTCATGCTTCCGTTGAAACCCTGCGTGCCCGCCAGCGCCACCTTGTATTTGTCCACGCCCAGCACGAAAGGATAAACCTCCACCTTGTTGTCCCCTATCACCGCATCCACGTACAGGTCCTCTATGTGCCCGATGTTCTTATCTTCGAACATCAGCAGGCGCGTCACTTTCCTAAGCGACCCGGCATTCTTGATAAACAGATCCTCGCCGGCAATACGCACTAGCCCGTTCATCGTGGGTGTCAGCACGTTCATGTTGGTATCCAGCTGGGTTGTCACCGACACGTCGCAGGCCAGGTTCCCCTGGAACGATTTCAGTGCGGGCATCATGGCATCCACCGTAGGCAGCATGTGGATGATGTCGTAGGCCGGCATGTTCATCAGCTGCATGTCCAGGCCGGCGGAGATATCCGCCTTGCTCTTTGTGCCGTAGAAGGCATTCAGGAGAATGCGCCCGACGTTGCTCTGCACATCCACATCCTTCACCTGCAGCACGCGGTCGCGCACATTCACCAGAGCGGAGGCAGGGCGTATCTCCAGCGAAGAATAATCCACCCTGTCTGCAAGCAGATTGATGGAGCCGCGCAGGTTCTTGGGAACCACGATGGCTTTCATCTCCCCGGCCGAAGGGTCATACACGGCGTTGCTCAGGGAGTCGGCCACGAAATCTGCGGTCTCGACATCGACATCCTTATTCGATGACCCCTGCTGCATCGCCACCAGTATCTCATTGGCATTCAGGCGCTTGGAGCGAACGTTGAAGTTAAACTTCAGCGGCCCCCTGCTCATAATGAACCGCCTGAACCCGCCGACCGAACCGGTCAGATCGATATCGGAAGTGCCGCAATCTACATTGAAGGATGCAATCTGCGCGTCATCATCGTCCAGCGCGATGTCCATGGAATTCAGCGTGGTCTTCAACGGCAGCGAAGGCGACACCAGCGAAGCGTTCTCCAGCGACACCAGTCCGCCCGGATG
Organism: Bacteroidales bacterium; assembly: GCA_016283985.1. Next base: position 3,651 of record JAEENZ010000063.1, on the reverse strand, counting down.
CCAGCGGTTCAGCAGAGCCACTACCGAGGAATCCAGCGACACTTTCAAGTCTTTGGCCGCGAAGTCGTCCACCGGGCGCGAAGCGCGGAACTTCACAAACAACGAATCCCGCGGCACGCCGGGATACACCCTCTGGAGCGAATCCAGGAAGCGTTTCATGCGCGGACGGGGCCTGCGGACGCGCTGCATCGCCTCCAGCGACACCAGCGCATTCTCGGCTTCTATCTTGTTCTCACCGGCGTACAGTTTCAGGTAGTCATCGGTCGTGGAAAAACTCAGGTACGGCACCATCTTGCCGGCATTCTCCACCTTCTTCACGTCCACACGGTTCACCATGCCGCGCACCCCGGCGCGGAAGGAATCCGAAAGCCCGAAGGCGAGACTGTCCATATCGGCGGCCAGTTTCAGGGAGCTTGCGGCGGATGAAAGCGAGATGTCCGGCCGGCGGAGCATGGCGGTCAGGTTCTGTGAAGGCATCTGCACCGAAAGCCGGTCACTCGTGAGCCTGCAGGCAATACGCGTCTTATTGAAAATATAGTCTTCCAGCTCGTTCAGATGGGCGTTCACGTCCGCATCCAGATCAAGCTTGCCGGAGCCTCTAAGGTCCAGATCCTTAGGCAGATAGCGGGCTATGGAGTCCAGAATCACAAAGCCTCCGAGCCGGGCGGCAACGGCCGGATCACGGCCTATCAGGTCCCGTCCGTCCCCGTCCAGGTCCAGCTTTATGCCGTTGCTGCGCAGATGGCAGCGTTCCACGTCGGCGGTCAGGTACTTCGACTTTGTAAGGTGCGCCTTCGCACCCAGGTCTACCAGCGCGCGTATCTGCTTGGGCAGCCAGGAGATGTGCCCGGAAGGTATGTCCACCGCCACATCCACTTCCGGCAGTTCAGCAGAAGATATGTTTCCGTCCGCTCCCACAGCCAGGTTCAGCAGCGCATCGGAACGGATGTCCTTGGCGGCCGGCACCAGTTTGCGGGCGTAATTGTCCAGCACGTCCGCCAGGCGGCAGGAATCTATCCCCGCCGAAGCCTTCACGTATGAATGGTCGTCGTATTTTCGGAAAAGTCCCTCGGCCCGCAGCGGCACGTATGCCACACGGCCCTTCAAATGATCCAGATCGATGTCGAAATGCGAATGATGGTTCCTGAACCCCACCCTGGTTTCCAGTTCCGCCGGCACCTGCAGGCTTCCCAGCGAAGGCGAGAAGTACAGCGCCTCGCCGCTCAAACCCAGATCCAGCAGGTTCGTGCGGGGGTTATCCAGCGTGAGGGCATCCACCGCCACCGCGAGGGTATCCGCCGGAAGGCGCCCGCTCAGGCGCAGGGTATCCAACTGAAGATGCGCCCCGCGCAGTTTGGATGCGAGCACGTTCTTCTTCAGACGGAAATCCGCCCGCAGCGCGAGTTCGTCGAACGCCACCCGGGCATGCACGGTATCCGCCTGCGAGGTATACACCAGCTTCGGCCTCTCCCCTATCCGCACGTCCGCAAGGGAAATCCACGGCAGGCCGGAGCCCTTCTTCAGCGTGTCCTCCTGCTTCTCCTCCCCCTTCTTGAAGATGTCCAGATTCGAGTGTCCGGGGGTGTAGGCATGATAATATAGCTGGGGATGGTCCAGATGCAGGCGCTTCACGCGGATGCGGCCGAGCAGCAGCCTCCAGGGATTAACGGCGACGGCGAACCTGTCGGCCGCGAGGAGGGTGTCCTCAACCGCACCGCGGCCCTCGGCAAGCAGAGGCCCGCGGACCCCGACCCGGTCGAACTCCGAGAAGAGCTCGTGAGGATAAGTGAGCGAAAGCGAATCCGCCTCGGCCACTATGTTGGGGAAGGTCTTGAAATGCAGGCGCGAGTAGCGCAGCTGGCCGTTCTCCAGGGCGTTCGCAGCGATGGAATCCACCTTCTTGCGCATCCAGGAGCTGTTCAGCGTGAGCTGTAGCGCAAGGATGATCACGGCGAAGACCGCCACGATTATTCCCAGAATCTTGGCCAGGCGTTTCATTTCCTAGAACTTCTTGAAGAAATCGTTACCCTTGTCGTCCACGAGGATGAATGCCGGGAAGTCCTCCACGGTAATCTTCCAGATGGCTTCCATTCCGAGTTCGGGATATTCCACGCACTCGATGCTGCGTATGCTGCTCTGCGAGAGCACTGCCGCCACGCCGCCGATGGTGCCAAGATAGAAGCCGCCATGCTTCTTGCACGCGTCGGTCACAACCTGCGTGCGGTTGCCCTTGGCTATCATCACGAGGGATGCGCCATGGTCCTGGAATTCATCCACGTACGGATCCATGCGGTTGGCCGTGGTGGGGCCCATCGACCCGCAGGGGTATCCTTCCGGAGTCTTGGCAGGGCCGGCGTAGAGGATAGGATGGTCCTTGAAGTAGGCGGGCATACCCTCTCCGGCATCCAGGCGGGCCTTCAGCTTTGCGTGGGCGATATCGCGGGCCACGATGATGGTGCCCTTCAGGTTCACGCGGGTGCCTACCTCATACTTGCTGAGTTCGGCGCGCACGAAGTCTATGCCCTTGTCGAGGTCTATCTCTATGCCCTTCGGGCCCTCTCCCGGCCTGCGGTATTCTTCGGGGATGAGTTCGGAAGGATTGGCATCCATCTTCTCTATCCACACGCCGTCGGAGTTGATCTTGCTCTTGATGTTGCGGTCGGCCGAGCAGCTCACGCCCATGCCGATGGGGCAGCTGGCGCCGTGCCTGGGAAGGCGCACCACGCGGATGTCGTGGGCGAGATACTTGCCTCCGAACTGTGCACCGAGGCCTATCTTCTGGGCCTCCTTCAGGAGCTTCTGCTCCAGGTCGATGTCGCGGAAAGCGCGGCCGGTCTCGTCGCCGCTTGTGGGCAGGTTGTCGTAGTATTTGATGCTCGCCAGTTTTACCGTGAGCAGGTTCTTCTCCGCGGAAGTGCCGCCGATCACGAACGCGATGTGGTACGGAGGGCAGGCCGCCGTGCCGAGGCTCTTCATCTTCTCCACCAGGAAAGGCAGCAGGGTGCCCTCGTTCTGGATGGTGGCCTTGGTCATGGGGTAGAAATAGGTCTTGTTGGCGCTTCCGCCGCCCTTCGCGACCATCACAAAGCGGTATTCGTCACCCTGGGTGGCCTCAATATCGATCTGGGCAGGGAGGTTGCACTTGGTGTTGACCTCGTCGTACATGTTCAGCGGAGCGTTCTGGCTATAGCGCAGGTTCTCCTGGGTGTAGGTGTTGAACACGCCGCGGCTGAGGGCCTCTTCATCTTCGAAGCCCGTCCACACCTGCTGGCCCTTCTCGCCATGGATGATGGCTGTACCGGTATCCTGGCAGAACGGGAGCACGCCCTTCACCGAGCACTCCGCGTTGCGGAGGAACTGAAGGGCCACGTATTTATCGTTCTCGCTCGCCTCCGGATCGTGCAGGATTGCCGCCACCTGCTCGTTATGGGCGCGGCGCAGCATGAACTCGCAGTCGTGGAAGCTCTGCTGTGCCACGAGCGTAAGCGCCTCGGGCTGGACTTTAACTATGGTGTGTCCCTCGAACTGCGAGGTGGACACGTATTTTTCCGAACCGGGGATGCGGTAGTATTCCGTCGTGTCTTCCCCGAGCTGGAACATGGGTGCGTACTTGAAATCAGGCATTTGGGTAACAGTTTATTATCACACAAA
>JAEENZ010000062.1 GCA_016283985.1 Bacteroidales bacterium | reverse complement strand
TCTATCGTCACCATCCTGGCGATAATACCCGGCACCCAGATAGAAGGGTCCCGTCTGGTTTGGATTATGAGCACGATAGGCATCCTGGCCATCATCTACATGCTATGTTTCATCATGGCAGTCACGATGACTTCCCGGGCAGTGAGGCGCTTTTCGGAGGAGAACTATTCCAACGTCTCAGATTTCCCGCGAAACTATGCCAAAAGCATACTGCGAATCACAATTCTGCACGTCGCTGTCAGCTGGACGGCCACCATCATAGGCACGCCAGCGGTTATTTCGATCAGCATGCTGATACTGTCCGCCCTGGTCTTGGTCTTCATCGTGTCTGCCCTGTCTCCTCACCGGATGATGGACATCGAACAGGTAGAAAAGGTGGAGGCTCCGCAGGAACCGGTTGTCGAGGCTCCCGAACCGGTAGAAATAATGCCTGTGGAAAAGAAAGAGGAGATACTTAAACTCATCCGTTACCAGGTTGAGACGCAGAAGGCCTATCTGGACAGCCACCTTACCCTGATCAGCCTTGCCCGCAGCTGCGGAGTCAACCGCACCTATCTGTCGCAGGTCATGGGTGAGTATCTGGGAGGATTCTTCGCCTATGTGAACCGCTGCCGACTGGCCCATGCCGCCAGGTACAGGGTGGAGCATCCTGCAGCATCCATAGAAGAGATGGCCGAGGCCTCAGGCTTCGGCACACGTCAGAGTTTTTATAATGCCCGGAGGCACCTTAGCGAATAACTATCTCTGAACGGTCGGGGCCGACGGAGATGATGCGGATGGGGCATCCGGTCTCTTTCTCAATGAAAGCCACGTAGTTCTTGAACGCTTCGGGGAAGTCCTCGTAGCGGCGGACCTTAGTGATGTCTTCTTTCCAGCCGGGGAACTCGGTGTAGACGGGAGTGACATCGTTGGGACATTCGAAGGGGAAGTCGGTAACAGTCTGGCCTTCAATCTCATATGCGGTCGCAACCTTCACGGTATCGAAGCCGTTCATCACGTCCGCCTTCATCATTATCAGTTCGGTGACCCCGTTCATCATCACGGCATACTTCAGGGCCACGAGGTCCAGCCAGCCGCAGCGGCGGGGACGACCGGTGGTGGCACCGTACTCGCGCCCGATCTGGCGCAGACGCTCGCCGGTGGCATCGAAGAGCTCGGTCGGGAACGGGCCGCTGCCCACGCGGGTGCAGTAGGCCTTGAAGATACCCATCACCTTGCCTATGCGGCTGGGGGCCACTCCGAGGCCGGTGCAGACGCCGGCGCTCATGGTGTTGGAGGATGTCACGAAAGGATAGGTGCCGAAGTCGATGTCCAGCATAGAGCCCTGTGCGCCTTCCGCCAGCACGGGGACGTCGTCGTCGAGATAGCGGTTGACCGCAAACTCGCTGTCGATGAAGGTGAACCTCTTCATCTTCTCCACCGCCTGGAACCACTTCACTTCGTAGTCGGTTATGTCGAAGGGGAACTTGTACTGGGCGAGGATGCCGAAGTGCTTGTATTTCAGTGCCTCGTAGCGCTGGATGAACTCGGGCGAGAGGGTGTCTCCCACGCGGAGCCCGTTGCGTCCGGTCTTGTCCATGTATGTAGGGCCGATGCCCTTGAGGGTGGAGCCTATCTTCCCCTTACCCTTGGCCGTCTCGCTGGCGGCATCTAGCATCCTGTGGGTAGGAAGGATGAGGTGGGCTTTCTTGGAGATGAGCAGCTTGCCGGTGATGTCGACGCCCTTGGCCTCGATGGCCTCTATCTCGTCCTGGAGGATGACTGGATCCACCACCACGCCGTTGCCGATGATGTTCACCGAATCCGGACGGAAAATGCCTGAGGGGACGGTGTGGAGCACGAAGCCGTCTCCGTCGAAAACGAGGGAATGGCCTGCGTTCGGGCCGCCCTGGAAGCGGGCGATCACTTTGTAATCCGGGGTCAGCACATCGACCACCTTGCCTTTGCCCTCATCGCCCCATTGGAGGCCGAGGACCACGTCTACCTTCTTCATAGTATGCCAGTTCTTTTAAAGATATAATCCACGTTCTTGAAATAGTAATCCAGGGTAAAGCAGCCCTCCAGTTCCTCCGGAGTGAGCTGCGCCATCACGGCGGCGTCCGCCAGCAGCAGGGTCTTGTAGTCCAGGCCCTCCGTCCACGCCTTCATGGCTATGGGCTGCACGGTATCGTAGGCCTGCTCGCGGGTCAGGCCCTTGCCTATCAGCGCGTTCATCACGCGCTGGGCGAAGATGACCCCGTGGGTGCGCCCGATGTTGGCGAGCATGTTCTCGGGATACACGGTGAGGTTCTCCAGGATGCCCTTGAAACGGCAGAGCATGTAGTCCAGCAGCTCGGTGGCGTCCGGCAGGATGATGCGCTCGGTGGAGGAGTGGGAGATGTCCCTCTCGTGCCACAGGGCCACGTTCTCGCAGGATGCGGACATGTATCCGCGCATCACGCGGGCGCAGCCGCAGATGTTCTCGGAGCTGATGGGATTTCGCTTGTGCGGCATGGCGCTCGAGCCTTTCTGCCCCTTGCCGAAGGCCTCCTCCGCCTCGCGCACCTCGGTGCGCTGGAGGTTCCGCACTTCGAACGCCATCTGCTCCAGAGTGGAGGCGATGACTGCCAGAGTGGCGATGTAGAAGGCGTGCCGGTCGCGCTGGAGCACCTGGGTGGAGATGTCGGCGGAGGCGATGCCGAGATGCTCGCACACATAGTCTTGGATGAACGGGGGGATGTTGGCGAAGTTGCCCACCGCGCCGCTCATTTTGCCGGCCTCCACACCCTTGCGGGCGAACTCGAAGCGCTCTATGTTGCGCTTCATCTCCTCGTGCCAGAGGGCCCATTTGAGGCCGAAGGAGGTGATGTCCGCGTGAATACCGTGGGTGCGGCCGATGCAGGGGGTGCCCTTGAATTCCAGGGCGCGCTTCTTCAGCACTGCGAGGAAGTCCTGAAGGTCTTTCAGCAGGATCTCGTCAGCCTGCTTCAGGAGGTAGCCGTTGGCCGTGTCCACCACGTCGGTGGATGTGAGGCCGTAGTGGACCCACTTGCGCTCGGGGCCGAGGGTCTCGCTGACCGCACGGGTGAAGGCAACCACGTCGTGGCGGGTAACCTCCTCTATCTCCTTGATGCGGTCTACGCTGAAGCCTGCGGCGGCGCGTATCTTCTGCACGTCTTCCTCCGGGATTACGCCGAGCTTGCTCCATGCTTCGCAGGAGAGTATTTCCACTTCGAGGTAGGCCTGGAACTTGTTCTGCTCGGTCCAGATGTCCCTCATCACTTTACGGGAGTAGCGTTCTATCATAGGGTTTTCAGGAATGCTTCGATGTTCTTTTCTATGCGTGCCGCGGGATCCGGGTCCTCCGCTTTGGCGAAGGGTGCTCCGGTGATGTTTTCGTAGAGTTCAACGTAACGGTCGGTGATGCCTGCAACCACCTGAGGCGTCATCTCGGGAACCTTCTGCCCGGCCTGGCCCTGGAAGCCGTTCGCCATCAGCCACTCGCGCACGAACTCCTTGGATAGCTGCTTCTGGTGCTCGCCCTTCGCGAGGCGCTCCTCGTATCCTTCGGCGTAGAAGTAGCGGGAAGAATCGGGTGTATGGATCTCGTCCATCAGGATGATGCGGCCGTCGCGCTTGCCGAACTCGTATTTGGTGTCCACCAGGATGAGGCCCTTCCCGGCCGCCATCTCGGTGCCGCGGGCGAACAGGGCCCGGGTGTATTTTTCGAGCTGCTCGTAATCCTCCCTGCCGACTATGCCGCGGGCGATGATATCCTCCTTGGAGATATCCTCGTCGTGCCCCTCGGCCGCCTTGGTGGTGGGGGTGATGATGGGTTCGGGGAAGCGCTGGTTCTCCACCATGCCGTCCGGGAGCGGAACTCCGCAGAGGCTGCGCTTGCCGGCCTTGTACTCGCGCCAGGCGTGGCCGGTTAGGTATCCGCGGATGACCATCTCCACCTTGAAGGGCTCGCAGCGCCAGCCTATGGTAGCCATGGGATCCACCTCCGCAATCTTCCAGTTGGGGATGATGTCGGCGGTGGCGTCGAGGAATTTAGAGGCTATCTGGTTGAGGACCTGACCCTTGAAGGGGATGCCTTCCGGCAGCACCACGTCGAACGCCGAGATGCGGTCGGTGGCCACCATCACCAGATAATCTTTGCCTATGGAATATACGTCGCGGACTTTGCCAGTGTATTTGGCCACCTGTCCGGGGAGGTTGAAATCGGTACGGATCAGAGCTTTCATTTCAGGTAATTCACTATCCGTGCACGAATATACTCATAATTTTTATATCTTTGAAGAGATTTCGGGAGAGAAGTACAAATCGTATGAATAATTTTTCTTTTAAAGCCATTCTGGTGGCGCTGGCTTTGTGTGTGTTGGCGCCGGCGGAATCATCGGGCCAGGCTGTCGACACGGCAGGTCAGCCTTGGTACGTGAGCGTCGGAGGGGGAACGTCCTTCGGGCAATGCACCTTCCGCAGCATCACGGAACACCAGATTCACTGGGGCCTGCAGGGCGCCGTGTCCGGAGGATATCGTTTCAACCCTCTGGTTTCGTTGGAGGCAGGAGTGCAATTCGGAGGGCAGAGCCAGTACGCGCTGGACTGCTGCCCCTACTGGCTGTCGGATGCGGAAGTCCGCTACCTGAGCCCTGTGATAGGGCAGACGGGCTGGCCTTACACCGATTTGCGGGCGGCTTCCAAGTGGGGCAAACTTGCGTTTCAGGCGAATTTCGACCTGCTGAGCCTTGTGATCGGGCCGGACAGCCGCTGGTCCCTGCTTGCATCGCCGCAGGTTTCGGCCGTCACCACCAAAACCACTCTGGTCACCCCGGACAAAAAGATTGCGCATGACCGCCAGTGGCATTTTGGACTTGGCGGGCAGTCAAGCATCGGGTACAGGATCAACGACAAGATAAGCGCAGCCCTCTACGGCGGCATTACCTGCCTGACCGGCCGGCGCTTCGACAATATGCCAGAGCATGGGCACATCAGCAACCTCATCTGGGATGCCGGCATCAAATTGAGTTTCGGCTTTGGCGGCAGTAAGAAGGTCAAGCCTGTAGGCTCCGCCCCCGTAGCCAAGGAGGTCGCCGAACCCTATTTTGGAAAGCCCTCCACTGTCGTTCCGAGCGAAGTGAAAGAACCTGCCGAAGAAGTTCAACCTGCCGAAGAAGTGAAACCTGCCGAAAAGCAGGAGGCGGCCGAAAAAGCTGCCGCGGAAAAGGCCGCTGCTGAAAAAGAGGCCGCTTTCCAGACCCCGATTCCGACCGTGTACTTCCTAAACAATAGCAGCCGTATGGACGAAGCGTCTGGCGCATCGCTCCAGGAGGCCCTGTCCATCCTTAATAAATATCCCGACTTCGAATTGGAGATCCATGCCTATGCCTCCAAGGTCGGCACAAAAGAATACAACCGCAAGATCTCGAAAGAGCGGATGGAAGAGGTGCGGAACTGGTTCGTGAATCACGGCATCGGGGAGGAGCGAATCGGCCGGGCATATTTCCACGGAGTGGATTATGACGCGCCCAGCGATGCGGAAGCCCGCCGCGCAGAACTGAAATTTGTTAAATGACGATGGCCATGAGAAATTATGCAATTATATTGGCAGCACTCCTGATTACAGGATGTTTCCACGAGGTGCACGAATTCCGGCCGTCGGAGTACGGAGACGTGCCCGTGGGTTACATAGCGCCCGCTCTCCAGTGGGACCAGGCGGACGATGCCGGCGCGGTCATCCACAACCTCACGATTTCGGTAGGCGGCACCGGAGCCACCTTCACGAAGAGTTTCTCGAGCGTCGAGGAAGCATCTTTCGAACTCGTGCAGCTTCCCGTAGGCGAATACGACATCCTGGTGACCGCCAACATGACGGAAGCCGACGGCTTCATCCTCACCGGCTTTCCGCCCACTAAGGCGGATGCCGCGATGGGAAGCGTCAAGGTATCTCTCAAGAATCCCGCATCATCCCAGGCACAGGCCTGGTACGGCGTTATGCATGCCAGCGTCAGGCAGGATGCTATCACAATGGTGGACCCTGTACTCCGCCGCCTGCTTTCCACACTGAAGGTGAATATCGCCAACATGCCGGCCGGCACGGACATAACCATGACGCTGAGTGATGTTGCCGGCAACGTAGACCTTACGACCAAGGATGCCGGTGGCGTGTACGGCCTTCCGTCCGTGGAAAGCGTAGGTGATCTGGTATTGCCCGCCGGACCGTTCAACACGCTTCCTACCGTTTCCGGAAAGGACCGCTGCAAGCTCACCCTCGATATCACTCCTCCCGGAGTCCCTCAGCTTACCGTGGAATGCGACGCTCCGGGTATCGGCCTGGGCAAGGTCTGCAACTTGAACCTGGACTTCAACACCTTGAAGCCTTACATGTATATCAGCACGGTAACCATCAGCCCGTGGGAGGATGGTTGGACCGTGAACGGAGAAATCCTCAATCCCCAGAATTAAAAAGAACGTCATATGAGAATCATCAAGCTATTCATCCTTGCTGCGTCGTTGCCGGTCGCCCTTGTGGCGTGCAACCGCGAGTCCCTAAATTCCGGCAGCGCAGATGCCATCAGAATCCAGGCCACCATCGGAGACATATCCAAGGTGACCACTACGGGCAACACCGCCAAGTTCGATGTGAACGACGGGATCGTCCTCTACGCCTGGACGGGCGACAAGACCGCGGTTCCCGCCACCAGGGTTGTGGACGGGGTAAAGAACGTTCTGGGCACCGATGGCAAGTGGGCTCCGGTCGCCCCCATGCTCTGGGCGGATATGGTAACCGACCATTATTTTATAGGTATATATCCCTATCGCACAGTCACCAGTTTCACGGCCGACGCTTTTACCCTCAACCCTTCGGACTATGAGGTCTCCGACCTGCTGGTTGCCGTGAACACGGCCGGCCTGAAAGCATCGGCCAATCCCGTGGAGCTGACCTTCGACCACATGATGGCGAAACTCTTCGTCAACCTCACGTTCCGCAATCAGTGGGCCTCCGATCCCACCGTAAGCGCCGTTTCGGCGAAAGCGAAGAAGACGGCTACCGTGGATTATCTTTCCAAGACCATTACGGCCACCGGCGCAGCGGAAGAGGTTGCGCTCGTGAAGGAGGAAAACGCCAAGTGGAACGGCCTGCAGGTTCCCCAGACTGGCGTGAACACCGTCACCATCACCATCGAGGGCAAGAATTACGTGTTCACACACACCGAGGACATCCCGCTTTCGAACGGCAAGTACACCACACTGAACCTCATCGTAGGTCGGGACAAGATCGACCTGGGATCGGTGGACATTTCCAATTGGATAGAAGGTTCAACCATAGACAATGGCGAGGCCCAAACCGATGAATAGTATGAGAATCAAAAGCATCATAATACTGTCGACGGCCATTCTGCTGGCCTCCTGCTCCAAGGAGATCGTGCCGGACGGCGGTGGCCTCCAGATGCGGGTGGTTCCTTCCCTCGCCAGCGAGGGTGTCAAGGCCAGCATCACCACGGCCGACCTGACGGAGTTCTGGCTCCGGGTGGATTGCCCCTCCAATGCTCTCTACAGTTACTTCTGCAAGGTATCGAAGAACAGCACAGGTTGGAGCCCCGACAAGCAGCTATTGTGGAAAGATGAAACCACGGCCGTAAGCTACTCGGCCGCTTACTTCAACGGCCACGACTTCACAAAGGCTGAGTTTACGGACGGCGTAGACCTCTCCGTGCCGGCCGACCAGAGCACACAGGCGGTTCTTAACGCAGCTGACCTGCTCACCCTCTCCGGTGCAAGCAAGAAGTATACGGATGACCCTGCCGGGGAACTCCCCGTGGCCCTGGCCCACGGCCTTACCAAGGTGAACATCGTGCTTTCTCTGGGAAGAAACTTCTACAATAACAGATACGGGCGCACGGCAAATCCAGTTACGGCCTTAACCGTGACCGGGGCCAACCTGGGTTTCAATTTCAAGCCCGCCACCGGAGCCGTAACCGTTACGGCAGACACGAAGGCCAACATTACTCCCTTCGCACTGAGCTACACCCCCGGCACTGCCACGGCCAAGACTTCCGTAGCCACCTATGAGGCCATCCTGGTGCCCCAGACCTTCACTGCAGGCACACTCTCCGTTTCTTTCAAGGTGGGCGATAAAGATTACATCTGGACCAACGCCGAGGCCATTACCCTCACCGCCGGCCAAACCGTAAACCTGCCCGTCAGCGTCACCGCGGCTCCGCCCGCATCACCCTTCATCAATGGGCACGAATATATGGATATGGGTGAAGTGGAGATCAATGGCGTGAAGAAACACCTCCTCTGGGCCACCTGCAACATCGGGGCGGAGAACCCCTGGGACTACGGCGATTACTTCGACTGGGGCGGCATCACGCCCTACTATCAGGCGGGCCATTCCCAGGACAATCCCTGCTCCGACTGGATTGACGGCAAGGACGGCTACAATTGGGAGAATTACTCCTTCATGCAGACCGACCAGTCCGACTGGAATTACATTACCAAATACACCGTTGCCGATGGGCAGACCGACGGCATCTGGTACGACGGCGGCGGCAACTTTATCGGCGACGGCAAGACCTCGTTAGCAGACTATAATTATGCTGACGATGCCGCCAGCAAGCTATGGGGAGGCGACTGGCGCATCCCCATGGACGAGGAGTGGCAAGCGCTGCTCGGAGCCGATTACACATGGGTGTGGACAACGGACTACCTTGGCTCCGGCAAGAACGGCATGCTCGTGACCCGCAATGACGACGGCTCCGGCACAGACCCTTGCGCCGGCAACTCGATTTTCTTCCCTGCGGCCGGTTGCCGGGGCAGTAGTATCCTGACCCTTGTGGGTTCCTGCGGCTACTACTGGTCTTCCTCTCTCTATACGGTCGACTCGAGCTTAGCTTGGGTCGTGGGCTTCTACTCGGGTGGGGTGATTCGCTCCTACGACCGCCGTTACTACGGCAACTCCATCCGTCCCGTCACAGAATAACGATATGATTATGAAGAAGAACAACATATACCTCGCAGCTGCGGCGGCGCTTCTCTCGCTGGCGGCCTGCAACAAAGAGATCGCCACTAAGGAAGCGGGCGACATCACCATTGACGCCAGCATCGGCGCTATGACCAAGGTCTCCTACGACGGGGCCTCTACCAGCTTCACCGCCGGTGACCAGATTACTGTGTATGCCTGGATGGGCAGTGCAGCCGCCGTGCCGGATACCCGCGTGGTGGACGGAGTGCGCAACACCCTGGGCACGGACGGCAAGTGGACCCCTGCCACGCAGATGCGCTGGAAGACGGTCACCGACCCGCACTTCTTCCTGGGCGTCTATCCCGCCAAGGACATCACCGACTTCACTGCCGATGCCTACACGCTGGATCCCGCGGCCGCGGCTTACACGGCCAGTGACCTGCTGATTGCCACCAACTTCGGCACGGGCAATGCGGGCCTCAAGGCATCCGCCGGAACAGTGCCCCTCACCTTCGATCACGCGATGGCCAAGCTGAACGTGAACCTGAAGTTCCGCAGCCAGTGGGACGCCACCCCGGAGGTGACCAGCGTCACCGTCAAGGCGAAAAAGACTGCCACGGTGAACTATCTCACCAAGGCCGTTACCGCTACTGGAGACGCGTCGGAGGTTGACATCCCCAAAGCTGCCAGCGCCGCCACGGGCTATGCACTGAGCTACAGCGGTCTGCAGGTGCCGCAGACGGGAGTGAATACAGTCACTGTGACTATCGCGGGCAAGGAATATGTGTATGAGTCCACTACGGAGATTCCTTTGGTGGGCGGCCAGTACACCACCCTCGGCCTCATCGTGGGCAAGGACAAGCTGGAACTGGGCTCTATCTCCGTCACCGACTGGGAGGCAGGAACCACCATTCCCGACGTCGATGCCGTGCTGATATTAAAGCATAACGGCCACGAGTATGTAGACATGGGAGAAGTGGACATCAACGGTGTGACGAAGCACTTCTACTGGGCTACCTGCAACATGGGGGCCAACAAGCCCTGGGACTACGGCGATTACTACGCCTGGGGCGAGAAGGTAACGAAGGACACGTATTCCTGGGGCAACTATGCGTTTATGCAGGCGGGCCAGTCCGACTATTACCATATCACTAAGTACACCTTCGCCGACGGAGAAACCGACGGCATCTGGTATGACAGCGGCGGCAACTTCATCGGCGACAGCAAAACCTCGTTTGCAGACTACGGTTACGCCGACGATACAGCCCGCCAGCTATGGGGCGGCGACTGGCACATTCCCACGGACGCGGAGTGGACGGCGCTACTCAACACGACGAACTACTCTTGGGTTTGGACATCGGATTACAAAGGTTCCGGCAAGAATGGTATGCTGGTGACCCGCAAGGATGATGGCTCCGACACCGACCCTTGCGCGGGCAACAGCATTTTCCTTCCTGCTGCTGGACTCAGGTACAATGCCTCCCTAAACGATGCTGGTTTCGGTGGCTACTACTGGTATTCCTCCATCTACAAAGTTGACTCGTACCGCGCGAAGCGCCTGATCTTCATCTCGGATGGGATGAGCTCCATCGGCGGCGGACGTTGCACCGGCCAATCCCTTCGTCCTGTTTTCGCCTACTAACCCTTAGCACCCATCAGACTCAGACGATATGAGAAAGATTTACATATATGCCCTGGCCGCGGCGCTGCTGGCGTTGGCGGGCTGCGGGAAGGGGATGGTCCCGGAGGGTGCGGGCGGAATCACCGTGCAGGCGTCCATAGGTACCATGACCAAAGTTTCCTACGACGGAGCCTCCACCAGCTTCACCGCCGGGGATCGGATTGCCGTGTATGCGTGGACGGGAAGCGCTGCATCAGTCCCCGCCAAACGCGTGGTGAACGGAGAGGTGAACACCTTCGACGGCACGGTCTGGACTCCCGCCAACCAGATGGATTGGGACGGCATGACTAAGGCTCACTACTTCCTTGGCATTTCGCCCGTTGCCGCCGTGACTGACTTCACTGCCGATCCCTACACGCTGAATCCTTCGAAATATACGGACAGCGACCTGCTGATCGCTACCAGCCTGGACGGCATCACACCCTCGGCCACCCCCGTGGACCTGGCCTTTACGCACGCCATGGCAAAGCTGAACGTGAACCTCAAATTCCGCAGCGAATTCGGCGGAACCCCGGCGGTGACCGGCGTCACTGTCAAGGCTAAGAACACTGCCACCGTGAACTACCTCACAAAAGTCGTCACCGCAACGGGAGACGCTTCGTATGTGGATATCCCCGCAGCCGCTACCCCCGCCACGGGCTACGCCCTCAGCTTCAGCGGCCTGCAGGTGCCGCAGACCGGAGTGACCACGGTCACCGTTACCATCGACGGTAAGAATTATTTGTATGAGTCGGATACGGAGATTCCTTTGGTTGGAGGTCAGTACACCACTATGGGCCTTATCGTGGGCAAGGACAAGTTGGACCTTGCCTCAGTAGAAGTATCCGACTGGACGACCGGGACGGATTTGCCAGGCGGCGAGGCTATAATGCAGATCGTCCACGACTACGTGGACATGGGCGAGGTGGAGATCAATGGCGTAAAGAAGCACCTCTACTGGGCTACCTGCAACATAGGGGCCGACAACCCCTGGGACTACGGCGACTACTACGCATGGGGCGAGACGGCGACGAAGGACACGTACTCCTGGGACAACTATGCCTTTATGCAGGCAGGCCAGTCCGATTGGAAATACATCACCAAGTACACCATTGCAGATGGGCAGACAGCCTGCATCTGGTACGACGGCGAAGGTAACTTCATTGGCGACGGCAAGGCCTCGTTTGCAGACTATAATTATGCCGATGACGCCGCCCGCCAGCTCTGGGGCGGCGACTGGCGCATCCCCACGGACGCGGAATGGACGGCGCTGCGCAATACGATCAACTACTCATGGGTTTGGATGACGAATTACAATGGCTCCGGAAAGAACGGCATGCTCGTAACCCGCTTGAATAATGCCTCCGGCACAGACCCCTGCGCCGGCAACTCAATCTTTCTCCCTGCGGCCGGTTTCCGATCAGATTCCTATCTCGAGTATGAGGGCGTCCGCGGTAAATACTGGTCTTCCACCCTCTACGATGGCGACACAGACTTCCCTTGGGCAATGTTTTTTAGATCCGATGTAGTGGGCCACAGTCGTGTGTACTTACGTAATGAAGGTACGACCCTCCGTCCCGTCTTCGCCTACTAATTGAGCCGCACCATCGTGGTCACGACCATGCCGGCGTTGCCATCGGAGCCGACGCTGGTTTTGATCTTGCCGCGGTCTGCGCCCACGACGGAGGTGTAGAAATTCAGCTGTGTACCGTTCGTTAAATAGGCCACGAATTGAAGGGTGAGCGAAGCCGCTTCGAAGCGTTCGAGCTTGAGGGTCCCGGGAACGATCTTTCCCTGATATTCCGAGGCGCTGCTCCAGTCAAGCGTGACATACTCGGCCGCATCCTTGGAAAGGTCACACTCCCAGTAGCCGGCCGTGCCGTCGATGGTATAAGCCACCCCGTCCACATACTCTCCTTGATTTGAAGGATAGTGGACCGGCAACTTTCTGGTGGAAACGGTGCCGGCCTTGGGATCCAGGGTGTGAATCTCAGCACCGTCATACTCGTTTCCGCCCCACCAGCTGAGTTTGTCCGTTGTGGAGATATAAACCCCGCCCGGGTCCATTCTCCCGTTAAATGTGCAGATGAGGTTTCCGAGTGAGACTGAACTTGCGGATACGCTAAGATTATAAAAGTCTGTGCAGGCTACGGTCCTGGTCCAGGAATCTTTACCATCTCCCTCCTCGATTTCT
>JAEENZ010000061.1 GCA_016283985.1 Bacteroidales bacterium | reverse complement strand
GACCTGCTCCTAGCGGCCGTTTTCCTGCACCAGTCGCAGGAAGGCCTTTGCGTACCTGCTAGCTATAGCTCCCTGGTTCATACTGCGTTAGCTTTTCGGTTGCTCGGTGGCCTCGTTGGCCAGGCGGTCAATCAGCGCCTGCTGCTCGGGTGAGGCTTCCAGTTTGGCGCGCAGCACCTTCTCCGCAACATCCACGGAGAGCAGCGCCACCTGCCGGCGGATATCGCGCAGGGCCGTCTCGCGTTCGTTCGCGATCTGCTCCCGCGCCTTCTCCACCATCTCGGCAGTCTGCGCCTGCGCATCCGCTTTCGCCTTGGCAAGGATCTCGCTGCGGGCCTGGGCCGCTTCCTTCAGGATGCGCCCCTGCTCCTGCCTGGTCTGATCTATCAGCTCCGCCTGCTCCTCGGCAAGTTTCGCCATCCGCGCCCGCGCCTCATCGGCGAGCCTGAGCGATTCGTCGATGTGCTTGTTGCGCTCGTCCACCATGCCGGTAATGGCCGGGAAGCCCCACTTGGCAAGGATAAAGAACACGATGCCGAAGATGAGGACCATCCAGAACAGGAGGCCGCTATCCGGAGTAATAAGGTTCATGGTTTACTTGAGCACTACGGCCAGCAGACAGACGATGATGCCGAGGAGGGCCGCACCCTCTATCATACCGGCGACGATGATCATGCTGGAACGGATGTTTCCGGCGGATTCGGGCTGGCGGGCGATGGCCTCCATTGCGGAGGTGCCTACCTTACCGATTCCATAACCTGCTGCGAATGCTGCAAGTGCTGCTGCGACTGCGGCGCCGGCCTTTCCGAGGGCCGCACCGGCAACTGCCTGAAGAATAATTGCGAGTACCATAATTATATAATTTAAAAGTTGTTATTCAGCTTTCTGCCGCGCCATGCCAATGTAGATGGACGACAGCATTGTAAATATGTATGCCTGGATGAAGGAGATAAGCATCTCCAGTACGTCCAGGAAGATTCCGAAAAGGACCGATATCACGGTCGCACCGCCTGTCATGGCCAGTCCCATCTTCCCCATTATGAATATGATGCACACCATGCAGAGTATCTGGATGTGGCCGGCAAGCATGTTGGCGAAGAGTCGGATGGTCAGCGACACCGGCTTCACCAGGGCGGAGAAAGTCTCTATCACCGCCATCAGGGGCTTGAGCACACCGGGCACGTCCGGGCTGAAGATCTCTTTATAGTAGTGCTTCGTGCCAGTGAGGTTCACCGTGAAGAAGGTGAAGAGTGCCAGCACCAGGGTGCAGGCTATGTTTCCGGTGAGGTTCGCGCCGCCGGGGAAGAAGGGTATGATGCCGATGAAGTTGCTGAACAGGATGAAGAGGAACACAGTCAGCAGATACGGCGAATAGCGGCGGTAGTCCTCCCCTATGTTCTCCTTGGCCATCTCGTGCACCATCATGATAAGCGGCTCCATAAGGGCCGCGATGCCGGTGGGATGCTCCTTGAGGGCGTCGTGCCGCTTGTACCATCGGGCTGTCAGCAGCACTATCAGCACCAGCAGAAGCGCATTCATCATCAGCTGCAGCACGTTCTTGGTGATGGAGATGTCAAAGGGCTTGGAGCCGTCCGCACGCACGATCTTTCCCTCGTGGGCTTCGCCCTTGGCAGCGATGTGGTAGCCCTCGTAGGATCCCGTTTCCAGTATGTGTTTGGAGTTGAAGGTCTTGATGCCGCCGTCTATGAGGATGACCGGCAGGTGGATGGCCACGGAATGGCCGCGCCATTCGGTAATATGCCACTCGTAGCTGTCCAGAACGTGGTCGAAGATGATTTCGCCGATGTCCAGGTCGTCGGCCCTGCAAAGGGCTGACGACAGCAGCATCACGAGTATGGCGAGCACCTTCTTCATTCCGCGCAAACCTTTATTATATCGTTCTCGACCATCACAGCGCCGGAGCCGATTGGGCGGGATGATTCCGCGCCGGAGGCATCGCGCCAGCGGATATCCCCGGCCACGAGGGTGGAGATCAGAGGGGCGTGGCCGCGGAGTACCTCGAAGGCGCCCGCTGCGCCCGGGAGGAACACGGCCGTGGCCTCGTGCCGTTCGGATCCGTTCGGTGTGATGATCTGCAGTTCCATTTCCTACTTTGCCTGAGCCAGTATCTGTTCGCCCTTGGCGATAGCGTCTTCCAGAGTGCCCACGTTCAGGAAGGCCTGCTCGGGTAGATGGTCCACTTCGCCGTCCAGGATGGCCTTGAAACCCCTGATCGTATCTTCAATGTCCACCATCACGCCGGGGCAGCCGTTGAACGCGGCGGCAACGTGGAGAGGCTGGCTGAGGAAGCGCTGAACGCGGCGGGCGCGGTTGACGGTCAGTTTGTCCTCGTCCGAGAGTTCGTCCATTCCGAGGATGGCAATGATATCCTGCAGTTCCTTGTAGCGCTGGAGTATCTGCTTCACGCGCTGGGCCGTCTCGTAGTGCTCCTTGCCCACGATGTTCGGGTCCAGGATGCGGGAGGTGGATTCCAGGGGATCCACCGCGGGGTAGATGCCGAGGGTGGCAATCTTGCGGCTGAGCACCGTGGTGGCATCCAGATGGCTGAAGGTGGTTGCCGGCGCGGGGTCGGTGAGGTCGTCCGCCGGCACGTAGACCGCTTGCACGGAGGTGATGGATCCGTTCTTGGTGGAGGTGATGCGTTCCTGCATCGAGCCCATCTCGGTGGCCAGCGTCGGCTGATATCCCACCGCGGAAGGCATGCGGCCCAAAAGGGCTGACACCTCCGAACCCGCCTGGGTGAAACGGAAGATGTTGTCGATGAAGAACAGGATGTCCTTGGGGGCGGTGGGATCCTGCGAATCGCGGAAGGATTCGGCGAGGGTGAGGCCGCTCAGGGCAACGCTGGAACGCGCTCCCGGGGGCTCGTTCATCTGCCCGAAGACCATCGCCACCTGGCTCTGGGCGAGGGCCTCCCTGTCTATCTTGGAGAGGTCCCACTTGCCTTCCTCCATCCCCTTCTCAAACTCCTCGCCGTACTTGATTACCTTGGATTCTATCATCTCCCGGAGGAGGTCGTTACCCTCGCGGGTGCGCTCGCCTACACCGGCGAAGACGCTGAATCCGTTATGCTTCTTGGCTATGTTGTTGATGAGTTCCTTGATGAGCACGGTCTTTCCCACGCCGGCGCCGCCGAAGAGGCCGATCTTGCCGCCCTTGAGGTAGGGTTCCAGCAGGTCGATGACCTTGATGCCGGTGAAGAGAACTTCCTGACTTGTAGTAAGTTCCTCGAATTTGGGAGCTTCGCGATGGATGGGCAGGCTCCCCTCCCGGTCGAGTTCGCCCAGGCCATCGATGGTATCGCCCACCACGTTCATCACACGGCCGCGTATCTGCGTGCCGGCGGGCATCGTGACGGGCGAGCCTGTGCTCTCCACCTCCAGCCCGCGGCGCAGGCCGTCTGTGGAATCCATGGCGACGCAGCGCACGGTATCTTCGCCAATATGCTGCTGAACTTCGATTATTAGGGTTTTACCATCGGCCTTGTGCACCTTCAGGGCATCGTGTATAGACGGCAGCGCCGCTTCCTGCTTGGAGGAGAGGTCGAAATGCACGTCCACTACAGGCCCGATGATCTGGGAAATGTGTCCTGTAACTGCTGACATACTCATCTGGCTTTAATACATCCTCAAAGTTACAAAAAATCCCGAAACTTATACTTTAGATGCTGCAGGTGTCCGGAAAATAGGGGACCTGCAGCAAAATAAGGGGGTTCGCAGGTGTCCGTAAAAACGGGACACCGGGAACACTAGAGGACCGAGTTGACGGAAAGTCTGGCGGAGCGGAGACGGCAGCCGGATACTTTGAGGCGGATGCGGCCGGGTTTCTCGGAAGATTGAACAATCACGGTAAGTTTGCCATTGAAAGTATGCATGCGGGGCTCGTGGAAGATGTCCAGGCAGGTGGGATCGCCGTTCGCTGCGGCACGGTATGAACCTGCGCCGGAGACCTTGAATTTGAGTAGAGACCCGTCCAGAGGACATAGGTTGCCTTTTTTATCCAGAATCGAAACGGTTACATAGGCGAGATCCTTGCCGTCGGATTTCAATGCGTGACCGTCATAAGACAGGCTGATTCGATGTGGTTTGCCGGCCGTGCGAACGAAAGCGGAATCCGCAGGAGCGCCATCGCGATAAGCCACCACCTTCAGTTCACCTGGCTCGTAATCGATATCTTCCCAAATCAAGCGATAACGGCCTTCAAGGGCTTCATCCTGTCCGCCGTGAGTGGGTTCGGCGGCCGTAGCCTTCTTTCTGATACCCAGCGACTTGCCATTCAGGAACAACTCGGCTTCATCGTAACTGGTGAACACCATCACCGGCACCTTATCCCCTTCTTTCCAGTTCCAGTGGGGCAGTATGTGCAAGGTTTCCGAACTGCGGTTCCATACGCTGCGGAAAAGCCAGAAGCGGTCTTTGGGCAAGGATGCCAGGTCGATAATGCCGAACATGGAACTATGGTTCGGCCAGGCGTCGGTATCGTAGGGGCTGGGCTCGCCCAGATAATCGAATCCCGTCCAGACGAACTGCCCGAGAGTCCAGGGATAGTCGTCAGCCAGGGCGAAATCCACGTCCGGGATATTTGACCATGAACAGGCATCCAACTCATAGGCGGAGCACTGCTGGTCGGGATCTTTTGCGCTGAAACGCTTTACCGCCGGCAATTTGTAAACCCCGCGGGAACTCACGGTAGAACCAGTTTCCGTGCCGAGGATAAATCCCTGGGGCAGAGCCGCATACGCCTCTTCGTAGCGGAAGGTGCGATAGTTCAGGCCGGGCACGTCGATGCAGGCTGCAAAGCCATTTGAAAGCACGCACGAAACCTGGTCCATGCCACAGGTGACAAGCCGCGTGGGATCTTCCCTGTGACAGATGTCCCGCAGGAAAGAAGCGACTTTATACCCCTCCGGGCTGCACTGCGTGGGTACTTCGTTGCCTATGCTCCAAAGAACCACGGAAGGATGGTTGCGATACTGGCGGAGCATATTCACCATATCCTTTTCCGCCCATTCGGCGAAGTAGCGGTGATAGCCGTTCCGGCACTTGGCCACATCCCATTCATCAAAGGGCTCGACCATCATCATGAAGCCCATTTCATCACATAGCCGCACCAGCTCCGGAGCCGGCATATTGTGGGATGTGCGGATGGCATCGCAACCCATATCTTTCAGCAGCTCAAGCTGATGGCGCAGCGCTGCTTCATTCACCGCAGCGCCCAGGGGGCCAAGGTCGTGATGGTTGCAAACCCCTTGGAACTTGCGCGGCACTCCGTTCAGCAGGAAACCCTTTCCGGGGATAAACTCCACACTGCGGATTCCAAAAACCGTCTCATAGCGGTCTGTCTCACGAATCCCGTCCCCTATTACCGATACCGCCTTGTACAAAGAAGGTGTTTCAGGGCTCCATAGTTCCGGAGCCGGGATGCCGAAATCCTGGACTGCAGTGCTTTCTCCGGGCTGAAGAGAAGAATCCGCTTCTGCAACCACGTCTCCGTCAGGCCCTATTATGCAAGTATGCACCTTGGCACCTATGTCATCTACCCCTTCCAGAGTTGTTTCCAGGTGAACGGAGGCGAAATCGGCAGATACCTCAGGAGTAGCAACGTGTGTTCCCCATACTCCTACATGTAAAGCTTCAGTGAGAACAAGATGAACGTTGCGATAGAGGCCTGCACCGGGATACCAGCGAGAAGAGTTGGGGAGATTTTCCAAACGGACTGCAAGCTCATTGCCGCCAGGATGCACCGCCTCGGTAATATCGACATGGAAGGAATTATAACCATAAGGCCAGAAGCAGACCTCTTTTCCGTTGACAAATACGTGCGCATCGCTCATTGCACCGTCGAAGACCAGCGTCGCCCGCTTGCCGGAGGGCACCTCGAAACTGCATCTGTACCATCCGCAGCCCACATAAGGCAGGCCGCCAGTGCGTCCGGTCTTAAGCGAGGCCTTTTTCTCGTAATTCTGCGTAACCGCCACGTTCTGAAGATCGTACTCACGGCTGAAAGGGCCGTAGATAGCCCAATCGTGGGGTATGCACACTTCCTGCCAGGCGGAATCGTCATAAGCGGCGGCAGAGGCCTCGGGGGCATCTCCACGATGGAACTTCCACCCCTTCTCCAGCAGCACTTCGCTCCTCTGGGCGAAGGCTGAAATCGAAAGCGACAAGGTCGCAACCAGCAGGAGTGCACGCATTACAGGTTCAGCTTAAGATCTTTGTCACCTACAAGGATATGATATTCTCCGGGCTCGACGAAATACTTCCCGTCACCGTCCAGATAACCAAGGTCCCGTGCGGGATCCACCTCGAAGCGGAATACCTCCGTGGCCCCGGCTCGTATCATCTTCTTTTCGAAGAACTTGAGTTCCTTTTCGGGACGAGTGAGCACCGAGCAGTACGGGTCACTCACATACCAGAGCACTGCTTCCTTGCCGTCCACGGAGCCGGTGTTCGACACGCTCACCTCAACGGTGAACGGTGCATCCAGGGATGCAGTCCCGACCACCACGGGCTCGCCGTATTCGAAGGTGGTATAGCTCAGGCCGTGCCCGAAGGAATATAGGGGCTCGGTTGGCATTCCGTCCTTATAGATGCCTTGGGTGCCCCTGCGGCCGGATTTGTGACGGTTATAATAGATAGGTATCTGCCCTGTCACATAAGGGAAGGTTATGGCTAGTTTTCCGGAAGGATTGATGCGTCCGCTCAGTATTCCCGCAAGGGCGGATGCACCGTTGCAGCCCGGTTGCCAGGTTTCCACGATAGCTTTTGCGAAGGGTACGATGTGGCAGAGTTCCAGCGGGCGGCCGTTTGTGAGCGTGACCACCACCGGCTTACCGGCCATACTGACCATGCTTAACAATTCCTGCTGGCCATTTGGCAGGGCGATGGAGGTGCGGGAGGTGTTCTCCCCGCTCCAGTTCAGTTTTTCGCCCAGGCACAACACCACGGCATCCGCCCATTTGGCCAGTTCCACGATATCGTTGATATTGTCAGCCTTTTTCCCCTCAACTTCGCAACCTTCAGCATAACGCACCTCGGCATCCGGGAACTCCCGAACGATCGCATCGAAGAAAACCTCTACCTCATCAGCTTCGGAATGTCCGCGCCAGTTTCCGCGCAGGTCGCTGCCGTTCTTGGCCAGAGGGCCGATGACAGCCAGTTTCTTCACCCCCTTCAGGGGCAGGATGCCGTCATTCTTCAGCAGCACCATCGATTCAGCCGCCAGTTCGGATGCGGTCTGCATGGCCTCTGGAAGGAAGAATCGCTCCTCGGGAGCAGATTCGGGGGTGTAAGGGTTCTCGAAGAGGCCAAGGCGGAACTTCACCCGCAGCACGCGGCGTACGGCCTCGTCCACCACACTCTCGGGAACCTTCCCCTCTCCTACCAGTTCCTCCAGGTATCTGTCGTATCCGTGGGACATCATATCGATATCCACGCCAGCGGTCAGGGCGGCTGCGGAAGCCTCCTTCAGGTCGGCGCTATATCCCTGATTGATAAGCTGTTTCACCGCATCCCAATCGGAGACAACAAGCCCGTCGAAGCCCCAGCGGTCCCGCAGGACCCCGGTCATGGTATAGTGATTTGCCGAGCCGGGCACGCCGCTTATGTCGTTGAACGAACTCATGAGCGACACCGCTCCCGCATCCACACCCATTTTATAAGGATAAAGGTACACGTTCCAGAGTGTGGGACGGGAGATCTCGGTGTAGACATAATCGCGGCCGGCCTCCGAGGCGCCATAGCCGACGAAATGCTTGAGGCAGGAGGCCACTGCATCCTGGGATGTCAGACCTGCGCCCTGGTATCCACGCACGGTGGCGGCACCGAAGACTCCATTCACGTAGGGATCTTCCCCGTAACCCTCCGCCACGCGGCCCCAGCGGGGATCGCGCGCAACATCGATCATGGGAGAGAATGTCCAGTCCACACCGCTGCGGCGTGCCTCACGGGCAGAATGTGCACACATCTTCTCCACCAGTTCCGGATTCCAGGAGCAGGCCTGGCCAAGGGAAATCTGATAGAGGGTCTTGAAACCGTGGATGTCGTCGTAACCGAAGAGGATGGGGATTCCCAGGCGGGACTGCTCCACCGCCCGCTTCTGCATGGCGTTGCGCAACTTCGGGTCGGTATCGAAATAAATAAGGGAACCTATCTCGGCGGGGATATTCTTCACGGCCTCGCCGATGTTGTTCACGTTGTCGTTGCGGCCAAGAGTGTACTGATTCAGCTGCATCACCTTCTCGTGAAGGGTCATCTGCGACAACAGATCCTCCACGCGGGCATCCACAGGGGCAGAGGCATCGCGGTAGGAAGCCACGGCACCGCAGTAGTACTCGTGCATGATGTGCCAAGCCTGTTTCTTTACTCCCTTGTCCGAAAGAAGGCCCTTGCGGTTGAATGATGACTGATTGACCGGATGCTGGCGGTAGGGGCTCAGGAAATCGAAGAGCACCCAGGGCGAGACGCCGGCCAGATTGGGGATGTTGCGGAACATGGTCAGATTGTCCCGGTAGAGGGCGGCCTGATAGTCTTCGCTCCATGAGCCGGCTTCATCGGCCCGCCCCTTGCGTCCAGCCAGGGCTTCGCATCCGAACTCGCTGATTATAAGCGGCTTGTCCGTAAACACATTCCACTTGATTTCTGCGGCGGGTTTGGGCCATTTGGCATACCAGCCCATATATTTATTGACGCCTATAACGTCCAACTCGCCTGCAAAGCCGTCCTTCATTTGGAACTCGTCCGCCTCGGGAATGTAGTAGGCCACGTCGAAAGCGGATGCAAAGAGACGGGAGCCGTCCAGCGAACGGCCGTACTTGAGAAGGCGGCTCAGGAACGCATCACGCGCAGGTGCAGGTTTTGTCTCGTTGGAGATACTCCAGAAGCCTATGGCGCAGCGGTTGCGGTCCCGGGCAATCATCTCCCAAAGATAGGTCTCTGCCTTGCGGTAGGTATCCTCATTCGAGAAATCTATGCCCTGCCAGAGGGGGATTTCTTCCCAGATCAGCAGGCCTTTCTCCTCAGCATAGCGGACTATATGCTCGCTCTGCGGATAGTGGGCCAGGCGGATGGTGTTGCAGCCCAGTTCCAGTGCGGCATCCACCAGCACATGCGCATCGTCCTCGGAAACGGCCCTGCGCTTTTCCATAGGGATTTCTTCGTGGAAGGAGATGCTCTTGAGGAAGGTCTTCTCCCCGTTCACGAGTATGCCGGTGCCTTCCACCTCAATCTGGCGGAAACCTATCCTGTCGCTCACGGCATCCTCCGCGGTGGCAATCCTGACATCATAGAGTTTCGGGGACAAGGGCGCCCATAGCTTCAGCTTACGGGCCTTGAATACCGCGCTGGCGCTGCCGTCGGAGCCCGTCTGCAATTTTCCTTTAAGTTTAAGCTCCGGAATCTCGAAACGAACCTCTTCTGCAACCGGTTCGGAGAGTTTTACATCCACGCGGATGCGGTCGGAGGCGCCTGGCTCCAGCCTCACGAAATAATCTGATATATGCCTCTCCGGCACGCTCAACAGCATTACCTCGCGGGTTATGCCGCCATAGTTCCACCAGTCGAAAGACATGGCGGGGATTGCATCCGCACGGCGGTTGTTGTTCACGCGCACAGCCAGGAAGTTGTCGCCTTCTTTCAACACATCCGTGACATCTGCCTGGAAGGGTGTGAACGAACCTTCGTGACTTGCCACCTTGGTGCCGTTCAGCCAGACCTCGCAACGGAGACTCACTCCAGCGAAGTATAATATACGCCTTTTTCCTTCCTCCCTTACCGCCTGGAAATGCCTTGAATACCAGACTGTTCCTTCATACCACCAGAGACCGGGCTCCTGATGGTTCCAGTCCCCGGGGACATCCAGCGTCATGCCCCCTTTCCAGGAATATTCAAGGAATTCTGTCTTGTCCGCAGGCTCGCGGTCGAGCCAGAGTTTCTTTCCGGCACCCACTTCGTACTGATCGACGATAGCGGACCATTTGCCGTCAAGAGATACCTGCTCCCTTCCATAAGGGTTGGGGAGCAGGAACACTGTAAGAGCTAGGATAAGGCTTGTTATCATTGAACTTTTTTAATGGTAAGTGCGTTGATATGTCCGTCAGCAGCAAGAGTGGTATCTTTGCCTATGATGGATACCTTGATGGTGCCATCCGAGGCGGGAGCCACTCCGGTGAAACTGATGCCAAAGCCATCGAAGTTGCCATCGGTGGCGGTTATATTCTTAAGACCGGTATTGATACTCTTGGCTTCGGATTCCGTCTTGCCTATCACTTTGTACTCGCTTATACGTGCGGCAGCACTTCCGTTCCAGCGAACCGCAATGATGGTAAGGTCGTATGTGAGGGAAGGATCGAATCCGGAGATGGTAACGACCGCAGGACCTACATCACCCTGATTCTTGGTGCCACCAATCATAATGCCATCATACCAGACACCTTTAGGATAATTGACTCCGTTGATGGTGAGTTCCTGATCTACTTCGCCGCCCACCCCATTATAGTTGGCGGTGAAGCCGCTCAAGCCGGTAATGCTGATGCTTGCATATTTATCTTCGGCGTTCTTGAGGAAGACAGGATCCGTGGTTGAATAGACGGGCACCCGGCTCCAGCCTGCAGGGGTTGCAGTTGTGCCGGCTCCAAAGTCGATCTGTACGGGAACGGTGAAGTCGGGGTCCTGGGTGGTGGGAGTCTTATAGTCGGTGAGTTCGGTCACTTCCCAAGGCTTTGCGCAAGCCGCATGTGCGGCTGCACGGCAAATCTCGGCAAGGGTATCATCGATATTCTCGTGATGCCAGGTAGTATTCAGCACAGATTCTCCCGAAATGGTCTCGTACCAGGTGCAGGCAGCAGTGAAGCGGCCGTAGGTAACCTCAAGATGATAGCCGTCACGGTTGAAAGTGTCGCCGAGCCAGGTGGTGCGTCCGTTCTGGATTGCAGTTCCGCAAGGAACCACGGCCTTAAGCTCGGAATGTGCAGCCATAGCCGTCTGTCCGGCGCTCATGATGGCATTATACATTGTCATCTGGTTCTTGTCGTACTTGGAGAAGTCAGAATGGTCGGACGTGGTAGCATAAGCCCAGGTCTGATGGAGAAGGAGAGTGGCTTTTTCGCCAACCTTTCCCTTCACATAGGTGATAAGGTTGCCCAGATAAGGCTCATAAGTCTCCGCCTGTCCGGACAATCCGCTGACCTGCTGAAAACTCACGTAATCCCACTTCTCATCTTCGAGACCGGCGGCAAGACTGGATCTGGTTTCGGTTTTTTCGCCATCCACTATCTTACGGTAATAATATTCTGCAGCATCTGACTGGGAATTGTTATAATGAGTCTCCAGCGAGCATCCCCCAATGTACAGATCGCCGATGATAACCTTTTTACCTGCGGCATTGAACAGGTTCCAGAGGTATTGCTCCACTGCATCCTGCGAGAAGCTGTTTCCGATGGCAAGAATACGGATAATACCATCAGAGGGCTCTTCCGCTGCTTCTTGCTTAACCGTGATAACGGCATTTCCGGCGTCGGAGGTGAATGTCACATGCCCCTCACGCTCTTCATATGCCTCGTTTGCGGACACAGTGATGGAGAAGGAATGTTCTTCCACAGCCTTGGTCTGGGCAACGGTTATCCACGCGACGTCGGACGACGGGGTTACCGTTACGTTGGTCCTGACGGGCAGGGTGATGGTCTCACCCGCTGCAGCCACGCTGAAAGTCTGATTCTCCAGCACCATTACATTGTTCTGGAGCTGGGTCACCGGCACGGTGGCAGTAGACTTTTCGCAATTGATGGTGATATCGGCAGTACGGCTGTCGCCGGTTT
>JAEENZ010000060.1 GCA_016283985.1 Bacteroidales bacterium | reverse complement strand
AGGCCGGTGGTGGCAGATATTATAAGACTGATAATGAGGAGTTCAGCAGATCGCGACCAAGGTTGTGAATTGCGTCCTGTGTTTTAATAAAGCCGCAACTGATACTGCAGCTTGAAATCACGGGTGGAGGCACGGAGGTTGAGGCGGTGGGTGGCCTTGCGGCGGCGGTAGGAGACACCGGCGACGAAGCAAAGGCCGGCCTTTCGGCCATACCATGCGGGAACGCTGAAGGAACCGGGAAGGTCCCGCTCGTAGGCATAGATGCGGGAAGTCCAGTTTTCCGTGTCGCAGACAGTCCCCCGCAGATAAGCTGAAATCTGAAGCCGAGCCGTGTCAGACGGGGTTTTGTATCCGACTTCCAGATATGCCAGGCCTCCGGGACGGTAATCCACCGTCTTCACACCGTTCAGCCGCAGGCAGGTCTGCAGCCACTTGCGTGAAACCTTAAAATCGCATCGCAGATCGTGCCTCCAGACGGCCTGAAAGGCATCTCCAGAAGGGCTCAACTGCATTCGTTCAGTCCAGCGGATCATAGGCATGAACACCCAGCCGTCTCGCGAAAACTCCGGAGTCGCATTCAGTATTATCTTAATCTGTTCGTAATTGTTTTTTCGAAGCCGGTATTTCTCTGGATGAATGGTCAGGTCGGCGGTCAGGCTAAGCCAGCGATATTGAAACCCCGCTGCGGCACCGGCATCATCGACCAAAGGCCTGTACCGCCCCAAAACGGAGAAGGCAAGTTTGTACGCCGGTTCCCAGACAGCTCCGGCCAATCCTGAAAAACCGCCTGCATAACCCGCCTCCCCGAACGTGGCCAGATGCCCGAAAGCCTTCTTCCAGTCAATCGAGATGCCGCTACCGCTCTGCCCGCAGAGGGCATTCACCCCTAAACTTCCGCTACTACCAGACCAGGATGCCGATCCCACGACACCCCCGATCACCTCCCCTTCAGCAAAAAGTCCTGCCGACACCTGCCACCTCCGTCCGTCATATGCGGTAGCCAGCCCCCGCCTGCCCGGAGTGAAAGAACCCGTGCCCGAGAATCCGGATGCATTCCGCCGGAACGATGCCACGGAGGGGTATCCACCCAACATGAACCCGTCCCAGACAAGAAGCCCCTGGCCCAGGCGCACGTTGTAATCCCCAGCGATCAGTTTCCACGGTCGCCGGCCATAAACCGTCAGGCTGGCGGTAGGTCCGGTCTTCCACGAAAGATAAAGATCCGCTCTCTCGCCATTCTCCAAATGGTATTTTCCGGCGTAAGCAACCGTGGCAGCCTGCTTCGATCCGTTCCCTTTTTTCACTGTCATCCGCCCCATGGCCTCCTGCCGGATGCGTGTTTTCTCCCTGGCGCCCGCCGGGTTGTAGCTTTCCAGGGATATGAAGTACGCCAGCGCAGACACGAGGCCGGGGGTGAATCCGGGCACCGTGCCAAGTTCCGTCAGCGAAAGGATGTCCCCGGTACGCTCCCGGTAATCCAGCAGACTCGCGACCTGGTACTCGCTGAACAGGCCGCAGGAACGCAGCCTTCCGGCGGATGCTAGGTTTATACACACGGGATGGGCAGCCAGAGCCTCGAAACGCTCAAACTCGCTCTCCGAGAGTTCTTCCGCACTGCCGGCCCCTGTGAGGAGCAGAACGGCTTCCAACATCGATATCAACAGCATCATGCCGCCAATATAGCGAGCCGTAAAACAAATGTCAATCAAATAAATGCATAGCGAAAACTTTTTTTATGTTTCCGTATCGCGAAAAAATTGTAACTTTATGCATTGATTCATTTACTATGGATAAAATTTTTATTCACGACAAAGTTTTCGTACCTTTCATCCCCTACGAGAAAGTCTCGCAAATCATTGACGGTGTGGCAGATAGGTTAAACAAAGATTTTTGTGATGCCGGACTCTCCTATGCAAAAAAGGCAGAAAAAGACATACCGGTGCTGCTCTGCGTGCTTCACGGATCCATCATGTTCACGGGAGAACTATTGAAGAGAATCAATTTCCCCGTTGAACTTGCATCCATGAAATTGTCTTCCTATGTAGGCACGACCTCCACCGGAGTGGTGAAGGAAACCATGCCACTCAGCACGGACATCGTTGGCAAGACTGTAATTGTGTGCGAAGATATCGTGGATACCGGCAATACCATCATCGCCCTCAAGAAGAAACTGTTGGACAAGGGTGCCAAGGACGTGCGCATCTGCACAATGCTCCTGAAGCCCGAGGTCTTCCAGGGCAAGGATAAACTGGATTACGTGGGCGCCGAGATTCCCAACCGCTTCATAGTCGGCTTCGGCCTGGACTACGACGAGCTCGGACGCAACCTAAAGGATATTTACGTATTAGAATAAGTTATATGAAGTACTTTATCATGTTCGGCCCTCCCGGCGCCGGAAAAGGGACCCACGCGGCTCCCATGGTCAAGAAATACAACCTCAAGCACATCTCCACCGGAGAACTCCTGCGCAGCGAGATTGCAGCCGGAACCGAGCTTGGAAAGCAGGCGGCAGCCCTGATTGAAAAGGGTAATCTCGTACCCGACGAGGTGGTGGAAGGAATGATCGCCCAGACTTTCGCCAAGTATCCCGAAGTCAACGGATTCCTCCTCGATGGCTTTCCCCGCACGGTTCAGCAGGCGATGGACCTGGACGAAATGCTCGAAGCACGCGACGAGTATGTAACCGGTGTCATCTCTCTGATGATTCCCGACGAGGAGATCAAAGCCCGCATCAAGGGCCGCGCCCTCATCGAAGGCCGGGCCGACGATGCATCCGATGAGACAATCGCCAACCGCATCAAGACATATCACGCCAAGACGGAACCCCTTATCGAGGTCTATAAAGACAAGGGAATCTATCACGAAATCGATGGCGTAGGCACCATCGAAGAAGTGCAGAAGCGCGTCTTTGCGATGATGGATACGCTATAATTCCGGCAGGACCTTTTCCATGCGGATGCCGCGGGAGCCTTTGACGAGGACCGTGGCGCCGGAGAAGGCGGCCTGATGGTCGGAGATGTATTCGGCCAGGGCATCGGAAGTGAGGAAGCAGCCAAGAATCAGCGGATCTGCACCGGGGACGATGCCAAGCTCCGACAAGGCCTTGCCGAATTCCTCTCCCACAAGATATGATTTCAGTCCGGAGGCAACGAGCTTCCGGACTATGTTTTTATGCTCCTCCACTGAAGCGTCGCCCAGTTCGCGCATGTCGCCGAGCAGGGCCAGTTTGCCGTCAGACCGTATTGCCGCTAGGTTATCGATTGCCAACCCCATGGATGTAGGATTGGCATTGTAGGCATCCACGATCAGGATATTGCGCGCGGTCTTTTCCAACTGTGAACGGCTGTTCGCAGGGGTATAGGCCTCGATGGCTGCGATGGCATCAGCACGCTTAACTCCGAAGTACTCTGCGATGGACAGTGCGGCCAGCACGTTGTCTGCATTATATGCGCCCACAAGCTTCGTATGGATCTCCGAATCCCCCACCTGCATAGCCAGGAAAGGGTTTTCGGCCGTGGTGGGAAGCAATTTCACCTTCATGGATTCCCGGCTGAATTCCCACTGGTGGCAGGCCTGCCTGCGGGCAGCTGCGGCCAGGTCGGTATGGTCCGTATTCACGAAAATGAGCGAGCCCTTATGGCTGCCCAGCCACTTGTACAGTTCAGTCTTAGCAGCCAGCACGCCCTCGTAGGAACCGAAGCCAAGCAGATGAGCCTTTCCTACATTGGTGATGTAACCGTAATCCGGCTGGCTTACTTTTACCAGTTTCGCAATATCGTCCGGGTGGTTTGCACCCATCTCCACGACGGCGATCTCGGCATCCATCGGTATCGAAAGCAGCGTCAGCGGCACGCCTATGTCATTATTCAGGTTGCCCTTCGTGGCGGCCACCTTGAACTTGGCTCCCAAAGCCGCAGCTATCAGTTCCTTCGTAGTAGTCTTTCCGTTTGTCCCCGTCAGCCCTATCACCGGGATTCCCAGCACCTTCCGGTGATGGATCGCCAGCTCCTGAAGGCTCCGGAACGGGTCTGCTACAGGGATAATCTGGCTGTTGGGGGTATGCTGTAGAGAAAAATCCTCATTCACTACAGCATACGAAGCGCCGGCTTCGAGAGCCTTCACCGCATACTCGTTGCCATCGAAATTCTCCCCGCGGAGCGCAAAGAAGATTGCTCCGGCCGGAATAGTGCGACTGTCGGTACTGACTTTGCATCCGCACTCGCAATACAACTTGTAAAGCTCCTCCGTACTCATTTCGTCCCAGTGCTGCCGAATCCACCTTCCCCGCGTTCGGTTGCACCTAACTCTGCAACCTCCTCCCAGTCAATTTTCTCGTGCTTCGCCAGCACCAGCTGTGCAATCCTCTCCCCCGGTTCAACCGTGAACGGCTGGTCCGAAAGGTTCACCAGGATTACATTAACCTCTCCACGATAGTCGGCGTCGATGGTGCCAGGAGTATTCAGCACGGTGATGCCCTTCTTGGCCGCCAGGCCGCTGCGGGGGCGTACCTGCACTTCATATCCGACCGGAATCTCAAGATAGAGGCCGGTAGGGATCATGGCACGCTGGAGCGGGGCCAGTACTACGGGAGAAGCGAGGGAAGCACGTACGTCCATGCCGGCAGATGCCAGCGTAGCGTACTGCGGGAGGGCGTTCAGGCCCTTGTTCACGACTTTGACTGTCATTACTTCTGAGCTTTTTTATAAAGGAAAACGGTTATCAAGGCAAACAGCAGATTCGGGATCCACAACGCAACCCCGGCCGGCATGGTGCCGGCATAAACGAACATCTGAGCGAAACGAAGGAACAGGATGTATGAGAAAGCCAGTCCAATGCCAATGCCGAGATTCCAGCCTATGCCGCCACGCTTCTTTCGCGATGACAGGCACACTCCCATGATTGTCAGGATGATGGCGGAGAAAGGCATGGCAAAACGATTATGTAACTCTATTTCGGCGAACATGACATTTGCATCCCCGCGCATGTTCTGCGTAGCTATCAGCTGATTGAGGTCTTTGATGGGGAGCGTTTCAACCGTCTTTTCATTACGGTAGAAGTCCGTCACGGTCAATTCTATCACGGTATCTTTCCTCTCCCCGCTGGTAATGTGGTCTTCGAGGCCTGAAGCATAGTCCCGGATGAACCAATTCCGCAGCCTCCAGCACTGTTTGGTGCTGTCCCAAACGGCACTGTCCGCCTCCAGTTTGCTCTTGAGTTTATTATGGTCTACGGTTTCCAGGGTGAACTTGTATGCAGTATTGTTCCAGCGGCTGAAAGACTCCACGTATACGAACTGTCCAGGAGCAATCTGGTAGTGGACATTGCGGAATCGGACGGGTTTGTTCTTTATATACTTCTCTTCGAAAGCCGTTCTGGTAACATTCGATTTAGGAATCACGTAAAGATTCAGGCCCAGGGAAAGCATACCGATCAGGATTGCACAGGCCACATAGGGCACCAGGATGCGCGCATAGCTGATTCCGCCCGACAGCATGGCGATGAACTCCGAATTGGACGCCATCCTGGACGTAAAGAAAATCACGGTGATGAACACGAACAAAGGGCTGAACATGTTCATGAAATACGGCACGAAATTCAGGTAATAATCGACTATGATGGCCTTCAGGGGCGCCTCGTTCTTCACAAAGTAGTCCACCTTCTCGGAGATGTCGAAGATGATGACGATGCCGATTATGAGCAGCAGCGCCATGAAGAAGGTGGTGATGAACTTCTTTGATATGTAGATATCGAGTTTCCTCATAATCTCTGAGTCAGTTTGGCCACGGCCGCATCCTTCCAGGCCGCAAAGTCCCCGGCCTCAATGTGGGCGCGGGCCTGGCGGACAAGGTCGAGATAGAAAGCGAGGTTGTGCTCGCTTGCAATCATTCCCGCGAACATCTCTCCGGAAATGAATAGATGACGCAGGTATGCCTTGGTGTATGTATGGTCAACAAACGACGTGCCGTCCGGATCCAGCGGGCTGAAATCGTCTTTCCATTTCTCGTTCCGCATGTTCATGATGCCGCTCCACGTGAATAGCATGCCGTTGCGGCCGTTGCGCGTGGGCATCACGCAGTCGAACATGTCCACGCCGCGGGCGATACCTTCCAGGATGTTCGCGGGAGTGCCTACGCCCATCAGGTAACGTGGACGGTCGTCAGGAAGCAGGGGGCAGACCAGTTCCAGCATCTCGTACATCTTCTCGGTCGGCTCCCCTACCGCAAGGCCGCCGATGGCATAGCCGTCGGCATCGAACTGCACGGCATGGTCTACCGCTTCTTTCCGAAGGTCGGGATAGATGCATCCCTGCACAATCGGGAAGAAGCACTGACTATAGCCGTAGAGAGGCTCCGTCTCGCGGAAACGCTTTGCGAACCGCTCCAACCAGCCCTTGGTCAGATTCAAGCTCTTGCGGGCATAGGAGTGGTCGGCATCGCCGGGACAGCATTCATCCAGCGCCATGCAGATATCCGCACCGATGATGCGCTGTGTATCCACGTTGTTCTCCGGCGTGAATGTGTGGCGGCTGCCGTCTATATGGCTCTGGAAGGTGCATCCTTCCGGGGTAAGTTTGCGGATGGGGCTGAGGCTGAACACCTGGAATCCGCCGCTGTCGGTGAGGATGGGACGGTCCCAGCTTTCGAAACGGTGAAGTCCGCCGGCCTGCTTCAATATATCCAGTCCCGGGCGGAGGTACAGGTGATAGGTATTGCCGAGGATGATCTCTGCCTGCACGTCATCCTTCAGGTCTTTATGATAAACCCCTTTCACCGAACCGACGGTACCGACCGGCATGAAGATCGGGGTACGGATGTCCCCGTGATCCGTATGCAGCACACCGCACCTGGCGGCGGAAGAAAGGTCGGAATGCGTCTTTTCGAATTTCATCTTTCAAAGATAATCAAAATAGAAGAAAAAATGACTAAATTTGTTAGCTGATCATTCAATCGACACCATAATGAAAAACACACAACTCAAGATCAGGCTCGTCCTGATGCTGGTGCTCCAGTATGCCGCATGGGGTGCGTACCTCACTTCACTTGGACGCTACCTCGGCAATTCCGGCCTGGGACCTCAGATCAAGTGGTTCTTTGCCATGCAGGGCATCGTGTCCATTTTCATGCCTACGCTCATGGGCATAGTCGCAGACCGCTTCATCCAGGCACAGAAGACCTTGTCCCTCTGCCACGGCCTCGCAGGCCTGTTCATGCTGGGGGCGGGATTCTATTGCATGAACGCCGGAGGCGCCGTGCAGTTCGCTCCCCTGTTCGTGCTCTATAGCCTGAGCGTGGCATTCTACATGCCCACCATAGCAATATCCAACTCCGTAGCATACAATGCCATGGGCAAGGCCGGCATGGATCCTGTCAAGGAGTTCCCTCCCCTACGCGTGTTCGGAACCGTCGGCTTCATAGTCAGCATGCTTGCGACCAACTTCGTGAAGGTCGGCGGAGTCGCCATGCAGGACAGCTACACCCAACTGTACTCTTCCGGCATCCTGTCGCTTGTCCTCTGCGCATATGCACTCAGCATGCCCGCATGCGAAGTCAACCGCGGTGAGGCCAAGAGTCTTGCGGAAGCGTTCGGACTCAAGGCCTTCAGCCTGTTCAAGGACGGACAGTTCGCAGTGTTCTTCATCTTCTCGATGCTGCTCGGCGCATCGCTTCAGATAACCAACGGTTATGCCAACACGTTCCTTGGTTCATTTGCAGCCGATCCTGCACTTGCAGACACTTTTGCAGTCAAGAACTCCAACGCCCTCATTGCCATCAGCCAGGCATCCGAAACCCTCTGCATCCTGCTGATTCCCATCTGCATGAAGAAGTTCGGCATCAAGAAGGTGATGCTCATGGCCATGTTCGCATGGGTGTTCCGTTTCGGCTTCTTCGGAGCGGGCAACCCTGCATGGCCGGGCGTGCTGCTCTTCGTGCTGAGCTGCATTGTCTACGGCGTCGCTTTCGATTTCTTCAACATCTCCGGCTCGCTCTACGTTAACGAGAACACCACCCCGGACATCCGTTCCAGCGCCCAGGGCGTGTTCATGCTGATGACCAACGGTCTCGGCGCCACCATCGGCACACTCGCAGCCGGCAAGGTCGTAGAAGCTTTCGACGTGTTCAACACTCCCGCAAACTGGGCCACGACCTGGTATGTATTCGCCGGCTACGCCTGCGTGGTGGGCATCCTCTTCGCCATCCTGTTCAAGGATCCGCAGAAGAAAACCGCTTGATCTAGGAGTCGTCCCAGTCGAAGAAAGCCTTCGACGAAACGCTCCACTTTTCTACGGACACGTTCCCTTTATGGCTGACGTGTCCGTTTTCGTCTGCTATCTCCGCATGTCCGCCCTGATAGGTATAAGGGGCATAATAGTACAGCGCCAGGTGCCGCCCGTTTTTCGCTCCGAAGGCATTACCGTTGTACGGAGACACCACATCGTATATGAAATCCGATGAAGAATAGAATGCGCCGTTATTCTCGTTGAATTCCGGCAGCGATGTAAGGTCTCCATTCCAGTTCGTCTCCAGATAGCTTCCATCAGTCATTACTGCATATCCAGAGGATCCTATGCCTGTATTACCACTGAAAAGATTTCCTCCATCCCTGCCCTGATAGACAAAAGCGCCCTCGCTGACATCGAGCACGACGGAAGTATCGTGCGGGCGGAAGCAAAGGCAGGTTACTAAACCGCCTGCATTCACGACCTCGACCAGGACCTCGACTCCTATGGGGTTATAACATGTCGATGCATAATACCCGACACGGGCCTTCACATACTCGTTGCAGTGGGGATTCCTTTTCCCGATAAACAATGGCACAGCCGCTCCGTACTCCATTCGCACAGCCTCTTTGGGCAACTCCCAGCGTATCAGGTTTATGCTATATTCCCGGATGTAACCATCGGCATCGTTACCACCTTCCAACCTGGCACCACCGAAAAAGGTCATCCATCCGTCCGCCTCCCGTTCCTGTCGCGACTTGCAGAATTCTCTCGGGATGCCGGCAGTTATTACTGCCGTTATCGTATTGTGGTTATCGAGTTCTGCTACCGCCGGAAGAGGGTCTTCCACCATACGCATATCAAAAGCTTCTCCGAAGTAGACACTTCCTTCCAGCGGGCCCATTACCTGGTTGGTGATACTGACGTTAAAGTCTGCCGTTATCCCGCAGGAAAGCGTCACCCTGTACGGAATAGTCTTTCCAACGGCTTCCGTCCAATCATGGGACGAACCGCTTCTGTTCCATTGTATCTTGTTTACATAAAGCCTCTCGCCTGACGTGTCTGCATATATGAAATCCTGTCCGTAAAGTCCCGACACCGGTTCCAGAGCCTCCATGGATGCAATGGAATAAAGGCTGCCGAACAAAGCATCCGATTCCCTGGCCGAATAAACTGCCGACAGGCCCTGTATATCCAGATTCACCATATCTCCCAGCACATCCAGTTCTTTGTCGGATACGCAAATGGACGGGAATGATGCTTCAAGAGGCACGGAACCCATCAGCTTTCCCATAGAATCAAAGCAATAAAGTGTATCCGAACCGGCACTCAGCGCAGCCACCTTGACCCCGCTTAAATAATCTCCATATACCTTCTCCCCGATCCTGAACGTTCCCGTGCTGCTTACACCCGGAGTCTTCGACAGAGAAAAAGACACATCAGTCCCGACATGCGTACGGGAATGCAATGTCACTTCCTTTGCTTCTCCGGCAGTGAAAGCGGAGGGTATTTCAAAACGGAAATCGTCTTTCCGCCATGTATTGCTTGCCCCATCGTTACTGAGGGTTACCATGCAAGTGTAGCTGCATCCACCCTGAAGGCCTATCTTATTTCCGTCATTTGCATAAAAACGGCATACCGCACTGCCTTCACTGATATTTCCCGAAGCTTCGTAATCTACCGTCATCTCTATATAGGTGGCATATAAGGTGGACGGCAAAGGCCTGTCGGAATAATCCACATCGGTATAGTTCGGCAAACTGTAAAGATACACTGTCCCTCCTGCCTGCAAAGTTGCGAGGTCGGCGGCGGAGAGGCAGTCTCCGGTCTGGAAAACAGTATTTGATGTGGCTTTGAACAGGCTCGCACTGTCCCAGGCCGCACCTGGCAGGATGGAAAAAGACGCAGGACTGTTGACAAACCGGACTTCCCGTATCTTCACATTGCCACCCAGCACCCCGCCGCCTGCCGCCAGAGAGGAGGACAGTCCGGTTTTCAGCGCTATCCTGCACATGTCCCGCTTAAGCGACACATCGCTCCTCAATCCGGTTGATGTCATCGTCAAAGCCCCCTCGCCCACCATCAGCACAGTTCCGGGTGTTCCGGGAGGATAGTCCATCCTGAACGAGGCTTCTTCTGATTCAACCGGCGGTGCCTGTAACTTTCGACCGGCATTGCCTATCACTATCAAACTGCTGTGTCCGCCTGCCGAAGAATCAAAACTAACACTGCCTGAACCGTGTATGGACAAGTCTTCGAAGTAATACGACTCCGCCAGGACGCCGGATGAACTGAAAACCCAAACGTTCAGGTCGCGGACCCGGCTTTCATCAACAATGATGGAGCTTTTTGACTGAAATGGGCAGTCCACCTTCAAAGACAGCGTAGCAACGCTGCCATTTGTCTTTTCCCGGCACATTTCTTTCGCGCAACCGACAGTCAGGAGCCAGGCAAGGCCCAGACACAATTCCATCAATATCCTTTTCATACCCATCAACTTATGACAAAGTTCCTTTCTTCAAAACCCCAGGGATTGACGGTCACCGCCCACCTCAGGGCATTTCTGTCCACGGGCACGTCCGGCGATGCCGATCCCCAACCTAGCAGTTCCACCTCATCCGC
>JAEENZ010000059.1 GCA_016283985.1 Bacteroidales bacterium | reverse complement strand
CTCTTGGAGAGGAGATAATACTGACTGATGAAGAGATGTTTGCAATGGTGGTAACAAAGAGTAAAAGGGAATACGATGAAAACAGGCCTTCAATGCTTCCACAAAATGTCAAGTTGGAGTATGCACGAATGATGCGTCAGGATTATAACGCATCAGAAGGCCAGATTCAGCGAATATTAAAACTGGACAGAAAGGATATTGGCGAATTGTTTGGCCGCTCCGCCACCCTCGTGGTCAAATCGGGCCTCTGGTGACCACGAACCCCCTTAAAACGCCACCCTCGTGGTCAAATAAGGCATCTGGTGACCACGAGCCCGGGAATGCAAGAAGGCCCGGACGAAATCCGGGCCTTCTTTCGAGCAGGATAAGGGAGTCGAACCCTCCTCCTTGGCTTGGGAAGCCAATGCACTACCGATGTGCTAATCCTGCAAATGCAATCAGTGACTGCAAAAGTGACTGCAAACATAGGCAAAATTTTTGTAATCGCCAATATTATATTTAAATTTGCAGACTACACTTATTTTATAAAAATGGCATTAGCAGACGTTATTAAAGCATTGTTCGGATCCAAGGCTGACCGCGACTACAAAGCAGTCAAACCTTTACTGAACAAGATACTTGCAGCATACGACGAAATTGACAAATTGTCAGCAGACGAACTCCGCGCTCATTCGGCAAAACTCCGCGCTCACCTCCGAGAGGTAGAAAAGCCTTTCGAGGACCGCATCGCGGAAATCAAACTCGAATTGGACAAGGACATTCCGGTTTCCGAGAAGGAAAAACTTGCCACGGAGTCGGATAAACTCGTAAAGGATGAAGACGAGGCCATCGAGAAGGCCCTCACAGAAATCCTTCCCGAGGCATTCGCGATAGTCAAATCCACCGCCAGGCGCCTGGCTCAGAACGAGACCATCACGGTGATAGCCAACGACTTCGACCGCACTCTCGCCGCGACCCACGACTTCGTAACCATCGAAGGCGACAAGGCCGTCTATCACAATAAATGGGTGGCCGGTGGCAACGAGATCACCTGGGATATGGTGCACTACGACGTGCAGCTCATCGGCGGTATCGCCCTTCACGAAGGCAAGATTGCGGAAATGGCTACCGGTGAAGGTAAGACCCTCGTGGCAACCCTGCCGGTGTTCCTCAACGCGCTTGCCGGCAAGGGCGTGCACGTGGTGACCGTCAACGACTACCTCTCCAAACGAGACTCAGAGTGGATGGGGCCCCTCTACATGTTCCACGGCCTCAGCGTGGACTGCATCGACAAGCATCAGCCCAACTCCGACGCACGCCGCAATGCGTATGAGTGCGACATCACCTTCGGTACCAACAACGAATTCGGCTTCGACTATCTGCGCGACAACATGGCCATCAACTCCGATGACCTCGTGCAGCGCAAGCATCACTACGCCATCGTTGACGAGGTTGACTCGGTTCTCATCGACGACGCCCGAACCCCTCTCATCATCTCCGGTCCTGTCGCAAAGGCGGAGGATGACGGCCAGTACATGGAGTTCCGTCCCTTCGTGGAGCGGCTCTATCAGGCCCAGCGTTCGCTGGTGAACCAGGTGCTGAACGATGCCAAGAAGGCAATCGCCGCGGGCGACGAGCAGGAAGGCGGAAAGCTGCTCCTGCGTGCCCACAAGGGACTTCCGAAGTATTCCCCGCTCATCAAGTTCCTGAGCGAGCAGGGCATGAAGGTCCTCCTCCAGAAGGCGGAGAACTACTACATGCAGGACAATGAACGCGAGATGCCCGTGGTCACCGATCCGCTGTACTTCGTAATCAACGAGCAACTCCATTCGGTAGATATGACCGACAAGGGCCACGAGGTGCTGGCGAACGCCGTGGGCAACGAGGACTTCTTCGTCATCCCCGACGTCGGCAGCCGCATCGCGGAGATCCAGAAGGATGAAACCCTCAACCTGGAGCAGAAGCAGCAGAAGAAGGATGAGTTGATGGAGGATTTCTCCCTCAAGAGCGAGCGTATCCACACAGTGAACCAGCTGCTGAAGGCCTACACGATGTTCGAGAAGGATGTAGACTACATCATCGTGGACGGCAAGATCAAGATCGTGGACGAGCAGACCGGCCGCGTGATGGAAGGACGCCGCTGGAGCGACGGACTGCATCAGGCCGTGGAGGCCAAGGAGAATGTGAAAGTGGAGGCGGCCACCCAGACCTTCGCCACCATCACCCTCCAGAACTACTTCCGCATGTACCACAAGCTGTCCGGCATGACCGGTACGGCAGAAACGGAGGCAGGTGAGTTCTGGAGCATCTACAAGTTAGACGTGATGGTCATCCCCACCAACCGCCCCGTCATCCGCGACGACCAGGACGACCTCATCTACAAGACCAAGAAAGCCAAGTACGCCGCCGTTATCCAGCGCATTGTGGAACTCTCGTCCGAGGGCAGGCCGGTGCTCGTGGGTACCACCGACGTGGAGACTTCCGAGCTGTTGAGCCGCATGCTCAAGATGCGTGGCATCCGTCATAACGTGCTGAATGCCAAGGAGAACGCAAGGGAGGCGGAGATCGTAGCCCAGGCCGGACAGAGCAGCACGGTCACCATCGCCACCAACATGGCCGGCCGTGGTACCGATATCAAGCTCTCGCCCGAAGTGAAGGCTGCGGGAGGTCTCGCCATCATCGGCACCGAGCGCCACGACAGCCGCCGCGTCGACCGCCAGCTCCGCGGCCGAAGCGGACGTCAGGGCGACCCGGGATCTTCCGTGTTCTACATTTCCTTGGAAGACAAGCTGATGCGCCTGTTCGGATCCGAACGCATCGCAGGCATAGTGGACCGTCTGGGCATGAAGGACGACGAAGCCTTGGAGAGCTCAATGCTCTCGTCCACCATCGAGCGTGCGCAGAAGAAGGTCGAGGAGAACAACTTCGGCATCCGCAAGCGCCTGCTCGAATACGACGACGTGATGAACTACCAGCGCGAGGCCATCTACTCCCGCCGCCGCAACGCTATCAGCGGCGAGAAGGTTGAGATCGACCTCAGCAACATGATGATAGACACGGCCTCGCTCATCATCGAGCAGTGCCAGGGTATGGACTACGACTCTTTCCAGGAGACCCTGATGGGCAAGCTCTCCATAGATGCCGGCTTCGATGCCGAGTTCTATGCCAAGGCCAAGCAGAACGAGCTCGAGGATGCACTTATCAAGCATATGCAGGAGGTTTATACCCGCCGTATGGACGTTCTTGTGGAGAAACTCTCTCCCATCATCAAGAACGTGTACGAGAAGCAGGGTTCGATGTACCAGAACATCGCCATCCCCATCTCAGACGGCCGCAAGACCATGACCGTTTCCGTCAACCTCGAGAAGGCTTACAACAGTGAAGGTCGCGAAGTGGGTAAGACGCTGAGCAAGAACATCATACTCTATCAGATAGACGAGCACTGGAAGCAGCATCTGCGCGACATGGACGACCTCAAGCAGAGCGTGCAGAACGCTTCCTATGAGCAGAAGGATCCCATCGTGGTGTACAAGCTGGAGAGCTACAACCTCTTCGCCCAGATGCTCGAGTCCCTGAACCAGGACGTGCTGAGCTTCCTGCTGCGCGCATTCGTACCTCTGCGGGATGCTTCCGAGGCAGGCAACCGCCCTGCGATGCGCCCGAGGCAGGATATGTCCACCCTTCAGGCCGGCCGCCAGGACCTCACCACCAACGGAGAACAGAGGGCCAACACTCCCGTGCGCGTCGATAAGAAAATCGGGCGCAACGATCCCTGCCCCTGCGGCAGCGGCAAGAAGTACAAGAACTGCCACGGCCGTGGCCTTTAACAGAATAATATAAAACCAAGACGATATGAATTACATCAGCAAACCCGCAACTCAGGTGGATGCCAACAACGTCAGCCATATTTCGGCCGGCACTGCCATCAAAGGTGAAATCTCATCCGTAGCCGATATCCGCGTGGACGGAAAGGTTGAAGGAAAAGTCTATTCCAAGGGCCGCGTAGTGGTCGGTGAAGATGCTTCCGTCACCGGAACGCTTGCATGCGACAACGTGGATTTCTGGGGAAAGATCGAAGGCGACATCTATGTGAAGGACACCTTCTCCCTCAAATCGACTGCTGCCGTGAACGGCAACATCCATGTACGCCGCATCCAGGTGGAGATGGGCGCCCAGATCAACGGCACCTGCAACATGATTACGGAAGATGATTACGACACCTTCATCAAGGATGTCATAACCACCGAAGCCCCCGAAGTGGAATAATCTTCCTCAAAACAAGAGCTCCGGAGCCCGCCTGATGTTGTACAGGCGGGCTTCCGTTTTATTATAGCTGATGTCGAAGCAGCGGTATTCCTCGCGTCCGCTACGCAGGCGCTGGTAACCGGTTATGAATTCGGGGCGGAAGCCTCCGGCTACGAGATCGGCTATCTCTGGGGTGTGCTCTTCTCCTTCCAGCATCATCTCCAGCACCTTGTAGTTTCTCCACAGTATGCCGAATACTTTTTCGCGCCGGCGCTTCTCGCTGCCGGTCATCTTGTTGTGCCATTCATTCTTGCATCTGCCGCAGCAGAAAAGCTTGTCGGACCGCCCGGTCAGGAGGTCCCCGCAGTTGAGGCAGCGCCTCATGTGTTTCTTATCGGTCATAATCGTTTATTTTGCGTCAAAGATGAATGGAACGTTTTGTATCTCCAAATTTTTGCGGCAAACTTATATAAATTTAAGTTTAGGCAAATCATAAGATTTTTTTTATGGTCTTGTTAAAACACACAATCGTCAGCAGAAACATATATTAAGGCGAATGTTTGCCGCATTTCTTTGGTGCTGGCCTGCCGATGCGCCACCTTTGCACCGGACCAAAAACCAAAGAATATGGAACAGATCAACAAAATCGAAATTCGTGGCCTCGTGGGCTCGGTGAAGCTCCAGGAGGTCGGAGGCAAGAAGGTGGCTCGTTTCACGGTAGCCACGAATCTGGCCTACACGGACCGCAGTGGCGGAGCCGTCATCGACACCCAGTGGCATAACGTAAATGCATGGGAAGGCAAGAAAATCAGCGGACTTGAAAACCTGAAGAAGGGAGACAAGGTGTGGGTTACCGGCCGTATCCGTTATAATAAGTTCACGGGTATGGACGGGCAGGAGCACTATTCCACGGAAATCCAGGCCAACAAACTCACGATCATCGACGATGACGATGCGTTCCCTTGTGAAATGTAGTCTGCCGGCCATTCTCCTTGCCTTAGTCTGCTCCTGCGGACCGGCGCGGAAGATGGAATCGGTCAGGTCCGGCGCCTTCGTGCCGGGCCTGGCCCTGGCAGAAGACGCACATGTGCCGGACGTCCCGGTGGAGCGGTTGGTGAGCGACACAATGATGATCAAGGACGCGGACGGGAAGGACCTTATAATAATGAAAGCCGTGCGCGATGAGAACGGAGACATGGTCGCTAGCGACGTCATCCTGCCGTCGGTAGTGGTCGCTTCCTTCCGGAACGTGGCGGAAAGGCTGGGTCTCGTCGAGCTCCGGTTCGATATCAGAGTCCCTGCAGACCTGACCGACAGCCGTTGGCAGATAAGGATGTCGCCCGTGATGCATATAATGGGGGACGACCTGCCGCTGGATCCGGTATATATCACGGGATCGCGTTATAGGGCGGTCCAGCTGCGCGGATATGAAAGGTATGCGCGCTTCGTGGACGGCATTGTGACGGATACGACTCTCTTTATTCATAAAAGCGACCTGGAATTGTTCCTGAAGAGG
This sequence comes from Bacteroidales bacterium, assembly GCA_016283985.1. The sequence goes on along the minus strand of JAEENZ010000059.1, from coordinate 6,682 downwards.
AATATGCCGGAACTGTACGCATTCCGCCAGGACAGCTCCCGTGTCAGCGACGAGAGATGGACGAGCGCTTTCGGCATCTCCGGAAAGGAGGCGGTGGAACACTATACCGACCACTACCGCAAGCGTCTCAACGCCAGGAAAGCAAGCCGCAAGGACAAGATGTTCCGCCGCTACGTGAAAGCACCCATCCGCACGGAGGCCCTCAGGCTCGATACGGTAGTGGTGGCCCCGCAGGGCGACATCACCTACAGCTATGTGCAGACAATACATACGCGTCCTATGCTGAGGAAGGTGGAAATTGAACTCGAGGGAGCCGTTTACGAAGAGGACAGACAACTATGTACGCTGCCCAGTCCGGGCGCTCTGACGTTTTACATCAGTTCCCTTTCCGGCTTTGCGGACCCGCAGGATCGTTACCTGACAAAAGTCATATCCCGCAGGGTTGAGGCGAATACATCGTGCTACATCGAATTCGGGGCAGGGAAGAGCGAGATAAGGGAAGACCTTGGAATGAACGCTTACGAGATGGGGCGCATCAAGGGCAATATCAAGGATATACTCGAAAACGACAAATTCGACCTTGATTCCATAGTGATTACGGCCTACGCGTCCCCGGAGGGCGCTGCGGTGGCGAACAACTCGCTCGCCTTGCGCCGGGCCGGGGCCGCTTCGGCCTTCTTTGCCGGCTATACCGACTTCCTGACAGACAGCCTCTGCATAGCCGGCGACATCCCCAGGGTGAACTTCGTTTCACATGGCGGCGGAGAGAACTGGCGGCTTTTCTCTCACCTCGTCGAAACCGACACCACCATGCTGGCATCCGACCGGGAAACCATCCTTAACCGAATGGAAATCAAGGATCCGGACCTGCGTGAAGCATCTTTCAGGAATCTCAGGAGTTACGGATACCTACGCAGCAACATATATCCGCGTCTGCGGATGGTGCGCTTCGATTTCCATTTGCACCGCAAGGGACAGGTCAAGGACACCATCCATACCACGATTCCGGACACTGTTTACCGCATGGGCGTGCAGGCCATACAGGACAGGGATTACGAGCATGCGCTGGAACTGCTGCTGCCCTATAAGGACTACAACACCGCGGTCGCATTCGTGTCCCTTGGGAAGAACCACAGTGCGATGGATATCCTCAGCAGGCTGGACAGCACTCCCAAGACCGACTATCTGATGGCAATCCTTTATTCCCGTTTCGGTGATGACCGCAATGCGGTGCAACACTACCTGAACGCCTGCTCGGCAGACAGAAACTATATCTTCCGGGGAAGTTTGGATCCGGAGATAGCGACACTCATAAAACATTATAACTTAAATCTTTACGATCAATGAAAAAGTATTTCTTTCTGGCAGCCACAATTGCTGCCGCAGCAGCGTTTACAAGCTGCGACAAAAACCTTGAAAAACAACACTCCTTCATCCCGACACAATCCGGAAAGGCGGAACTGTCCCTGGCGATCGCCGGGCGTTCCCAAACCAAGGCGACCGAGGCCGGTACCGATGCGGAGAACGCTATCGGAACCGTGGACATCTTTGTCTTTTTCAAAGGTGGTGAATATGACGGCCGCCTGGATGCATACGCCCACTTTGATTCAGCCCCGTATACGCTTACCGCAACCGCAGGCGACCGTACTGTCTATGCTGTGATAAACAGCGAGCATTCCGAGAACGTGCTGGAAGCAGTATCCACCAAAGATGAACTTCTGGCAAAGTTGGCAAACCTGAGTTCCCAGAAGACTTCCGGCAACGTGCCGGGATCGTTCACGATGGTGGGAAGCGTGGTCAGAAGCGTGGCTACGGCCAATCCGCTGGTGGCAGGCACCAATAACGTAACCGTGGCGGTGGACAGGATCGTCTCGCGTGTGCGTCTCCGCAAGATAACGCGGGCATTCGATTCACCCGCACTTGCCGCGCAGGATTTCAGCATTGAGGAAGTATACCTCTCCAACGCCGTGACCAAAGACACATATGGCCCCGGCTATGTGCCTGTGGCAGATGATTTTACGAATAAACTGGGAGCGCCTGACGCCACATACGGAGTCTGGCTGCGGAGGACCGTTTCATCCAGTCTTGCCGACGGCGCATCACTTACAATGACGGACGCTTCCTACAGCATGTACACGATGCCGAATGCCATCGATGCCGACAGCGAGGAAACTCCTTTTTCCATCCGGAATACAAAACTGGTAGTAAAGGCGTCACTTGCCGGCAAAACGCTCTATTACGTGCTTCCTCTCGGGCAGCTCAAGGGCAATACGACCTACGATATCGGAGAATTGGTCATCACGCGCCCGGGCTCGTCCGATCCCGACAAGAAGACCGAAGTGGCATCCTGCACCTTCACGGTAGATGTTAATCCTTGGACGGTAGTGCCGCTCGAAACGGAGTCCGGCAAGTATGTGATATGAGACTGCGGGAGTTGCTCTTCCTGTCCTTCTTTTTAACAGCCTGTTCGGTAAAGGAGGACAGGGTTTTCTGCCCGGCATGGTGCGTGGTTTATTCCGACGGATATGTGGCGGACGGATGTAAAGGAAGCCTGACATGCAATGTGGCGACGGATGAGCAGGGATGTCTGGGCTATGGCAGCAAGGATTTCTCGAGCTTTGCCCACAGGGGAGGACTGGTGCTGGAAGTGCCCAGGAACGAGCAAGTCTATCTGGATGTCTTCTGCGGGGTGGATGAGATGGCTCTGAACGGATCGGTGCTGGCTATCCCCATGGGTTGCTGCAGCGACTGCATATACTCCGGACACGGCAGTATTGTCATAAGGGGAGAGGAAGGAGAGGCCGGACTGCCGCTGAACAAGGACTATGCACTGATATCAATGAGCGTAAAAGGCGATATCCCCGGAGAGTACCCGTTTTATTTCCGGATAATAGGCAATGTGGACGGATATACCCTTCCCGGGGGCATGCCCCACCGCGGAGAGTTCGACTACAGTCCTCCGGAGGAACCGGGCCATGTTTTCCAAGTCCGCGTGCCGCGTCAGCTTGACGATTCCCTCGTGCTCGAAATCTATCATAAAGAGGAAGGAAGCCTGGTCACGAGACAAAATCTCGGCAGGATGATAGCACAACTGGGTTACGACTGGACCGCCCCGGATTTGAAAGATATTGGACTGGGTGTAGACCTGTCCGAGGCCAGTTTTACGATCGAGGTCGAGGCGTGGGATATTATCGAAACCATTAAAATAACGATGTAGGATATGAACAGAAAGATTCTGATACTGCTTTCGCTGTGTGCAGTCGCATGTGCGAAGGAAAATGGAAACCGCAGGGCGGGAGGGGCCTGGCTGGAAGATGGGAAAGAAATATGTTTCGTGATAAAAGGGATGGATCCTTATACGGAATCCAAAGTGACGGAAGTGACACGGGACAATCTGGCTTCTTTCTATCTGAAAGCCACTGCCGGCACTGCCGGTTCTGAAACGGAGAGATGGAGCGTCACCGCCACGAAACAAAGCTCTTCCGGAGAATTCGTCACTGGCAAATACTGGCCGTTCGCCGACCCGTCGTATCATTTCTATGCATCCAATGCGGCCCTTACCACATCTGCCGCCGGAGCAAGCGTGACCGTTGACGGAAACGCGGACGTGATATGTGCATGCCTGTATGACCCTGAATTCAACGCGACAAACTCCATTACGTTCTCCCATATAATGGCAAGGATAGGCAGCGTGGAGGTAACTTCGGCAAAGGGCTATGCCGTTTCGGTGGCAAGCGTAAAGGTGCTGCAGGCAAACACCTCCGGGACCTTCAATCTTCGGACTTCGTCCTGGTCGGGCCTTGGCGGTGCTGCATCGGCAGCGCTTTCCGAAGGAGAAAACGATTACCTCATCGTGCCTGGAACGTATGCCATGGAAGTGCGATACACTTTGAGCAAAGGGGATTATTCCGGCACGTTCACCAGTAGCGGCGACGTAGTTTTCGCCGGCGGAAAGATCAGCAATGTAAGGATAAACCTGTCTGCGGACCCCGCCGTCGCCGTGAACTTTGCCGTTTCCGTCGTGGACTGGGAAAGCAAAACCGTCGGACTAACACTGGGATAAAACGATGAAACGCATTTTAATAATACTCCTGGCCCTGTGTGGTTGTGCAAGGGAGCCGGTTAAAGAAAACGTCCCGCTTGTATTCAGGGGGACGAAAGCTGGGGATCCCGCCGCAACTCTGTCGAAGTTCCATTACCTTACCTATGATTATGTGCTCGGCAGCTGGGTGGGGGAACTTGGCGCGCTTGCCGTGCCGGACGCAGGCACTCCTGGTCTTTTCGTTCCCGCAGACGCGACTCGTGTCTATTGGCCGGAAGGGAAGACATATTCTTTCTACGCGGTAGGTTACAATGAGGCGCTGCCCGTGGACGAGTCTGACGTGGAGTTCGGATCGTCGATGATGATCTACAGTTCAGGCACTTCCGCCGTACTGGTGATAAGGAATCCCGGCCATAATGTAGACTGGCTTGCAGCAAAAAACGTCAGTCTTGGCAAAACGGATGGGATCCCTCTGGCTTTCAGGCATATATGCGCAAAGATAAGCAACATTTCCCTGGACCTGTCCGCTTATGAAGAATGGCTTCAGGCGAGGGAACTGGACATCTCCGACATCAAGATGGTCTATTGTACGCTGACTGATGCGGAAGAACAGTCATTCGTATATTCGTCTTCATCCGGGAGCATGTTCAACAGGGAATCCTGGGATTATCTTTCGTCTCCGGCAAGAACGCTGGATCCTGATAACCTACCCTATTTCGCTTTCCCGGGGAAACATAAACTCGAGATGCGGGTACAGACCGTGGACGGGTCCGGGGCCCAGCGTATAGACGACAGGGTGCTGGCGGGAGAGGTATCGCTGCCTATGGGGGCGGATTGTGAATTAAGTGTCAGGATCAATCCTGACGACAGGGACCTGACCATAGAAGTCGTCGCAGGCATTGCCGCCTGGCAGTCAGGAGGGTCGGGAATCGTAAACGAATAATAAAGACACTATGAAAAGAATAATGATTATCGCCGCGCTCGTCGCGGCAGTATCCTGCACGAAAGCAGGAGAGGAAACCGGACGGCAGGTTGCTGCAGGAGGACGGATAGTCTTCGCGGCAGCTTCGTCCAAAACGATAACGGAGAGTACCGCAGCCACCGTGCAGTCGGGGGGATTCAACGTGGTGGCGCAAGTCATTACAATCAACGAAAGGACCACGTATTTCAACGATCATGCTGAATGGTCAGCTTCCGAAAACTGGTTTGCGACGGAAAACGATTATTATTTTCCAGCATCGCCATTGACATTCTACGCCGTTCATCCGAAAAGCTATGAAATAGGATTCAAACAGAATAACAAAGGCCCCTTGCCAATCTTCAGTTTCATTTCAGACGGAGTTGCAGATGTGATAGCGGCAACCAAAAACAACGTGAGTGCGACGGATGAGAAGGTGGCTTTGACTTTCGAACATATACTGGCGCAGGTTAAGGTGCAGTGGACGGGCGAAGACCCCAAAGTGACTTATGAAGTAACCGATATCGATCTGCAGACCCCCAAAGGAGGGACGTTCGAGTTTGTCGGGCATGCATGGTCGGGATTGACATATAAGACCGTTTCGATGGAGGCGGGAACCGCCATTTCCGTGATACCTTCACTGCAGTATCTGCGTATCAGGTGGAACTGCCTTCAGAACGGGGTGCTCATAGCTTCTTACGACAAGACCGTTTCGTTCACTCCCGGAATAGGAAAGGTATGTACGGTGAACTGCACCTTGCCGAATGCCGATGCAAAGACCATAGACTTCAGCATAGAAGTCAACCCATGGGGAACGGAAGAACAGAACGTTACCATGTCGGCCATCCGGCGTGCCGAAAGGGCTCCGGTTTCTTTCAGCGTGCCGGGTGTTTTATCCCTCGACCTCTGTGCTTTCCGTCCTGACGGCACGTTGGATACCTATGCAAGGCAGGAGGGCGGTTCGATTACGGCTTCGCTGACAAAGAACATGGACCTGTCTTACTGGCTGGTGGCCAATGCGAGGGAGGGGTTGTTGGACGACGTCGCGACGGAAGACCTGATGCGGGAGGAAAAAGCCATGCTGGCGGATAACGGCAGGAATGCCCTGCTGCTGGTCGGGAAGGGTAGCGGACGGTTTTCCGGAAGGACGGAAGAACATCTGGACATGGACCGTATGGTCTGCAAGGTGTCGATAGGGAAGATAACCCCGTCGTTCCTGGGAAACACTCATCTTTCGAATGGAAACGTGACCCTGGACAGAGTATACCTTGTCAATGCATCCGGCAGCGTGCCATTCACCGGGGAGCCTTCACGGGCGGACATGCTGAATGTCGCCTCGATGGATCCTGCTTTATCCGGGGGCCTCGCGGATCTCCTGTCTGCATCTCCTGCAATCTGGCTTGGAGATGCATCTCCGGTTGATCTGGACCTATCTTTTTACTGCTGCCCCAACCCCGAAGAGAACACCAGGCTTGTCCTGGAAATGACAATAGCCGGGCAGAAGAACTACTATCCTATAACATTGCCTGCGATGCGGTGCAACTATGAATATCGGGCGGATGAGGTGGAACTGCTAGGTTGGGGATCGGCATCGCCGGACGTGCCCGTGGACAGAAATGCCCTGAGGTGGGCGGTGACCGTCAATCCCTGGGGTTTTGAAGAAAGGAACTTTGTCATAAGTT
>JAEENZ010000058.1 GCA_016283985.1 Bacteroidales bacterium | reverse complement strand
CAAATTCAACCTCTTCTTCGCTGAAGTCCAGTTCCAGTTCCAAAAGGGATGCGAGTTCCAGGAGTCTGTGCCTGATCTGCTGCAACTCAGCGGAATAGCCGCCGCGAAGCTGATTCAGGGCAATGCGATGCTGAGCCTGGGATTCGGCCGCGATGACATCTGCGACGGCTTCTGCCTGGGCAAGGTCCATCTTGCCCGCAAGGAATGCGCGGCGGGTGAATTCGCCCGGTTCCGCCATTTGCGCGCCGGAGGCGACGAGAAGGTCGAGGATGCGGCCCACAATATATGCGGAGCCGTGGCAGGATATCTCCACGCTGTCTTCGCCCGTATAGGAAGCGGGGGAGCGGAAGATGCACAGAACCACCTCGTCCACAACCTCTTCGCCGGAAACGACAGTGCCGAAGCGCATCGTATAACCTCGGGAAGAGGAAAGAGGCTTTGCCGCCTGCGAAGGGCGGAATATGGCGTCGACACACTTCAAGGCATTGGGGCCGCTGACCCTGATGACCGCTATGGCTCCGCCGGTAGCCGTTGCGGGAGCGCAGATCGTGCTGTCGAGATCAATCATTCAGCAGTTTGTTGATTTTAGCGGCATAATGGCCGGGGATAACTATATGATGGTTCCCAAGCGGAGCTCCGAGCATATAACCGGCCAGATTGTGCGACTTGACTACAATCTGTGTCCTGCAAAGATTGTCGCCGTATGCATTTGCCTCAAGATCGACATCTTCAACCATATAACGGTCGAGTTTCGCGCCAATTTTGAGAATTGTGGCCGGGCCGGGGGTGAACTCACCATGGATAGCCACACCGATGCCGGATTCGAAATGGGTGTCATAGCAATAGCTGCCGACTATGTTCAAGGGGACTGTGCAGTGTGCGAACAGGAACTTTTCGTCCTCGATACGGGAGAGGTTGACCTGGAAACCGGAATTGCCCGCAACCAGACGCGAAACAGCCATTGAAAGCATCGCCGGAATGTCGCCCTCACAGGTGGCGACCAAGCCTTCGGAGTTAAGAAGCGAGAGCGCCAGACAACCTGTCGTTCCGATAGAGGTAAGAAGGTCGAAGCAGCGTAATGTCAGGCCGTTAAGGCTATATTTGTCCGCAATCTCACGGAGTGCCCCATAGACGTTTACCGCCTTCTGGAGATCATCCTCTCCAAAGGGTTTGCCGTACTTGGGGGCGTTAAGCGGCTTGAGGCCGGAAGGGGACTTGTAGCCGCCTTTGCGGTATAAGTCGACCAATTCTTCTATGGGTATATCCACCAGCTCCGCACCCAGCATCTGGCGGACCTTGTCATAATCCACATCGCTGCTTATGAGCCAGTCGGAGGGGCGTCCCACCACTCCGAGCCGCATTCCGGCAAGGGGTGCGGAAGAAGGTGCCAGCGTGTTTACGATGCCGGCTTTCCGGCCGGAAGGAGCGCCGTCGCGCATAATCAGGCGGGAGGCGATTTCCTGTGCGGAACCGTGCAGGATGCGTCCGCGCAATCCGTTGATATTGAGATAGGAAAGAATCTCCATCGAAGCCGCGAGGGAGTTGCTCTGGCCGCTGGCGAGCAGTTTTACAGGCTTTCCGCCGGGGATGCATATCTCCCCGTCCCGGCAGAAGATGGATTTGAAAATGCCTTCGGTTCCCCCGGTGCGGATATAAATCAGATCATCGCCGGTACCATAGTCCTTGAAATCAGTGCCCTTGAAGATGAAACGGCATCCGGATGCCTTCTCAATACCCTTGATGAAGGGTTCAGAGAGCACGTCTTCCGACATCTCGTGATGCAGGTCGGAGGTCAGCGTATAGAGATTTACATCGCCAATGGTGCGCTTTTTCAGAGCCACCACATTCTCCACGTGAGTAGTGTGGGGGAACATATCCACGGGTTGCACGAATGATATGTCGTACTTCTGTGAGAAGACGGCCAGATCGCGGGCCTGGGTGGCCGGGTTACAGCTGACATACACCATATTATCAGGTTCTGCCTTCAGCAGCACTTCAGCTACATCGGGGTGGATTCCGGCACGGGGAGGATCGAGAATGACTATATCGGGATGGCCGTGTGCGGCTATGAAATCAGATGTAAGTATGTCCTTCATATCGCCGGCAACGAACTCACTGGAGGTAATGCCGTTGACGCGGGCATTCTCCTTTGCATCTTCGATGGCTTCGGGCACATATTCGATACCGATTACCTTCGAGGCCATGGAGGAGAGGAACAAGGCTATCGTGCCCGTTCCAGTGTAGAGGTCATATATTACCGGCTTATCCGTTGTTAAACGTTTATCAACGGCTTCGCGTA
>JAEENZ010000057.1 GCA_016283985.1 Bacteroidales bacterium | reverse complement strand
AGTTTCTTGTTAGGAGCAACTGTAAATTCGGCCTTGTTGAAGGCATCTTTAATGTTGTTTAAAAGTCCCATATCGGTTATTGTTTTGATTTCAGGGCATACAAATAACGCGGGCGTAACTCGTCCGGTAGTGGTCGTAGGAAACCAAAGCAGGTACAAGTCACGCCCGCGAATACCCTTGCGGATATTGGTTGCGGGCGTTTACAACTTGCTGCTGAACCTGCTAAAGAAATTTCCTACGTTTCTACCCGGTCAGAGCAAAAAGCAAACGCTATTTGTCTATGTCTCAGGCCACTGCTGGCCTTCACAGACAAATATAACGTTTTTTCTTTATATACTGCACTACCATACGGAATGTCGCGTAGCGCAAAGATAATGACCGGCTATTGCAACGCAAGTAGTCTTTTAATGTCATTTTATTCCGGAGAGCTCGCGCATTCTGGAGTTTAGCTCTTCGCCCAGAACGGGAAGGATTTCGTTGTTTCTATGAAGGATGTAGTCGCGTATTGCGGGGCGAACAGCCTCCGGAGCGGCGTCCGGGATATTGAAATTCACTTGTTTTTGATCTTCCAGGAAAACCGTCCAGGCATCATTGACCTCCTGAACCGTCTTTGCCTCCAAGATTGCTTCCCGGAAAGCCGGAACGGCCCGCTCGTAGACCGCCTCCACCTTGGCTTTGGCATCTTTGATCGCGGCCTTTTCCCCGGCTTCCTCTTTGTAATCAATTATATAGGGCAATGCAACAATTGCGGCCAAGACCAGGCAAAGGGCCATCCGTGGCAGGATCTTTCGGTTTTTAATCGCCTTCTGAAGGTCTTGAACCGATTGATACCTATTCTCCGGATTCTCGCGCAGGCAACGATGTGAAATGCAACGGAAACGCCCGGGAAAGATATCCTTCATCAACCTTCCGATGGAATAAATGTCACTACGGGCATCAGTCTCCTTCCCGGCAATCAACTCAGGAGATGCGTAACCCCGGGTGCCGCCTCTGGCCTTTTGGGAATATGCATCAGAATCGGCAAAGCCAAGGTCTATGATTTTGAGGGAATCATCGGTCCTTGTGACAAGTATGTTCGAAGGGGTCAAGTCGTTATGGACAATGCCTTTACGGTGCAGATATGCCGCGACGGACAACAGCTCGCCCATTATGCGTTTGCGCTCTTTCGCGCTTGGTCTTTCGGCCAGCCAAGAATCCAATGTGCGCCCGTCAATATACTCCTGAACGATGGAAGGCCCTACCGGGGAGTTCTCCTCCCAGGTGAAAACATATGCCAGAGAAGGATGAGACAAGCCGATGGAGAGTTCGTACTCGCGCTTGAGCATTTCCAGCCCTTTGGCACTATCGGCTGTTTTTAGGACGAATCGTTTTCCGGCCTTTTCGGCCAGATAAATGCGACCATCCCTGATGGCATCCAAAATAGAGTATTGGCCATCAGAAAGGGAGGGAGTTATCTCCCTAAGTGTCTCACTCAACAATTGTGACATAAATTGACATTGCAATGCAAAGATATTGTTTTTACCTTTGTCATACAATGTCAGTTTCAGTAAATATACCGGAAATTGCTGCTCTTCGCTCACGCGTAGAGGAAGTTTTCGGTCAGCCTCTCCAGACGCACAATAGCTTCATAGCTTTGGCGGATGTGGTTGAGGCATCTCATCGTGAACATTTGTCGGAGAGCACTCTTGAGCGTCTTTGGGGCTACTCTACCAGAAGCACCAGCTTTGTCTCCGTAAGAACACTGGATGTGCTTTCGCGCTTTGTCGGAGCTTCTTCCTGGAAGAGTTACTGTGCTGCACTCAAAGCATCTTCCCCCGTTGAGTCGGAAGAGTTTTCGGGCGAGTCCGTGCTTTCAACCCGTCTTGTTCCCGGCTCCAGGCTTCAACTTGGTTGGTTTCCAGACAGGCTTGTGACGGTTTCCTATATCGGTTGCAATCGGTTTGTGGTGGAAGAATCCTTAAACTCCAGCCTGCAACCAGGAGATAGTTTCGAATGTCTTCAGATTCAACCAGGTCGCCCTTTGTATCTTGACCGTTTCCGCAGGTCGGGATCTGCAAGCGAATCTCGTTATGTCGCAGGAGAGCGGCACGGCCTGACATCTGTAAAAATCCTTTAATCCACGTTCAGAACTTGAACTCCGCGCCGATCTTGACGGCAAAGTTGGGGGTCTTGATGCGGCCGAGGACCTTCTGGCGCAGGGTGGGGTCTTCGATGGGGAGGCCGGTGGCGGGGTCGATGATAGGCTTGACGGGTTTGCCGGTGGGGTCTTCCACCACGACATAGCGGGCGTCGCGGTAAGTGCCGCGCCAGTAGCAGTCTACACGGATGAATTTCAGGATGTTGGACACGCCGACTCCAAATTCCACATACGGCAGTTTTCCAAGTGACGAAGTGCCGTTCGGGAAGAGCATGGGTGCCTGCATGTCAGTAACGCTCACCTTAGCCAGGTTGCCGTTGTTGGCATCGGATAGCGATCCCCAGGCCGCCCTCAGGGACACTTCCTCCCTCCATCCCAGCTTGCGGATCACGGGCATCTTACCGAAGAAGAATCCGTTGAAGCAGTGGTTCCAGAAGATGGTCAGCCATTCGTCCGACGCAAACTCCATGAACTCCATGCACGCGAACGAGAAGCGGTTGAGCAGATAGGTGCTGTTCCCCTCGTGGAAGTGAAGCAGCGGATAGGGCACGTGCCCGAAGATCTTGCCGGCATTGATGTAAATCTTCGACGTTCCGAACGGGGGCACGCGGGGGCTCCAGCGCAGGGTGAATTCCGGTCGCAGGTAGCTGTAATCCCCCTCGCGGAGACCTTCGGGCGAGCCCGCCAGCGAAAATGTTACGGAAGGATAGTCGGAGTAGACATACTGCTTCTTGAACAGCCCGCGGTTCACCGTTTCATCCTTCGAAAAGCGCAAGGCGACGTAGAACTCGTTCGCCGCCACGCTGTGGATCTTGGTGGAATCGGGGGCGTAGAAGGATACCTGTCGGATCTCCGGCAGCCATCCAGCCTCGTTTGGATAGAAGCGCTTGAAATTGAAGCCGATCTCGCCGTTCACCCGGGTGGAGAACTCGTGCGCGTAGCTGCCTGCGAAAGACGACATCATGCAGAGCTTGTTGTTGTAGCTGCCTCCGAAGATGGTGGCGAGGATGTTGCCTTCGCCTATTGAATTGGCAGCCGCACTGCCCATCTGGTAGACGTCGTACTTTGCGGAAAGCGTGAGTTTCCGTTCGGGGATGCGCCCGAAGAGATGCTCCCAGGTGGCGCCTCCCTTCAGGGTCTTGTCCCTGGTGCCATAGGCCCCGTAGACGGTGAAGCGGTCCGTGAGGCTGAAATCTTTGGACGTGCGCATGCCAAACTGCGGACGGAGGCCCTCCAACGCATTGAAACTCAATAGTTTGAAATACGGGCCAAAACCTATCTTCCCCACCTCGTAGTAGCCGTTGATGGCGGTATAGACTATCTCGTAGAGGCTCTTGTAGAAGGGCACGGTCTGGATCTTCTCCACCATGTCGTATATCTCCTGCTCCTTCGCCGAAAGTGGTTCCGGACGGGCCTCAGCCCAGTAGGAATCATCCTTCTTGCTGGCACCCTCATCCACGCGCACCATCCCCATGCCGGAATTCAGTTTCTCGTCCAGCTCGAAACGGACCTTGGAATACGACATATCTTTCTTGCCGATGAAAGACAACATCTTGGAAGAATCCCGCAGGGACATGGACAGGTCTACATAAAGCTTGTCCGACTTGTAGAACCAGGTGGAATCCGCCTGGCGCTCGTACTCCGAATCCAGCACCAGGTCGCGGAGCCAGTTTACATTGGTGGCGTTCTTCATGTTGGCGTGGATGCTGCGCAGGGCGAAGTCCTCGCAGTCTATGCGCATCTCCCCGTCGAACGCCGGAGTGGAGACCAGCTGCTTGGGATGATATCGCACCAGCAGGGTCTTGCGTCCGTCGACATGCAGCGTATCAATGATATAGTAGTTGTAGTAGAGCAGGCCGGTTTCCGATATCGGGGACGGGAACTGCACGTCGAAAGCGTTGATGAAGGAGCGATAGAAGTTGATCTTCAGGTGCAGCGAACCGGTGAACTGGCTGAGCATGTTGTTGCCGTCCGGGTTGAGTCCGGAGATGCGGTTCGCAAGCACCGTCTCGGTGTTGAATTCCGGATTGCTGCGGTGCTTGCGCTCCGCTATGGTCTCGGAAATCATCACCGGCAGATAGGGCACGCCGGACACGGCCGAGGTGTCGATATAGTCGAACACGAAGCCGAATTCCTTCTTGAACCTCTTGCCATCCAGCTGTTCAGCCGGGTGCGTGAGGTCCAGTTCCATCTTGTTGTAAACCTCGCAGACATACTCCTGATGGGCATCAGGATCGTTGGTGGAACGGTGCTGCTGGATGTTGGCCAGAAGTTCGCGGGCCTTCTTGTTGTCTGCCCGGACCTTCGCACCGGTCAGCCGGTTGTCGGTCAGGGGAAGCACGAAGTTGATCTCGTTGAACTGGCCGTAGTTCACCATCGACATGCGCGTGTCGTAGCCAAGCAGCTGGGCCGCCAGCACAACGCATTTCGGATCGCGGGTTTCGATGATGTAGTAGCCTTCCATGTCGGTGGTGATGCCGACGGTAGTGCCCTTGAAGTAGACGCCGACGAAGGGGATCCCCTCGCCGTTTTCGTCAGTTACCCGGCCGCGTACCTTGGTTGTCTGCGCTCCGCACACGATGGACGCAAACAACAAGCACGCTGTTATCAGATGCTTCAGGCCAGGTTTCATGTTGCTAAGTTACTACTTCGACGGGAATAAAGCAAATACGGCGGAGCCGGAGCCGGACATAGAGGCGTAGGTGGCACCATCCGCGTAGAAGCGCTCTTTCAGCGCTGCGATTTCCGGATGGGCAGGGAAGACGCTGCGTTCGAAGTCGTTAACCAGCCGCCCCCGCCAGGAGGTCACTGGCGAACGCAGCACCTTGCGCAGGGTGGAGGCTGGCATGCCTCTCGGAGGCAACACCTCCACCTGCGCGTCCAGCCCAACATACGCTTCACGGGTGCTGACCGCAACCCCTTCCGGCACAGCAACTTCAATCCGATATCCGGACAGGTCGATATCGAACGCTTCCAACACATCCCCGCGGCCGGAGACGAACATGGGGCGGTTGTAGATGAAGAAGGGGCAGTCGGAGCCGAGGCGGGCGGCGAGGGCCGCGAGGGCATCGTCCGAAAGGCCCAGGCCGAACAGGTCCGAAAGGGCGCGGAGGGCGAAGGCACCATCTGCGGAACCGCCTCCGAGACCTGCCCCCACGGGGGAATTCTTGGTCAAACGGATGCGCACAGGTCCTATCCCGAACTCATCCCGAAGCAGCCTCCAAGCGCGGGCGGTCAGGTCCTCCGAAGGGTCCCATCCGCGGTAGCAGGGGCCGCCGATCTCGATCCCGAACTCGGCCGCGGGCTCCAAGCAAAGCTCGTCCCGGAAGCCGTCCCAGGGGATGAAAAGGCTCTCCAGCTCATGGTAGCCGTCCGGGCGCTTGCCCAGCACCCGCAGCCCCAGATTCAGCTTCACGTTAGGGTAGACCGTCATAGGCGGGATAGTATCTGCTCCTGCATCTCCTCCGGCAAATGAGAAATCACCGGGGATACGAAGGATATCATCTGCATCTTGCGGGCCTCCTTTTCGGGGATGCCGCGGCTGCGCAGGTAGAAGAGTTCATCCGGATTCAGGTAGCCGGTAGTTGCTCCGTGCGAGCACTTTACATCGTCGGCGTAGATCTCCAGCTGGGGATGGGTCTCGGCCACGGCCCCTTCGGAGAGGAGGATGGAACGGTTCTCCTGGTAGGCCTCGGTCTTCTGGGCATCCGGGGCCACGTACACCAAGCCGTCGAACTCAGCGCGTGCAGTTCCGCCCACGATGCCACGGAAGGTCTGGCGCGAGAACGCTCCTCCCACCATGTGGCGCACGGTGATGTCAAACTTCACCTGCTCGCTGTGGGGGCAGAGATACAGCCCGAAAATCTCCAGCACCACCCCGGACTTGCCTATCTTGATTTCGAAAGGAATATCAGCGCTGACGCCGGGCATCACGATGAACGTGAGGCGGAGATGTTCGTTCTCCTCCAGCGTCAGGCGCTTGGGCACCTCATCGATTCCTACCCGATAAATCCTATCCATTTATGCTCTCAAATCCTTGGTTTTCAATCTGATCCGCCAGTTCCATGCCACCGGTGGCGATGATCTTTCCATCCTTCAGCACATGCACCACGTCCGGGGTCACCAGCTCCAGCAGGTGCCTGTAGTGGGTGATGATGATGGCGGATTTCTCGGGGCTGCGGAGGGCGTTCACGCCGTCCGCCACTATCTTGAGCGCGTCCACGTCGAGGCCGCTGTCGGTCTCGTCCAAGATGCTGAACACCGGATCGAGCATCGCCATCTGGAATATCTCGTTACGCTTTTTCTCCCCACCACTGAAGCCCACGTTCACCTCTCTCTTTGCGAATTCTCCCTTCATCTTCACGAAGGCCATCTTCTCCTTGAGGAGCTTGAGGAACTGCGCGGGAGCCATCTCCGGCTCGCCCTTTGCCTTGCGGCGTGCGTTCACCGCCGCCTTCATAAAGTTGGTGATGCTCACGCCGGGAATCTCGATGGGATACTGGAACGAAAGGAAGATGCCTGCCCA
>JAEENZ010000056.1 GCA_016283985.1 Bacteroidales bacterium | reverse complement strand
TACTGCAAGAGCGATGATCAGCAATAAGATAGTGTTCCAGTCCCTTTCCAGCGGCAGCTGCGGCAACTGCTACTTCCTCCACATGGACGGAGAAGAGGGCGGTGCCGGAATCGTGATCGATGCCGGCGTGAGCATGCGGCGGCTGAAACAGGAGCTGCTGAAGAACGGATTCACCTACGACGACATCGACGCCATCCTGATCACCCACGACCACATGGACCACATCCATAACCTGGGGCCCTACTGCAAGCGCCTGCTCAAGCCCGTGTGGATGACTCGGACGCTCCGCGGATCCCTCGCAACGCACTGGATGACAGGAGAATACCTTGGCCCCGTGGTAAAGAACCTCGTGGACGGAGGATGGTCGGAGATAATCCCGGGCAAGGTTCGGGCCCGCTATTTCATCGTACCCCACGACGCCACGCAGACGGTCGGTTACTGCATCGACCTGAAAGGATACATATTCGTGATAATGACCGACATAGGCCGGATGACGGACGAAGCGCTTGGCTTCGCGTCCCAGGCCTCCACGGTAGTGATCGAATCGAACTACGACCTCGACATGCTCCGCGGCGGCGAGTACCCCATAGAGCTTCAGGACCGCATCTGCGGAGGGCACGGACACCTGTCGAACGCCGAGTGCGCCGATGCCATCAAGGATTTCCTTCATCCCGGGCTGGAGAATGTCTTCCTCTGCCACCTGAGCGAGCATAACAATACGCCCAGAAAGGCCGTGGAGGCCAGCCTGCCGGCCGTAGAAGGCACCGGCGTGCGTCTTCTGGCCCTCCCCCGCCAGACGGCTTCGCCGATGTTCATTTTGTAATTTTGATTATATTTGTAAGAATGAAAGCATTCTGGTCGATGTTACGGCGCTATGTGCGCCCATACAATAAATACCTGGGAGGTTCGGTGCTGATGAACGTGCTCAGCGCGCTCTTCAACATCTTCTCCTTCACCCTCATTATCCCCGTGCTGAAGATCATCTTCCAGATGGAAGAGACCACCTACGCGTTCATGCCCTGGGGCGAAGGGGACTTCAAGGAGACCCTGGTGAACAACTTCTACTGGTTCGTATCCCAGTACATGGAGGTCCACGGCCCCATTGTCACCCTGCTGGTGCTTGCGGGCCTTCTCATCGTGATGACCGCCCTCAAGACCTCGTGCTACTTCGGTTCCACCGCAGTCATGGTGCCGCTGCGCACGGGCATCGTAAAGGATATGAGGATGGAGATTTACAACAAGATCCTTGCACTCCCCCTCGGGTTTTTCAGCCAGGAGCGCAAGGGAGACATCATCGCCCGCATGAGCGGCGACGTGCAGGAAGTGGAGAGTTCCATAGCGGGCTCCCTCGACATGCTCATCAAGAATCCTATCCTGATCGTGTTCTACATAGGCACTCTTATCTTCATCTCCTGGAAACTCACCCTCTTCGTGCTGGTGTTCGCACCCCTGATGATGTGGCTGATGGGAGTGATAGGACGCAACCTCAAGAAGCGCTCCACCGAAGCCCAGGCCCTCTGGAGCGACACCATGAGCCAGGTGGAGGAGACCCTGGGAGGCCTCCGCGTCATCAAGGCCTTCCTTGCCGAGAAGATGATGTCAATCCGCTTCAACAAGGTCACCGGGGCGATGCGCCGCAAGAATTCCCGGGTTTCCACACGCCAGGCGCTGGCGCACCCCGTGAGCGAGTTCCTCGGCACCGTGATGATCAGCATAGTGCTCTGCTTCGGCGGATTTCTGATCATCAAGGACGATTCCTTCATCGACGCTCCTACCTTCATCTTCTACATGGTAATCCTCTACAGCGTCATACAGCCCATAAAGGACCTTTCCAAGGCCGCATACAACATCCCCAAGGGCCTGGCCTCGATGGAGCGCATAGACAAGATCCTGGGAGCCCAGAACACCATAAAGGAGAGCGAAGGGGCTAAAGAGATAAAGGAATTTGGCGAAGCCATCCGCTTCGAGCACGTGAATTTCAGCTATGAGAGCGGCAGGCAGATCCTGTCCGACATCGACGTCGTCATCCCCAAGGGGAAGACAATCGCCATCGTAGGTGCCTCGGGAGGCGGAAAATCTACCATGGTAGACCTCATTCCCCGTTTCTACGACGTAGATTCCGGCCGCATCACCATAGACGGCACCGACATACGGGAATTCAAGCTGGACAGCCTGCGCGGCCTCATGGGCAACGTGAACCAGGAGCCCATCCTCTTCAACGACACCATCTTCAACAACATCGCATTCGGCGTGGAAGGAGCCACGGAAGAGGATGTTATTGCTGCCGCGAAGGTTGCCAACGCCCATGAGTTCATCATGGAGAAGGAGGAAGGATACCAGACCAACGTGGGAGACCGCGGATGCAAGCTCAGCGGCGGACAGCGCCAGCGCATCAGCATAGCCCGCGCTGTGCTCAAGAATCCTCCCATACTCATCCTGGACGAGGCTACCGCAGCCCTCGATACGGAAAGCGAGCGTGCCGTACAGGAAGCCCTCGAGCGCCTCATGAACAACCGCACCACGGTTGCCATCGCCCACCGCCTGAGCACCATCAAGGATGCCGACGAAATAATAGTAGTGGACGAGGGGCGTATCGTCGAACGCGGCAGGCACGACGACCTTATCGCCCTCGGCGGCTATTACAAGAAGCTTCACGACATGCAGGCCTTATGACGACTCCCAAGACCATACTGGCCCGCATCCTCTTCTTCCTGTATCTCGTGGCTATCGCGTTCCTCTGCTTCATGCACGTGGACAAGTTGCCCGACGTCCAGAAGTTCATATTAGGTATCCCTACTGACAAGGTGGCGCATTTCCTGATGTTCCTGCCTTTCCCCATCCTGGCATATCTGGCGTACGACCATCTCACCAACAAGGTCTGGAGCGCCATCCTCTTTGCACTTGCCACCTTCGTGATAGGCTGCCTGCTCGCATACGGCACCGAATACGTACAAGGCCGGCTTCCCTACCGTTCGATGGACATCAAAGACTTCAAAGCGGACGCCCTGGCACTGGCAATCAGCAGCGTCTTCGTTTTCATAATAGACGTTACACACCTGAAAAAACGCAAGAACTGAACATGCTCCGAAAAGTCCTGACCGTCGCCGCAATTCTGTTTCTAAGCGTTTCCGCAAACGCCCAGAAAGCCATTCTGGAGGCATTCGAACCGGTTACGGATTCTCTCACAGTGCTCGCCAAGGAGCATTTCCAGGTGCGCTCTTACCTGAAACTCAACAAGGCCATGAAGCGCGGCCAGCTCATGGACCTTTACTTCACCAAGGAACTCGGGGACCTTCCCTGGCGGCCGGAAGACCTCAAGTGGTTCCGGAGCCATGTCCGCGACCTGTGGCCCGAAGAGGTTAAGCAATACACCCTGGGCGGCATCTGGTGCGAAAGCGTGGATCTTTCCGAACTCGCACAGCCCGCTCCCGGCAACAACGGGCAGCCGAAGGATTACCGTTTCAAGGTGAAGGCTCCGGCCCGCAGCGTCTTTATCGAAGAAGTTGGCGCCCACAAGGCCGACAGGGGCCTGCGCGGCAGGAATATCGCCCTTTGGCAGAGCCACGGGCGTTACTACGACAACGGAGCCGGCTGCTGGAGCTGGCAGCGCTCCCCCAACTGGCGCACGACCGAAGACCTCTACACCCAAAGCTATGTTCTCCCATTCCTCATCCCCATGCTGGAAAGGGCAGGCGCATATGTGATCACCCCACGCGAAAGGGATACCAATACCATCGAGGTCGTAATCGACAACGACCGCCACTTCCGCTCCCCCGGATATCCGGTCCGCACCCACGGCTCCTATAAGGAAAAAGGGGCATGGAAGGATGCTGGAGAGGGCTTTGCAGACAAGAAAGAAGTATATGTGAAGGATGACAACCCCTTCACCCTCGGCACCGCCCGCCAGGCCTCATGCACGGCCGGCAAAGGCAATGCAAGCATACGCTGGAGCCCCGAATTGGAGAAGGACGGGCGTTTCTGCATCTACATCTCCTACAAGACGCTGCCGAACAGCAGCCGGAACGCAAGATATACCGTGGAACACCGCGGAGGACGCTCCGAATTCATTGTGAACCAGAAGATTGGAGGCGGCACCTGGATATTCCTGGGCGAATTCGAACTCGGGCCGGACTCCTATATCACGCTGGATAACGGCACTCCATCCGGCCGGACGCTGGAAAAGGGCAGCGTGGTGACCGCCGATGCTGTCCGGATAGGCGGCGGCATGGGCAAGATAGCCCGAGGCAAAGGCACGGACTGCTCCGAATGGGAGACATCCGGCCTGCCTTGCTATCTAGAAGGGGCCATGTATTCCGAACAGTGGGCCGGAATGCCCTACGACCGCATCCATCAGTGGAGCACGGATTACACCTGCGACTATGCCTCCAGGGGCGAATGGGTTAAGATGATGAAGGACGACATGGGCCTTCCCATCGACATTTCCCTGGCATTCCATACCGATGCCGGCATCACGCCCAACGATTCCATCGTGGGCACCCTGGCCATCTACACGCTCAAGGCTGACGGCAAGCGCAAATTCACGGATGGAAGCGACCGGGCGGCCTGCAGGCTCCTCACTGACTGGGTGCAGACGCAGGTGGTGAACGACATCCGGGCGGACTACGATTCGCTTTGGACGCGCAGGCAGACCTGGAACCGCTCCTATTCCGAATCCCGCACCACCGACGTGCCCGGAATGCTGATGGAACTGCTTTCTCATCAGAACTTCTCGGACATGAAGTTCGGGCTCGACCCTCAGTTCCGCTTCGACGCCTGCAGGGCCATCTACAAGGGCATGCTCAAGTTCCTGAGCACCTACTACGGCGAATCCTACGTGGTGGCTCCTCTGCCGGTCAGGGACTTTTCCGCCACTTTCGGTGACGACGGCTACGTTGTGCTGAACTGGAAAGCGACGGAAGATGAAAAAGAACCCACCGCAACTCCTTCGGAGTATATTGTTTATACCAGAATGGATGACGGGGCGTTCGACAAAGGTGTGCGAGTGAGTGAATGTCATCTCTCTCTTCCGATAGAGAACGGGCATCTGTATTCCTTCATGGTGGAAGCCTGCAACCGGGGCGGGCGCAGTTTCCCTTCAGAAATCCTGAGCATAGGGCAGGTATCGGCCAATGCCCGGAAAGTGCTGATTGTCAATAATTTCGATCGCATCAGTGCCCCGTCGTGGTTCGATTCCGAGAAGTATGCGGGATTCGATGCCAGGCTCGACAGCGGCGTACCATACATGAAAGACCTGTCCTACGGCGGAGAAAGCTGGGAGTACAGGCGCGACAAGAAATACATTAATAACACTGCCCCCGGTTTCGGGGCGACCGACATAGACATGGCCGGCTTCCAGCCAGGAGGAAACACCTTCGACTATCCTGCCGTGCACGGAAAAGCCCTTATGGACCTGGGCTACAGTTTCTGCTCCATGAGCCGCAGCGCCTTCGAGAAGGCCCCTGCGGAGGCATATTACGCGTTGGACGTGATCTGCGGCAAGCAGATAAGCACCCTTGTGGGCAATGCACGTGGTGGAGTTAGGTTCAGGGTATTCCCCACTGAGTTCAGGAAAGCCCTTCGCGCGTCGGCATCTGCAGGATGCAACATCCTGATTTCCGGCGCATACATCGCCACGGATGCCTGGGACGAGATCTATCCAATCAACGACGATGGGTATCAGGATGAGGCCCGCTCATTCATTACGGATGTGCTGGGCTACCGCTGGTCCACTACCCGCGGATCCGTGAACGGAAAGGTGGACTTCGACGGAGAGACAATCCGCTTCTGCAACGAACTGAATGAAGACAGCTACTGCGTCGAGACAACCGGCGGCATTAAGCCGACCTCCGGAGGCAGGACGATCGCCAACTTCACCAACCGCACCGGGGCTGGTGTCTACCACCCCTTCGAAGGGTACGGAGTCGTTGCCTGGAGCTTCCCACTCGAGCTATTGTCATCTAAAGACGAACTTAAGACTATTTTAGATAAATCATTGAAATATTTTTAATAACACTATGGAACAAACAAAATTCAGAATTGAATCCGACCTTCTCGGCGAACTTGAAGTGCCGGCTGATGCCTACTATGGAGTTCAGACCCAGAGGGCTATCAACAACTACAAGATTTCCACTACGCACATGAGCGATTATCCTGAGTATATAATCGCAATGGCATACGTGAAGTGGGCCGCGGCTTCCGCAAACGCCGAACTCGGCGCCCTGGATCCCAAGATTGCCGATGCAATCTGCAAAGCCTGCAAGGAAATAGTCGACGGCAAGTTCCACGACCAGTTCCCGGTGGACATGATGCAGGGCGGCGCAGGAACCTCGGTCAACATGAACGCCAACGAGGTAATTGCAAACCGCGCCCTCGAGATCATGGGCCACAAGAAGGGTGAATACCAGTTCTGCTCCCCCAACGACCATGTGAACTGCGCCCAGAGCACCAACGACGCCTATCCAACCGCATTCCGCTACACCTTCTTCCGCATGAACCGCCATCTCGAGAAGGCCCTGCAGGACCTGATCGACTCTTTCCGCGCCAAGGGAGAGGAGTTCAAGGACATACTCAAGATGGGCCGCACCCAGCTTCAGGATGCAGTTCCCATGACCTCCGGCCAGGAGTTCAACGCCTTTGCGAACAATCTTGAAGAAGAGATTGCGAACCTCGAGCGTAACGCAGTGCTGCTCAAGGAGATTAATATGGGCGGAACCGCTATCGGAACAGGACTTAACGCAGTTCCCGGTTTTGCAGAACTGTGCACCAAGCGCATGAGCGAGTTCTCTGGCGACAGCTTCGAAAAGGCCCCCGACCTGGTGGAAGCAACTCCTGATACCGGTGCTTATGTAAGCTATTCCGCCGCCCTCAAGCGCCTGGCAGTCAAGCTCAGCAAGATCTGCAACGACCTCCGTCTCATGGCTTCCGGCCCCCGCTGCGGCCTGCACGAGATCAACCTGCCGCCGATGGCACCGGGTTCGTCTATTATGCCGGGTAAGGTCAACCCCGTCATCCCGGAGGTAACCAACCAAGTTTGCTTCAAAGTGATCGGTAACGACACCGCAGTGACTTTTGCTGCCGAGGCAGGACAGCTGCAGTTGAATGTCATGGAACCGATCATCACCGAGTGTATCTTCGAGTCGATCACCTGGTTGCGCAACGTGATGAAGATCCTCCGCAAGAGATGTATCGATGGCATCACCATCAACCGCGAGCATAACCTTGAGACCGTTAAGCACTCGATAGGTATCGTGACGGCGCTGAACCCGGTTATCGGTTACAAGGCATCGACCAAGATTGCCAAAGAGGCACTGGAGACCGGTAAGAGCGTGTATAACCTCGTCTTGGAGCATGAACTGCTGAGCAAAGAGCAGTTAGACCAACTGCTCGATCCAAAGAACATGCTTGCAGCACACTAAAAAAAAGAGGCGCGTGCCTCTTTTTTTTATCTGCGTCTTCCGCCGCCTCCACCACCGGAAGGAGCTGAACCTCCGCTGCTGCGACCACCGCCGCCGCTGAATGTACCTCCGCCGCTACTACGTCCGCCGCCGCTATAGGTGCCTGAGCTACGTGTGCCACCGCTATAGGTGCCTGAGCTACGTGTGCCGCCGCTATAGGTTCCTGAGCTTCGCGTGGAGCTGCTTGAGCTGCTGCTGCGACCACCCCTATAGGTACTGCCTGTCGAG
>JAEENZ010000055.1 GCA_016283985.1 Bacteroidales bacterium | reverse complement strand
GGCTGTCGCGGCGTCTCGTTATCAGCCCATTGACGTGATCAAAGGCACGCTCCGGCGCCGGAATAAAATGGTACTGAGCAAGGTGTTTATTGTGGTGCAGAATGTCCTGTCGGTATTCCTGATTGCCCTGGCGCTGGTGATGGAAGTGCAGATGCGCCATATGCTCACCCGGCCGATGCACGCAGCCTCGGAGAATCGCTATTATATTGAGTACTCCGCCCAGAACTACGACATGATGAAGCTCTTCAAGGACAAGGTGGAGCAGCTGCCCTTTGTGACAAAGGCGGGTGTGGGGCGCGGCATCCCGGGCCTCATCAATATGACGATGGGTATCAAGGTGGACGAGGAGCATCACGTGGATATGCCCGTCATCCTCTGCGATTCCACCTATTTCAAACTGCTGGGACTGGAGGTGGAGGAAGATTTCGGTCATCCGCTCACGCATTCGCTCTGGATGAGCCGCAGTGCTTTCAACGCGGCCGCCGTTTCGGATACCTCTACCGTATTCCCCCGGAGAATCAATATGAACGGCGCCCAGCCGGAGTTCATTGGCGGCGTGGTGACGGATTTTCCGGCCCGGCCGGCCTCAGAGAGCAGTCAGAACCCCAATGGCGGCGTCATCGTGACCCGGGCCGAAGAACTCAGGTATGCCAACTGCATGCTTATCGGCACCACGGGAGAGGACGACTCTTACGACAAAGCCATCCGGCAGGCTTACAGGGAGTATCGGCTGGAGACCTCCGGCGTGGAAGAACCGGCCTGGCGGTATGGTTTTGTGCGTGACATCAACAAGAAGATGCTGGCTCCTGTTCAGAGGACCCTGCGCCTTGTGGAACTGTTTGCGGTCCTCGCGGTGCTCATTTCCCTACTTGGCCTCCTGGCCATGAGCACCTACTTTGCAGATGAGAGCACCAAGCAGATTGCCGTGCGGAAGGTCTTCGGCAGCGATGTCAACAGTGAGACGAGGAGAATTGTCCGCAGCTATATGGTTTTGACGGGCGTTGCTTGCGTGATCGGAATCCCGATGGCTATTTGGGCGGCAAGGGTGTATCTGGAGCGATTCGCCTACCGGATCGAAGGATACGGATGGGTGTTTGTACTGGCCGTGGTGATTTCGCTGGCCATCGCCTTTGGAACAGTCCTTTGGCAGACCTTGAAGGCCGCGAGGACGAATCCGGCGGAAGAGTTGAAGAAAGAATAGTATGAAAAGTTACCTGAAATTCCTCTCACGCAACAAGCTGTACACCGCCATCGAGGCGGTGGGGCTCGTCGTGAGCCTGGCGTTCGTGATCATCATCGCCTGTTACACGTGGCAGCAGTTCGCAGTTACGCGGGAAGCGAAGGACTACGGACGCCTTTATGCGCTGACCAGCGGGCAGGATTGGATTTCCGCCTGGCCTGGGGAGTTGGCGGTGGTGGTGGACCGTGTCCCGGATGTCGAGGCGGCGGGAAGGATCAATATGTACGGAACCGCGGCCTGGTTCAATGGTGGAAAGGTGCAAGGAAACCCCGATGTCTACGAGATCGATCCGGAGATCTTCGAGTTCCTGCCACAGACCTTCGTCTCCGGGGATGTAAGTGTCTTGCAGGATAGGAATCAGGTGCTTTTGGGCGAGAAGTTCGCAAGGAGGATTTCTCCGGATATGGATCCGGTTGGCAAGGCCATCACTGTTCGAAATGACACGTGCATTGTCGGGGGCGTCATCCGGGTGAATGAAAGGTCGATCCTGAAAGAAGGTGATATCTATCGCGCTTTCAGTGAGCCCGATGCGCCTTCCACGTCCGAGTTTACCACTCCGGTGGACCTGGTGTTGGTCCGGTTCCGGGAAGGAGCCGATCATCAGTCCGTAAGGACGCTCATCGATACGATTGTCACCCGGGAATTCTCTCAGATGTACTCTGCCAACAAACCGGAGCGTTCGATGACGATGCCGTTCAAGGACCTCTATTTCTTCAAGGCGGGGAGTGTCACGAAACAGGGCAACTCCTCTCTGGTCTATGCCTTGATCGCAATCGGAATCCTGCTGCTTGCTTCCGCACTTTTCAATTACATCAACCTAAGCGTAGCCCTGGCCGGCAAACGGGCCAAGGAGATGGCCATCCGCGCCACTCTGGGAGAGTCCGGGGAACGGATCCGCTGGAGATATGTCTCGGAGTCCGTCCTATTTGTCGCAATTTGCCTGGCTCTAGCGTTTCTGCTTGCCCGGGCACTGGAGCCTGTTTTCAACCGATACATGGCTGGTGATATCGGTCTCGAGGTGTCCGCTTCGCCGCTTTACCTGGGCGCTTATGCCATACTTGCCGTCTTGATCGGCCTTGTCTCAGGACTGATTCCCGCATGGATCACTTCCCGCTACAAACCGGTTGAAGTCATCAAGGGCGAGCAGCGCCGGCAGACAAAGACGGTCTTGGCCAAAGTCTTCATCATCATCCAGAATGTGATTACCGTTGCGCTGATCTCCCTCGCCCTGGTGATGGAACTCCAATACAATCACATGGTCAATATGCCGATAGGGGCGGACGTGGATGAGCTTTACTATATCTCCAGCGGAACGGTGGGGAAAGATATCCTGGCGCAAAAGCCCTATGTCGACAGGATCGGCACCAGCAACGGTTTTCCAAGCCAGTGTCAAATGAATCTTTCCACGGCAGTCGAAGGGCAGAAAGTCTTCGTGGGTGTACTCCAATGCGACGAGGATGCTTTCGACATGTTCGGTTTCGGGATAGTGAAGGATTTCGGAACCCCGAGGATGAACTCCTTGTGGTTCACGGAATCTGCGGCCAAGGTATTCTCCCTTGATGAAGAGAACCCTAGCCTGCCGGAAGCATTCACATTTTTCTTGGGAAACTCTCATGTCGGAGGAATCATAAAAGATTATGCCGTCAAAGGTCCTTCCGAGGTGGAAGGCAACCAGATCGGCATCGTGTCCATAGAGAATCTGGAGTACAACTCGACGGTCGTCCTGAAGCTGAACCGCTTCGATGACGAAGTCAGAGCCGAGCTGAAAGAGATCGGGCGCAGAGAGAGCCTCCGGTTCACAGGGGAGGAAGAATATGGGGAAAAGTATTACGGTTATATTCCGGAACTGATTGAGAAGAGTATGGAATCGACGCGCAACTTCATCAGCCTGATCGAACTCTTCATGCTCCTGGCGACCCTCATTTCCCTGCTGGGCCTGGTCGCGATGAGCGCTTATTATACCGGCATGCAGACCCGGAACATAGCCATCCGCAAGGTCTTCGGCGGCACCGTCACCTCCGAGACGGTGCGTTCGGTCCGCGAATACATGATCTTGGTCGGAATCGCCGTCCTTATCGGCATTCCTTTTGCTATCTTCCTGTCCGAACGGTATTTGCGCCAGTTCTGGTATCGGATCGACCACTACGGCTGGGTGTTTGTCGCCGGCGCCTTCATCGCCCTGACCATCTCCTTCCTCGCCGTGCTCTGGCAGACCCTCAAGGCCGCCCGGACCAATCCGGCGGAAGAACTGAAAAAGGAATAGAAATGAAGAGTTACCTGAAGTTCCTCTCCCGCAACAAGCTGTACACCGCCATCGAGTTCATCGGGCTGGCAGTGAGCCTGGCGTTTGTGATCATCATCGGCAGTTATGTGTGGCAGCAATATGCCGTGACGCGGGAGAATCCGGACGGGGACCGTATTTATTTGCCGGGGCTTCCTGATTATCCGGGACTTACCTATGGTTTCCCCGGCGTGGTCACGGAAATCCCTGAAATTGAAAAGGTGACCATGTTGTGCCCCGTCGGCCTACCCTATAAAGATGGTGAGGTGCTGTACGGCGCAGGAGTAGACCGCAGCTTTTTCGATTTGTTCCCAAATTATCATTTTGTGGAAGGAGACGCGGATGCGATCTCCTCGAATTCCACGGTTATTGTGTCAGAGTCTTTTGCCCGCAAGAATGACATTTCGATCGGGGATGATATAAAACTGGGGGAAAACGAGCTGAATGTAGGGGCAATCCTTAAAGATCCGGATGGAACCGTATTCCAGTACTATGAAGTATTTCTGTCCGTAGAACTGTACAAAGACAGTTTTGAACACTTCGACAATTTCGGAAGCACTATTTCTTTCCTGAAGGTGCAGCCCGGCACGGACCGTGGCGTGCTATATGACAAGTTGGAAACGCTATGCAAGAAGGTGTATCCGGATATCTACGGGCAGAGCTTTTTCGACCATCTGGAACTGTTCCGCTTTGACGAACTGTTTTTCAGAGACACGGAAAAGCTTTTCCGTCATGGCGATTTGAGAACCATCCGGGTGCTTCTCCTGGTGGGACTTCTACTTCTGCTCTCCGCTATCTTCAACTATGTGAATCTCTCGGTGGCACTGACAGGCAAAAGGGCCAAGGAAATGGCCGTGAGACAGTTGTCCGGGGCGTCAAAAGAGCGTATCGTGACAAAATACATCGGTGAGTCCATCCTGTTCACGGCAGTTTGTTTCGCGATGGGACTTCTGCTGGCGGAAGCTTTCTGCCCGATGATGAACAGACTCCTGAACTATCCGGATATTCCTATCCGGATCGTCTGGTCACCGGGCTATGTCCTCGCCTATATCGGAATCATCCTCGTGGTAGGCGCCGTTAGTGGTGTCATTCCGGCAGCGATCGCCGGCAGATACAATGCCCTCGAGGTGATGAAGGGTGGATTCCGGCGCAAGACCAAAATGGTCTTCAGCAAGGTCTTCATCGTGATTCAAAACGCACTGGCGGTCATCCTGATCGCACTTGCCATCACGATGGAAGCACAGATGCACAAGACCCAGGACCGGCCGATGCATTGCAACATAACGGACAAGTTCAATCTTTCCTTCATCACGATGGAAGACCAGACGCCTTTGAAAGATGCCCTGGAGCGCCTCCCGTTCGTGAAACGGATCGGCAAGTGCTCCGGCGTACCCGGCACCAATCCGGGAGGGCAGTACAGCACCACAAGGGATGGGAAGGACATCCTGTATCGGCTCTACAGGATGGACAGTAC
>JAEENZ010000054.1 GCA_016283985.1 Bacteroidales bacterium | reverse complement strand
GCCAACGTTCCAGAGCGCCTAAATAAGGAGGCGTGCGGCCGTTGTTGTTGTAATTTCCCTCACACATAAGGGAGAAAGCATACATATTCCTGGCTGAGCCGTTGTCTTCGTAATCGGTGTCGTAAAAGTCCGGCAGACCCAGAACATGGGCGAATTCATGGCAGAAAGTGCCTATGCCGGCCATGTTGTTGCCGGCGTGATCACTGTACTCGGAAGTGCAGGCGTAGCTCCATGTATATTTGCCATCAAAAACCCGATTCCTGTCATAAGCTGCCGATGCGTGAGGCCAGATATGGGCCTCATCGGCTCCTTCCGCCTCGTTGTGACCGGCAAAATAGAAGAAGATATTGTCTATGTATTTGTCATTATCGTGATCGTAAATCGAAAAATCCACCTGGTCGTCGAGCAGGGTGCAAGCTTCGAGCAGGAGCTCATCAGGGTATTTGTCATAACCATCCTCGTCGTTCTCTCCGTAATATGAGTAGCTCTTGGAAACCTTCACAGGGCCGAAAACATCGAATACCGGCCTGAACTTGCCGTTGGAATTCTCCCGATAATAATCTGCAACGGAGCCTGTGCCTCCATTATCGGAATACCCTTCAGCATTCAGCATCCGGGAGAAGGCATCATTAGCGTTCGGCACCGTAAACTTGAGATCATCGAACTCAATCAGGAGCACCAGGAAATGCTTGTCTCCTAAGCTGAGTCGATCTTTTTCCCTGCGGCCGGCTGCCGCCCCGCGGCCATGGGCAGCCATGCGGGCACGCTTCTGACGTATGAGGTTCTTGTCCGGCACAGGCTTGGATGCGGGATGGATGAATCCATCCTTGCCAATAATCACCACCTGTCCATTGCAAGTAAGATAGTGGTGGAACTCGTCTCCATGCACATAGATGGTCACCACGGATCCGTCCGGCTGGATGTGCTGGAAGGGATGTGGTGTGGCCGGAACGGCCTTGGCAATGACGACCGAAACGAACAGGGCCAGAATCGCAAACAATAACTTTTTCATCAGACCCTAGAATTTAAGTACATACACCATATCTTCATCCGACAACCAAATCTTGCCGTCGCCGGTTTTGACTATCTCTATTGCCTTTTCGCTCTCCAAAGGCAGGGCATCCACCCAGTTCTGGAGAACGGTAAGAGTGGCCTTCGTGCCGGGTGCGGGATTGGCCGGGAGCCCCTTTACCGCCAGGAACTTCTGTTCCACTGGGTTCAGCACACGGCTCACAACCGTGCCGTTGGAGTAGCGGCGTATCGAAGTCTGGAACTTGAGCGGCTCGAAGGGGATGTTCCCCCCTTTTCCATCGTAATTCCATATACCCAGCTTGGAGCCGAGTGCATTCTGGGTGAAGGTGGCTGAAGCGCTGCTTTTCCCGCATGTGGCGACGAACAGGCCCTTGCGGGGCTGCTCTCCATCGTTAGCCTCCACCCTTATGGTGACAGTAGTCTGCCCGTCGCCGGTAATCTCCGATCCTGCAACCGACGCCCACGGAGTATCTACCAATTCAACATCGGCTTCCAGGTCGCACACCACCATGATCTTAATATCATGTGCGCGCCACGATTCACCCACGGAAGCTTCCGGCACCGTTTTCAGTACGGAGGGTTCCTTGACAACCTCTTTCTGCTTCACGCAGGATGCCAGCGTGAGCGCCAGCAAAATTGGGTAAAATAGTTTTTTCATAATATCAGAAAGAATAGCTCAGTCCCACCAGCAGGCTTCCGCCCACCGTGGGCGATGCAAGCAGATAAGCAAGATTCAGCGCCGCTCCCGCAAACTCTGCCCCAAGTCCTATGGAAGCATAGGAAGGGATGCCGAGATCCTCGCTTCCGAGATGGTATCCGGCTCGTGCGAAAGCCATTCCGGCTATGCAATACTCTGCTCCGATAGAGGCGCCGAAGGCCCCAGCAAAGAGATAAGAGACCTCCGCACCGGCCTTCAGTCCTTCGATAGCCTCGTAGGCCGCCCCGGCCTTGAGAAGCGACGGCTGTGAATAGTCTCCACCGCCATAGTTCACCTTGCCGCCAAGGTTGC
>JAEENZ010000053.1 GCA_016283985.1 Bacteroidales bacterium | reverse complement strand
CGATTGTCATAACTGGGCGGACATCTATGACCGCTCGGCTTGTGATACCGGCGAAGGTTCGTCCGTCGCAGGCGTTGTCGGCGGTTGGGGCGGATCAAATTCAGAGTTGATCGGCTGCACGAATCACGGCCAGGTATATAACTATTGCACCGGCGTTCCCTACGTGGCCGGAGTCATTGGCTACACGATGGGCGAAGGTATGCTTATCGAGAACTGCCACAATCTTCAAAACGGCAGCAAAGAAATATCTAATGAAGCCGTCAGCACGCGTGATACGGACAAATTCGGTTCGCTCAACTGGAGTATCCTGACGGGTGGTATAGTCGCTGTTGTGGGTAAAAATGTTACGATTAACAAGTGCACCAATACGATGAAGGTATATGGAAAGAGTACGTCTACCAGCAACTGCAGGGCCTGTATCGGCGGCATTGCAGGCGGATGTATACGAAATGGCTCCTCCATAAAAGGCTGCTCCAGCTCGTCAGGGGATACCAGACCTTTCGGAGATTTGAATACGGACATTACGGCCGGAGGCATTATAGGATTTGTCGGGAACAACAGCGATATGGTTATCACCAAGGCCGATGACGGGACCTGGACTACCAACAGCACAAAGATCCACCAAAACAATGTCAACAACAATCACGCCCTGTACTTCGGCGGAATCGTGGGACTGCTGAATTCCAAAAACGCAGTCGTTTCATACTGCCGTAACACCGGTAAGATTGATTCCAGAGGAAACACTGCTGACAAAGGCACATTCTGCGGAGGTGGTATATGCGGGAGTGCTATCGGCACTATAACCAACTGCATTAATGACGGGATTATTTACAACACCACCGGAGGTAGCGGCACGAATGTAAAATATTATTCCGGCGGCATTTGTGGCGATACCGATGCTCCAAAGGAGATTTCGTATTGTACAAACAACGGCCCGGTGAGCGTTTACAGTTCAAATGGAAGCACAGCAACCGGCGGTATCCTCTCTCAGTTGAAACCAGGTTCGACTGTGTTCAAATTCAATACTAACACCGGACTTATCACTACCGGCAACCTCAACTCTTATCCCGAAACGCCTAAGAGGAACATCCAGAACATCGAAGTGTCCCTAGGGGCTCTGATAGGAAAGATTGTTCCTGCCACGGCAGAGGCAACCATTTGCGAAGGCTGCGTTGTTGCCTGCGATGTCCTGAACGCACAGACCTACGACAAGTGGGGATACTGCGGACTGGTTGCAGGAGAAGTTTATTCCAAAGACAGCTGGCCATATAAAGTGACTGTGGGGTCCTCAGAGAATCCCCTTATGATTGTCAACACCACCAAGGTGGCCACTGGAGACAATGGCAATCCAGCAAACGAAACCGTCCTTGACAACATAACCACGGTCGAGATTGCCAAAAAATATGTGATGGGGAAGAAGAATACCTTGTACAGCAGCACTGACGGATCTAACGACGCCACCAAGCTTGAATTGAATCTGACCATCGCCACTCCCGCACAGGCCGGAATCGAATAGTCATACAAAGAAGCTGGCATCCTTTGCCAAATAGTTAAAAGCAGCCCCACCTGGAGCTGCTTTTTCTATTCTCCATTCTTACATGTGAAATAAAAACCGGGGAAACACTTTGTATAAACAATAATTATTTATAAATTTGCATTGTGTGTGCGCACACACAAAGAGTATGTATATGAAAAACAATATAGCATTGACCCTGCTCGGGGCGCTGGCGATTGCCTCGTCCTGTAACAAGATGGAGGTGCAGGCTCCTGAATTCGTGGAAATAACGGTATCCTCAGAAGTTGCATCAAAAACTGCCCTGGACGGCTCCAGCGTAGTCTGGACACAGGGAGACCGCATGGTTGTCTTCTCATCTGGCATCACCTCGGGAAAGGTTTTCCGTCTTGGAGCCGGAGCAGGAACAGGAACAGGCACTTTCTACGGAGAGGTTCCCACGGATGCTGACAATTATTTTGCCTGCTATCCCTCCACCGCAACATATAACGGTGCAAGTACATTCTCCTATACCATGCCTGCCCAAGTTTCGTACACCCGCGGTACTTTTGCACCGGAAAGCAATCCCATGCTGTCCAGTACCAAGAGTTCCTTTGACGGAACCTTTTCCATGAAAAACCTCTGCGGCGTACTGCGCCTGAAATTGAAAGGCAATATCGAGGTGTCTTCCCTGGAACTTGCCTTCGATTCTTACGTGAGCGGCCCCGGGCATGTGGCCCGCGGTGGCAATACCCTCACCATGGATGGCAGCACGGAAGCCCACAAGAAAGTGACCATGGTATTTGATTCGCCGGTACAACTTGAGGCCGATGCCTTTTCTGAGTTCTACTTTGTGCTACCTCCCGCCGAATACGACGGCATGACCATAAAGGCGACCCTGCCGAACGGCAATTATTCCACTAAGAACGTATCATCTATATTCACCATCACCCGCTCTGCCGTCACCACCATGGAGGGCGAAATGCCCGCTCCGGCGCTTGCAAGCAATCCCGAACTGCAGATATGGTCTTTCAACATTACCTGCCAGAAAAACGACGACAACAGCAGCTGGAGCAGCACCCATTACTGGAGCGCCAGAAAGAACGGCATATACGAATTCTTCAATACACAGAACCCCGATATAATCGGCACTCAGGAATGCGAGTACCGCCAGAGAGTGAACATACTGGACAATACTTCCGGCTATGCAGCCTACGGCCTGGGCGAAGATTACGGCAAGGAGTCCAGCGGTTCCACTGGCTATCTCTGGAACAAGAAAGATTACAATACCGACTCTTCCAGCGCCATTTTCTACAAGACTTCCAAGTTTACCGCTCTCGACAAAGGCACATTCTGGCTCTCGAACAATCCTTCCGAAGTAGGCTCGGACGACGGTCATAACTGCGCATGGATCAAGTTCCGCTGGGACGAAAACGGCTACGTTTTCTATTTCTTCAACACTCACTTTACGGCGCATTATACCGATGAGGCCTATGCTGCCAGAAAAGCGGAAGCAAGGATCCTTTACGAACAGATTGAAGCCATAAACACTGAAGGCCTGCCCGTTATAATTACCGGCGACTTCAATGCCACCGCATCTGAAATGTGCGGAGAAGAAAAAGGATACACCGGATGGAACAACTACTATTTTGCCCGAAACCAGGACGGCAAGACAAGCAAGACCTCCTATCCCACGAGCTACAACAACTTCACTACCACGTGCACGGGGTTCTCAAGCATTTACAGCAGCGGAACCTGCACGAACGGCAATTCGAACATTGACAGCATCATTTTCAAGAACTTCTACGAAAACGGCAAGCACGGTTTGAAATCCGGATCTTTCGGAACTGATTACCAGGCTTACGCCGGTACGACTTACATCTCCGACCACTGGCCGATTACGGCGACGCTTGTATTCAACTATCAGTAAATGAAGCGCTTCATCGCATATCTTCTTCTGCTCCTGCCATTGCTGACAGGGTGTGCCAAGGACTCCAAATCCGGCCTTTCAGAAATCAAGGCCAGATCCGAATCCATGCCAGCCCAGGACGACGGACCGATGGAAGGTATGCCGGATGATGGGCAAGGAACCATCTACTTTTAATAATTATCTATATTTACAACGGAAATATGCAATTATCCAGACACATATTCTTGACGGCTCTCCTTCTTCTGGCAACCTCCTTTGCCGCAATCGCGCAAAGGACGATATCTGGAAAGGTGGCAGACTCCACCGGAGAAGGAATCCCGGGTGCAGGGGTCGTGGTGCGGGGTACGACCAACGGAACTGTAACCGACCTGGACGGCAACTGGTCGCTTAGCGTAAAGGACGGCGCGGTCGTCCTCGAGGTTTCGTGCCTGGGTTACACATCCGCTACTGTAAATCTCGCTCCCGGGCAGGCGAAGGCGGACATCATTCTCGAAGAAGACAATCTGATGCTTCAGGAGACCGTGGTCGTGGGCTACGGCACACAGAAGAAGGTAAACCTCACCGGTGCCATTACGGCCGTGAAGGGAGATGAAATCCAGAATCGCACGGCACACGATGTCACCAGTATGCTTCAGGGCTCGGTGCCTGGCCTCAACATCACCACATCCTCCGGTATCATGAACGAAAGTCCGGATATCAACATCCGCGGCTACACCTCCATCAACGGTGCCAGCCCCATGGTGCTGATCGACGGTGCGGAAGGGGATCTCAGCAGGGTAAACCCTCAGGATGTAGAGAGCATCTCCGTCATCAAGGATGGTGCTGCAGCGGCCGTTTACGGCGCCAGGGCGGCCTTCGGCGTCATACTCGTCACCACCAAGGCCGGCAACTCCAACGGGGGTAACGCCACGGTACGCTACAGCGGAAGATGGGGTTGGCAGGCGCCTACTACCAGCACCGAGTTCGAAACCCGGGGCTACTGGAGCGTCTACACGATCAACAAGTTCTGGGACGCCCGTTACCCGGGAGACAGATATCTCAAGTACGATGACAACGACATGAACGAACTGCTCGCCCGCGTGAACGATGTCACTGAGAATCAGGACCGTCCGTGGGTGGTAGAGGAGACTGTCGGAGGCGTGAAACAGTGGAAATACTACGCCAACACCGATTGGTATCACACCCTGTTTTCGGATCGGAACCCGGCACAGCAGCAGAGTGTATCCATAACCGGGGGAGGAAAGGATTTCAAATACTTCATATCGGGGATGTGGGACAACCAGCAGGGCATACTGAAGATCAATCCGGACATAATCGACAAATATCAGCTGCGTGCTCGTTTCGAAGGCAGGATAAACAAGTACGCCACAATATCCAACAACACCTCGTATTACGACCAGACCTACAGTTATCTTGGCATCGGCACAAGCAACATCGACCGAATGTTCACCATGGCCGCAGCGCATGCCCTCCCCTGCTTCCCCTTCCAGAATCCGGACGGTTCGTGGGTGTATTATTCACAGTATTTCGTGAGCAGTTACGCTGTCGGCAATGCCGTGCATATCATACTTTCGGAGAACAAAGACAAGCATATTGAAAGGAAAAACGATTTCACCAACACCACCGAGCTCAATATCACTCCTTTCAAACAACTGAAACTCACCGGGAACTTCACGATACGCAGAAGGCGCAACCATACTACTGCACGCCAGACCAACTTCAGCTACAAGCAATACCCCGACCAGGAACCGATAGTCAGAACAAGTGGCGTGGGCACTAACCAACTGGACGAAAAAGCCCGCACATACTCCTATAAATCGGCCAACGTATTTGCCACTTACGAAAACACTTTCGGCGGGCATCACCTCACTGCAGTCGCCGGCGGCAACTACGAAACACAGTATTCACAGTATCTGGAAGCCATAGCATATTATCTGATTTCCGATACGCTCAACGACCTTTCGCTCGCTGGCACCGATGCCGATGGTTCATCCAAGCAGTATATAGACGGCGAGCAGAGCGAATATGCATTGATGGGATATTTCGGAAGGGTCAATTACGATTACAAAGGCCGTTACCTGCTGGAACTTTCCGGACGTTACGACGGATCTTCACGTTTCGCGAAAGGGCATCGCTGGGGCTTCTTCCCTTCAGTTTCGGCAGGCTGGAGAATCAGCGAAGAACCATTCTTCGCGCCGATTAAGGGAACGGTAAACAATCTGAAATTAAGGGCTTCCCTGAGTTCCCTCGGCAACCAGGTGGTAAGCAACTATGCCTATATCCGAAAGATTACGACCGATACGGCAAATTGGTCTTTCGGAGAAGGCGACCTTGCCAGGACTTCATCCATCTCCTCTCCGAACGCCGGAGATCTTACATGGGAGACCGTACAGCAGTACAATGTGGGTTTGGATGCCGGGCTGCTGAAAGACCGACTCCAGTTTACGGGCGAGGCATACATACGCAACACTCTCGGAATGCTCGTTTCCGGCGATGCACTCCCTGCCGTTTATGGGGCTAGCGCTCCTAAACAGAACTCCGCGAACCTGCAGACGAAAGGATTTGAACTGTCGCTCTCCTGGAAAGACCAGTTCCGTCTGGCCGGCAAACCTTTCGGTTACGGCATCGCGGCAAATGTCAGCAACTATGCCTCATGCATTACCAAATACGACAACAACCCCAATAAACTGCTGAGCGATTATTACGTTGGACGGAGGCTCGGGGAAATATGGGGCTTTAGAGCAGACGATCTTTTCGCCACCGACGAGGAGGCCCAAGCCTACGCATCAGCCGTCGACCTCAGTTATGTTTTTGAAGGCATGGGGTCCGGGTGGAAAGCCGGAGATCTCAAGTACGTCGACAGCGATGGAGACGGAGCCATCGGCATCGGATCAAACACCCTGGACGATCCGGGTGACCGTGAAGTTCTTGGCAACAGCCTGCCCAGCCTTTCCTACGGGACAACGTTCTCCATGGATTACATGGGATTCGACCTGAGTGCTTTCTTCCAGGGCACCGGCAATCACTACTGGTATCCTCCGCGTTTCTGCTTCCCCTTCTGGGGGCCATATTCAAATCCTATGCAGAGTTTCATGCGACGGGATTTCCTCAACGATGTCTGGGATTATGACAATACCGATGCATACTTTCCCCGTGCCCGCGGCTATGTGGCCGAAATATCCGGAGGTTACCTGTACCGCACCAACTCCAGATATCTGCAGAACTGCCGGTATCTTCGCTTGAAAAACCTCACCGTAGGTTATACCCTTCCCGCCAAAATCAGCAAGAAGGCCGGGATTGAAAAGGTCAGGGTGTATTTCTCGGGAGAGAACCTGACCTGTTGGTCTCCTCTGTTCAAGCATTGCGCTTTCCTCGATCCGGAAGCTATCGCCCATGATGATTCCGAATCTTATGGCCGGTCTTTCTACCCCTGGCAGAAGACCTTCATGTTCGGTATTGACGTTCAATTTTAAATCAGTGACGAGATGAAAAAGATTTATACCATAATTCTTATTCTTACGGCACTGAGCATTGCCGTTTCCTGCGATGACCTTCTGAACAAGTACCCTCTTGACGACCTTACGGAAGAGGCATATTTCGAGAACGCGACCCAATTGCAGTTGTTCACCAATTCGTTCTATTCCTCTCTGCTGCCCGATGCTCCATTCGACGAGCAGAGCGACCTCATGGTTGCAAACAACCCCAACAAACTGCTTCTAAACGGCTCATTCCGCACCGTTCCAGCCTCCGGAGGCGGGTGGAGTTGGACTACCCTTAGAAAGATAAATACCACTCTTGGCAATCTCTGGCGTTGCGAAGACCAGGCCACACGCAAAGAATACGAAGCCCTGTGCAAATTCTTCCGCGCCTGGTTCTATTTCGACAAAGTGCGCAACTTCGGCGATGTTCCCTGGGTGGATCACGAACTCGGGTCCGACGAAAAAGATGAACTGTTTGGCAAACGCGACAGCCGTGAAACCATAATGGCTCATATGATAGAAGATATAGACGATGCCATTGATGGCCTTCCGTCTTCATATAAGTCCGGGCACACCTATCGTGCCACTAAGTGGGCGGCCCTTGCACTCAAGGCGCGTTTCTGCCTGTTTGAAGGCACCTACCGCAGGTATCACGAGGGCGACGTCACCCTATGGACACTTCCCGCCGATGCACAGCCGGCATCTTACTATCTGCAGCTGGCGGCGGATGCGGCCGAAGAACTGATCGACCTCGGTCCGCACAAGCTGTACAATACCGGCCATCCGGATTACGACTACCAGAATCTGTTTGCCCAGTATAACGAAGATGCCGGGGA
Source organism: Bacteroidales bacterium (assembly GCA_016283985.1). The sequence continues at coordinate 13,231 of JAEENZ010000053.1, read as the reverse complement.
GTTCATCCTGGCCATCGACTATGATTACAGCCTAAAATGCTTCCACGATGCCAGCGGAGTGGCTCTGTTGCCTGTCTGCGGCCGTAACAGCCCTACCAGGGGTTTCGTGGACCACTACCTGATGGCTGACGGGACCCGTTACACGTCGAAGAGCGGGTGGAGCACCAAGACTTTTGCCGACCAGGTTGCAGGGCGCGACCCCAGGCTCCACCAGACAATCAGAATTCCTGGATACAATTATACGGTCCTCACTACGAACCGGGCAAAGTTCTGCGATATGGACTGCACGCTCACCGGATATTCCATCAACAAGTTCGTCATGCCTTCAGACAATCTGGTGATGAACAATATACGCAGCAATTCCTACAACGACCTGCCTGTCATTCGTCTTGCCGAGGTGTATCTCATCTTTGCCGAGGCAAAAGCCGAACTTGGTTCCATTAAGCAGCAAGACCTCGACAAAAGCATAAATAAGCTTCGCCAGCGTGCCGGCATGCCTGATCTGAACCTCACGGCTGCAAACAGCAACCCGGATCCGTATCTGACCTCCTCCGATACCGGCTATCCAAACGTTACCGGTGCTAACAAGGGCGTCATACTTGAAATCCGTCGCGAACGCGTGGTGGAACTTGCCCTCGAAGGCCTGCGATACGCCGACCTGCTGCGCTGGGCGGCCGGAGAAAGGATTTCAAAGGGCCTGTACGGCATATATTTCCCCGGCGCCGGAGAATATGACTGGGATAATGACGGAAAGGCCGACATTTGCCTGTACAGCGGATCCAAACCTTCTACTGAAGCAACGTTCGTTTACAAAATCGGTTCGGATATCACCCTCACCCAGGGCACCAAAGGTTACGTAAACCCGCGCCCCACATACACTTTCAGTTTCGACCCGGAACGCGACTATCTCTATCCCATCCCTTCCAATGAAAGGGTGCTCAACCACAGCCTTCTCCAGAATCCCAACTGGAACGACGGCCTGGACTTTTAACTGTCAATCATAAAAACAAAACAATATGAAAAAGATTTTCTTCGTATTACTGTCATTAGCCGTTCTTTTCTCTTGCGATAAGGAAAAAGAGAACAAAGGTGGTGGCGGCGGCACCAACACAAAAGCCACAGTAGTCAGGCTTGGCGCCCAGACGCTCACTTTCGAAGCTTTTGAAGCGGAAAGCCAGACTGTGAAAGTATACGCCGACGGCGATTGGACTTCAGAAGCCCCGGAATGGGTAAAACTTGAGCCTGCTTCCGGAAGCGGAACGGTAACTGTTACCGTAAGCGTAACCGACAATGAAGCTGTGGACGGGCGTGTAGGTACTGTCATCTTTGCTCCGGAGCTCACATCTTCTACCACAAACAGGCTCACAGTCCAGCAGAAGGGCGATAACAAGGTCACCCTCAAAACCGGAGCCGCCTTTGCGGAGTGGCTCGCCGGACTCACCTCCGAGTCCCTGGACGAGGCTCGTCTTGCAGCCGACATTGACATGAGCGGCATCACCCTGGTGCCCGCCGAAGGCTTTGCCGGCGTACTTGACGGAGGTGGTCATTCTATCAAGAATCTTACCGCCACAGGGCCCCTATTCAAGATCAACAAGGGAAAGATTTCCAATGTTGTGATTGACGAGACTTGCTCATTTGAGCCCGACACCCTGGTGTTCGGAGCTTTGATCATGCGCAATGAGGGTGTAGTGGAAGCCTGCGTCAACAAGGGCAACGTTACCCGCAGGATTGCCCCCACGACTTCCAAGAGCAACCTTATCGCCGGACTCGTAGGAATGTCAGTAGCAAAGGATGAAAGTACGGTGAATGTCATCAATTGCAAGAATTACGGCAATGTTTCCATCCTCGTGAATGATGACGGGAAATTCACTTCCCAGGGTGTAGCCGGTATTGTGGCTTATTCCCTTGACGAGGTTTCCGGATGTGAGAACTATGGAGAAATAACCCTTTCCGGCGGATATCACACCAACCGTGCCTGCCCTGTAAGGGACCCTTCGGATCCGACGAATATCGAAGTTGGCGAGTTCTACAACAAAAAGGTTTCTTCCTCTGTCGGAGGAGTCGTGGCTTATACCTTCGGCGAACTTGGCAACTGCAAGAATGAAGGAAAAGTATCCTGGATAGAGACCAAAGTCGAGGATCAGAATACTTCTCCTGCCAGAATGTTTGTCGGCGGTGTGGCTGGCTGCTACTATGGTGCGGTAACAAACTGCTCCAACTCCGGGCCGGTTGACATAAAGGTCCTGACAAGCGACAAGAGCAGTTTTGCAGGACAGAATCACCAGCTTTGCGTAGGCGGTGTCTTCGGAGCCGTAAACAATCCTACAGACGATTCCCCCAGTAAGAACAGGGGCATCAATGTGACAGGATGCAGCAACAGCGGTGCTATTACAATAGAGGCTTACGTCACTAAAGACTGGTTGCATCTTGGCGGTGTCGTGGGCTGGCCTGCATCGGAGAATGACAACACCAATCCCGCGAACTGGGGTGTTATGTCATCTTGCAGCAACAGCGGCGATATCACCGTGAGCGGTACAAGCCAGATCCGTGTAGGCGGAATAGTGGGCGTCACCCCGTATATGGAAGATTGCTCAAACACCGGCAAGATTACCGTGCTTGGAGCGGAGGATTTTGCAGAAATCGGAGGTATAGCAGGACATCACTGGGGTTTTGCCCAGACCATAAAGAACTGTTCTTCCAAAGCAGATATCGAGTGCACTGCAATAGTTGATGCCGGTGGATTCTTCGGATGGGTAGGCAATTCATCAAAGAGTTCACAGTCAGCCAGTGTTGAGGGCGGAAGTTTCTCCGGAAACATAACCAGTCCTGCAGGATCCGAGGTCGGAATGCTGCTGGGAGGCTTTGCAAAGAACAAAATCAGCGCCGCCATCGGCACTAGCACGGCCCCTGTAGAGGTGTCCGGTTCATTGAATGGAGTAACCATCACTACGAACAATGCGGCCACAATGCTTTATGGAGTCAATTTCGATGAAAGCGCCCAGTCGTTCAATTATGTCATCAAGTAGATTGCTGAAAACTGTCATTTCCGTACTTGTCCTCGGGGCGCTCTGCGCCTGCGGGGACAAGCCGGACGGACCGGGAAACGAGGAAACGGAAAGCGTCGACCTCCTTGTCTGCACTTTTAACATCCGCTATCCTGAGCCATCCGACGGCGATTACATCTGGGACAAGCGCAAAGATGCGGTATGCAAGTTCATCCTCACCCGCCAGCCGGACATAATCGGCATGCAGGAGGTTGAGAAAGTTCAGGCGGAGTATATCCTTTCAAAGGTAAAAGATGAATACGGCTTATATGGCATAGGCCGGGAAAGCGGGAAAGACATACTTCAGGTAAGCGGCGACGAGACATCCAACACCATCCTTTACAAAAAGTCCCGTTTCGACCTTGTCAGCAAGGGAACTTTCTGGCACAGCGACACTCCCGACCAGGTAGCTTCCAAGAACAAGGCCAATGACTATGGCTCATGGCACACTTCGCATCCGCTTTGCACTTCATGGATAAAGCTGGCAGACGGTGACAACCTGGGACGCTCGGTATGGCTGTTCAACACCCACTATCAAAACAACAAGAATATGAGTTCCGTGGCCCCCGGACTGAGGATGATGGAGAGTAACCTGCATATAAGCAAGATTCCGTCCATTATAGGAGGTGGCATCGGACAAGGCTGCAAGGATCCTGTTTTCCTTATCGGGGATTTCAACAGCTCATTCTCGACGGACGAACTGCAGCAACTCCGGAACGTCCCTCTTGGTTATGCCCGCGAAGATGCCGTAAAATCCAGTTTCCGCTCTACGGACACCGACAACGGATACGGAAAAGCCAGCGGCATTATAGACCACTTGTTTTTCTGCGGACCGCTGAAAGCGCTCACATACTCCGTCGACAAAAAGGACTACGGAATCCTTTACATGTCAGATCATTATCCCGTACTTGCAGAGTTTTCCTACAAAGACAAGTGATCAAACTTTAAAGTGCAGGACACTGCGCACGAACATGGATTCGTCGGAGGCCGTCAGATAGCTAACGCTGTAACGACGGCCTCCTTTTTCTACGTTTACCACCACGTGGCCGCCTTCATAAGAGGCTTTGGCAACATCCTTCATCCATACTGCATCGCCGTCCTTAGCGCGGCGTGCGGCTGGCATGATGGTGGGGCAGATAACCCGTTCTCCGGGATAGATGCTTCTGTCGGAGAGAAGCTCCATGCAAGGTGGCAGGTTGTGCAACTGGTCCCAAACACAACTCACCCAAACTTGCGGACGCAAAGCGGAAACCAGCTTACGGCTCATGGAATTGTGCCCGTGATGATTGACCTTTGCCACATTCACACTGCCGCACACATCAGCAATGTCGTCTTCTATGAATCTCGGCGTCCCGTCCGGATCCTTGAATCTTGCCGAAAAGTCTCCGGCGGTGTAAAACCGGAACGGACCATAGCTGAACACCATGCCGAGCGACATTGCGTTCTCGTTCTTGACAATCTTTCCCGCTTTCTTCCGTTCTGCGAAAAGGTCCTTGATCTGTCCATCGGGATATGCGATACAGCCGTTTGCACAGATATTCCTGACGCGGAAGGACGGATATCCGCCGGGATCATGCAACTGAACTATCTGGTCTTCAGCGCCCAGGCGGAATTTCTCTATTTCCAGGCCGCGGTGCTCCTGCATGTAGCGGTAGAACCGTCTCATGAGCCTGACGGTATCCGGATCGGCATACTTCAATGAATCAGGCTCATCCGGCCAGCAACGATCTATCGCCTTACGGAAGTTCAAAGTCTGCGCCGCCTGCGAGAACCCGCTCAGAGGATATTCCTTTCCATCACGGATTATCTTTTCGGCATAGAAACGGTCGCTGCCGCCATGGTCGTTATGATAATGGCTCAGGAGCATGTAGTCAACATCCGTAACGGCCGGATTGACGCGGGTGACGTACCTTGCAATCCACTCCCCGGCATGCCTGTCGGCACTCGGAAGAATGGGAACGGCTTTTTCGCCCCGGGCCGCCGCATCGAAGTCTCCGCAGTCGAGAAGCATCGTGGTTCCATCCGGAAAGATGAGAAACATGGATTCCGCAACACCGGTATAAATAAAATGAATCTGGAACTCGCCTTTTTTCCATCCACGCCATGGCTTGCCTACGTCCGTATGCTTCTGCCCCATAGCGAAAGCCTTTTCCCAATCCGAAAGCAGGAGCGCAGCCCCGCCAATCATACTGGTCTTAAAAAAACTTCTTCTGTCCATAACTAAAGGAACAAAGGGTCAGCTGCGAAGAGGTTCTCTACCCGGCGTGTTTCTTCTTCTCGAATACGTATCCCGCGGCTGCATTCCGGATGAAGGGCATCGCTGGCAGCGATTATTTTGTATTTCCCCTTCTCCAGCAACCAGCTGGAATTGGATTCATCGAAGGATGCCAAACTCTCACGGCTGATTTCCACACTCACGGTGCACGACTCACCGGGAGCAAGCAAGGGAGTCTTGGCAAAGCCTTTAAGTTCAAGAACGGGTTTGTCCAGCTTACGATGCGGTGCTTTTACATATATCTGCACAACGTCCTTTCCTGCCACGCTTCCTTTATTCCTGACATCCACGCTTACCGTCCAGCCGTTCTCTCCCGGAATGACCTTCATGTTGGAAAAGGAGAAGGAAGTGTAGCTCAGGCCATACCCGAAGGGATACAGTATGGCTTTCTTCGCCTTTGTGCAGAAGAAGCGGTACCCTACATATATGCCTTCTTCGTAATTAGTGAAATCAATATCCTTAACATCGTAGAGCTTCCGGCCGGGCAGACGGCGGTAGTAGGAATAATTAACAGGCTTGTCGGCTACTATCCGGGGGAAGTTCTCTGCGGAAGGCTCATCAGAGTATCGACGGGATGCAGTCATAGGGAGGTGTCCGCTTGGGTTCACCTTACCGCTCAACACGGATGCCACCGAGTGACCTCCTTCCTGACCCGGCTGCCAACACAGGAGGATAGCATCGGCTTCATCTCTCCAGGACTCCATTTCCACCAGACCGCCGACATTCAGTATCACCACGACTTTCTTTCCCTTGGAATGGAAGGCTTCCGAAACCTCGTGCAGCAGGGCACGTTCACGCTCAGATAGCAGGTAACTTGCATTCAGGTCTCTGTCCTTGCCCTCCCCGAAAATCCTTCCAAAAGTAATGAAAGCGATATCGGAAGACTCTGCTGAAGCATCTATGACAGCCTCGGGAACAATCTCCAGAGCCCTCTCCGCATCCAGGAACCACTGATGGCCCTTGTTAATAACGGCACAGCGTTCGGCCTCATCCTTCATATATGACTCATAGAAAGATATGACATTCGCATCCATTTCGAAGCCTGCCGAGCGTAGCCCGTCCAGAAGGTTTACCACATAGGCTTTATGTACGTCTCCGCTGCCCGTTCCTCCGGCAATGAAATCGTAGGAGGCAGTCCCGAAGAGGGCTGCACGCCGGCTGATATCCGCCGGAAGCGTATTCTTGTTGTTCTTCAGGAGGATTATCCCCTCTTCCGCGGCCAGCTTGCAAACTTCGGCATGTGCCTTCAAGTCCGGGGCTTCGGATGGAACATAACCCTTGAATGAAGGAGTTTTCACTATCAAGTTCAGAACCCGGGCCACACAAGCATCCAGAGCCTCTTTGGAAAGACGGCCGTCTTTCACGGCTTCCAGCAGCGCGACATAACGGCTGTCGCTGCCGGGCTGTATCATATCGTTGCCGGCGCGTATGATTCCGGGCACATCATATCCACCGCCCCAGTCGGTCATCACAGCACCTTCAAAACCCCATTCCTCACGGAGAAGTCTTGTGAGCAGATCTGTATTTTCTGCAGCATGGACTCCATTGATATAATTGTACGAGGTCATCATTGTCCAGGGCTGGGAAGCCTTGACAGCTATTTCAAAGTTTTTAAGATAAATCTCCCTGAGAGTTCTTTGACTTACCCGGGCATCATTTGCCAGACGGTTCAATTCCTGATTATTCAGGGCAAAATGCTTGAGTGAAGTGCCCACGCCGTTGGATTCCACACCGTTGACCATAGCTGCAGCCATGGAGCCTGAAAGGAGCGGATCCTCAGAATAGTATTCAAAATTCCTTCCGCACAAAGGGTTCCTATGTATATTGGCGCCAGGAGCCAGAAGAACATCCACTCCATATTCAAGGACCTCATTGCCCATAGCCTCCCCCACCTTCCCCACCAACTCGGTATTCCAGCTGGATGCAAGCAGCGTCGCGATAGGAAAACCCGTACAGTAGAATGTGCGGTCATCTCCTTCGCGCCTCTCCGATATGCGGAGTCCGGCGGGGCCATCCGCCAGACATATACTTGGAATACCCAGGCGAGGAATGCCATTCACGGTTCCCGCGGCACCCGGAACGCCCACTGCCGTATTGCCTATACCATTATACGTTTTTGCGCGGCCGCCTATAAGCAGAAGGACCTTTTCTTCGTCAGTCATAGCAGCAACCACTTCGGGGATGTTATTTTCTGACAGTTTAGGGACTTGCATAGGTGATGATGCAATAACTGTCGAAAGTATCAGTGTCTGTATCATATCGTTCACTTAGTATGTTTGTCGGTGAAATCCAGCATCCAGAGCCAGTCCTGGAGGATTATTCCGTGATCGGCCTGTTTTGTACCCGCTCTACGCACATAACCCAGGTCCAGTCCGATTCCCGATTTACTTCCTGTCGCAGGCCAGGAAACATCCGGCATTCCTTCCTTTCCTAAAAAGGTCCATACCGGGCTTGCAGCCTTCACTGCCAGATACTCCCCTTCCGTATCAAACCATTTGTGGTTAAAACCGTCGACGAGGCAGGCTCGCGGGGCAATGCAGGAAATCAGCAGGTGCTGGTCGAAAGGCAACGCATCTTCGTGCCCTGCATATTTATAAAATGCCCTACAGAACCAATGGGGGTAATTGCTTGTTTCCGAAGCAATGCTTTCTTTGTCCGGGGTAATATGCTTTGTGAGCGGAGCACCCCCGGAACCGGTCTGGATTGGAACGACCACTTTGAACCTTTCATCAAATGCTCCGGCTATAAGGGCAGCCTTTCCAAGCCTGGAGCAACCTGTGACCACCACATTCTTCTCATCCAGTCCTTCCAGTTGTCCGATAAGATCGAGCCCTCTCATCAGGCCCCATCCCCACGCAGCCAGAGCTGTTGTATTATCTGTACGGGATTCATCCCTGGGGCCCCAAAGGGAAAACACACGATTGTATGCCTTGACAGCCACAAACGGCTCAGGATCTGCCGTAATATCTTCGTAATGCGCCGTCATCAAGGCATAGCCTCTGGAAATAAGCAGATTCGTCGGGAAGAAATAACGATTGGATGGATCGATCCAGCCACCGCGGTTACCAGAAACCGAATTGCCGGCGAGTTCCGGACCCAGCACCTGGGTGTCTTCCATCAGGTAATGGTTTCCATAATAATTAAGGGTCAGTATGACAGGGACCGGTTTTTCCACCGATACCGGCCTTATAACCAACCATATAATGCTTGGCCCGCTTTTATCTTCCTTGAACCACATACGGTACTGCTCCCTCATCGCAGATGTTGCAGGATACCCGGCAAGAGCAGGCAAAGTAGTCTCTCCGCTCTCCACTTTCTCCCAATAGACAGGAAGAGCCTTTGGCATCTGGCCATACATCTCCTTCTGGAAAAAAGTTAGTATTTCATCCCTGCGCCAGGTCCATTCCAATTCGGAGGAAACGGTAGAACCATCGGAAAAGCAAAGAGGGTTTTCAAGAGCAAGCCCGTCAACTTTGATTATGGGAGGTTGTTCATCGATTTGCCGGACTTCGGTTTCATTGCCGCCTCCTTCCTGCTTGCAGGACAATAGCATACAAGCCAAACTCAAATAGACAAATGCCCAAAGAAAGGATTTCATATTAAATTGTGTGTGCGAACACAAATATAATTGTTTCGCTTGATAAACGAAAACTATTTTAGTACATTTGTATATTATGCGCAAATATCTGTATACCTTCCTTTTTTCAGTCTTGATGCTGGTTTCATCCTGTGCACATGAAACGAAGTATGAACCAGCCGCCCAGTTGCATTTCAACGAGGACGGACGCTTCAAGGTCATGCAACTCACCGATACCCATTACATTGCCGGTGACAGCCGCTCCGACAGGGCGCTGAGCTGCATCGAAGAAATGCTGGATGCGGAAAAGCCGGATTTTGTAATCCACACCGGCGATATTGTTTTCGGGGCACCCGCAGAGCAGGGAGTAAAGGAACTGTTTGCGCCTCTTGTTGCCAGAGGAATTCCATTTGCCGTGACGCTTGGCAATCACGACGGGCAGTTTGACCTGAGCCGAAACGATATTTACGATGCTATACTCCGTATTCCCGGGTGCGTAAACCGTCCTGCATCAGAAAAAGATATCAGCGGCAATTCCAACGACTATATCACTTTGTCTTCCGTCAACGGAGTCGAGTTTGTTTTCTACCTTTTCGATTCCGGCGATTTGTTTCCCATGCCTGAAGAAGAGAAACCACGAAGATGCTATGATTTCATTCGTTTCGACCAGATTGAATGGTACCGGACCTTGAGTCAGCGTTTCAGGAAAGGCAATAATGATGTTCCCGTACCTTCGGTCGCTTTTTTCCACATCCCTCTCCCGGAAGTCTCCTCTCTTGTCAAAAAGCCATCCGCTGTCATTACCGGCAACAACGAAGAAAAACCCTGCCCCTCCAAAATCAACAGTGGCCTTTATGCACAGATGCGCGAGTTAAAGGATGTGTTTGCTGTCGTCAACGGTCATGACCACGACTGCGACTACGTATTGGAATATGGCCCCATAGCCTTTATATACGGGCGCTTTAGCGGTGGCGACACCGTTTACAACCATCTTGGAGCGGATGGAAGAAGCGATGAGAAGCTTTCAGGAGCCAGATTCTTCGAGTTCAAATCCGGAGAATCCGGTTTTAAAACGTGGATCCGCCTCCAGGGTGGCCTAATCCAGCATTCAATGTTTATTCCGGCCCTCTTTCCTTAAATCTTACTATATTTGTAAGTGATGAATTGCATACTGACTTTATTGTCCGCACTCGCAGCACTGTTTTCCCTTTCGTTCGAAAATGGGACTCTCCCCGGCATCAAGGGACAAGCCGTGTTATTTGACGGCTTTGATTCCAGGATCGTTGTTCCGGCATCAGATTTAGGGACTCCGTCCAGGCATTTCACGGTAGATGTCTGGGTATGCCCTGTAGCATTCCCCAAAAGCCCCTGTCCCATAGTATGTCGGCAGCGCAACGACGTTCCCGGCGGATGGTCACTATGGCTGGATGCGCTCGGCAAAGTCCATTTCCAGGTTGCTTCTGCAGGAGAATGGGTGGAGGTCTGCTCGCCGGAAGGGCTTACGCTTCGGCAATGGTCGCGCCTTACGGCCCAGTTCCGCGCCTCGGACGGTCTCTATCTGGCCATTGACGGAAAAGAAGTTGCAAAGACAGGTCTGGAACTCCCCTGGGTGGAACAGAAAGCCTACGACATGTGGATCGGTCGCACCCCGGTACGCACACCAAGTTTCTTCGAGAACAAGAGCATTCCTATTTATAGCAGCCTGGACGGGGCGCTGGACGAACTGAACATATACGAAGACAAGAGCGCCTACGGCAAGATTCTGAAACAAAAGTTCGCACGTCCTGCCGCCCTGGAATTCGAGTTGCGCATCCTTCCGTCCGGTCCGGACGGCCTGGCATTCGGTTCATGGTATATCCCCCTCAAATACTACAAGGCTTTCGATGAGAGATGGAGGGGCGACGTTCCGGACGTAGTGGTCGGATTCGGCCCAGGACAGCCGTGGAAGGTCGTTTTCTGGAGGGGCATTTCCTATGCTCCCTGCTTCGTTACCGAAACGGGCAACTGGATGTGCAACGAGTTTATCGAACGCAAGAAGGTTACCGGCTGGGGATGCACCGAGAGCATGAGCGACAAGCATGCCGATTTCTCGAGCGTACGCATCCTGGAGAACACTCCCGCCCGTACCGTGGTCCTCTGGCGCAATCTTCCCGTAGGAGTAAACCAAAAGATACCTTACCAGAGCGAGGAAACGCAGTGGGGAGATTGCTCCGAAGAAACATACATCTTCTACCCGGACGGTGTCGGGGTGAGGAAGATGGAGGTATGGAGTTCCCATCTTGAAGACTGGTACGAATGGTGCCAGAGCCTGCAGGTCCTGCATCCATCCCAGAGGCCGGAAGACGTGCTAGACGCATCACGCATAATGTCGGTCGCCGCCATGGACGGAAGCAGCGCGGAATACGGATGGAATTTCGAAAGCAAGCGCCGTCAGGATGAGCCCTCGCTGAAGGGAGCGAACATCCAGGTGACATATCTCAAGAGCAGATGGAACCCCTTCCTGATCCTTGAAGATGTCGACGGCCTCAACGAGAAGGGCCACAACGGACCAGAAATCGACCGGTATGCGGGAAGATGGTCGGATTATTCCGATTTCCCCTGGCGCAACCATTGGCCTGTCACCCAGGATTATGTAATCGGGCGCTATGCCTGCGTCGCAGACGCGCCGTCACACACTTACACTGCGACTCAGTACAATGCTCCTCACAGTGTTGAAGGGAATAAGATGACCAAACTCATGATGTGCGGATGCACCGAAGAGGACGCCGCCGGCCTGCTTCCCCTTGCGAAATCGTGGCTGCGGGCACCGAAGATGACCTTCAATGGAGAAGAAGTTCCCTATGACGTCACCCAGAGAGCATATATCCTGTCATCTCCGGCATCAGGAAACCTCAGTCTCAAGGTAGAAGCCTCATCCGGCCGGCCCGTAAACGGACTCTGTATTATAATCAAAGGCGTTTCCGAAACCGGAACTGTGGTCGTGGACGGCAAGCCATGCCCCGATGCCAAATCAGGCGTGGTCAACGCATGGGACGGACCTTCTTCTGTAGTCTGGATTCCCGTCAAATCCGATAAACCATTAACAATCAACCTATAATTGCATGAAGAGGTTTATTATCATCGGTATTCTACTTTGCCTGATCGCTTCTACCGCAACAGGGCAGGGCGTCAGCCTTGAGTTTACCGAAGCGACCGAGCTGACCATCCTTGGAAAGGTATTCCCCAATACTCCCAACCCCTACGAGAGGATGGACTTCTCCATCTCCGAAGGATGGGAGCACAAAGACAGCACTCTTCTCGAGATGTCTTCCGGGATAATGGTCTCTTTCAAGACCGACTCCCCGTCCATTTGGGTAAAGCCGGAGTTCAAGGCCCTGAGCGGCTCCAGGAACTCAAGCTGGGCTGTCCGCGGTTTTGACCTCTATATCAAGAAGGATGGCAAGTGGTTGTGGGGTGGAGTATGCAATTACAGAAGCACCATGGATACCGAAAACGGCAAAGAGAGGAGCGTGGTGAAAAACATGGACGATTCCATGAAAGAGTGCCTTCTGTACCTGCCTACCGAAAGCAAAGTTTCCTCACTTATGATCGGCGTTGAGCAAGGCTGCCGGCTGGAGAAAGGTGAGAATCCCTTTCGTCACCGTATCTGCCTTCACGGTTCCAGTTTCATGCACGGGGTAGCCACCGGCAGGGCCGGACAGACAGTGCCAGGCTTCCTCACGAGGATGACGGGGATACAGTTCTGCAGCCTGGGAGTTAGCGGAGACTGCCGCATGCAGCCCCAGTTTGCCAAGGCGCTGGCCCAGGCAGATGTCGATGCTTTCGTCTTCGATGCTTTCTCGAACGGGAACGCCAAGACCGTGAAGGTCAATTTGTTCAATTTCATCGAGACGATCCAGGCAGGAAAGCCGGGAGTTCCGCTCATCTTCATGAGCACCATATGGCGTGAGAGGCGGAACTTCGACAGGGAGCACGACGCAGTGGAAAGTGAGAAGATAGCCATGGCTGACAGCCTGATGAAGATAGCTGTCAAAAAGTACAAGGACGTATACTACATTGATTCCAATGCCACGAATCCTACTCACGAGACGACCGTAGACGGGGTGCATCCTGGCGATTACGGATACTGGCTCTGGGCTGAATCAGTCCGGAAACCTATCCTGAAGATACTCAAGAAGTACGGCATACGATGATTTAAATGAAAGACCGCAAACTCCTGAATTCCGAACTCGGACGCATCAGCGCGGAGCAGTACCGTGCGGCGGAGCCGTCGGGGGTGGAAGTCATCCTAGACAACATCCGCAGCGCCCACAACGTGGGCAGCGTTTTCCGCAG
>JAEENZ010000052.1 GCA_016283985.1 Bacteroidales bacterium | reverse complement strand
CAGACCAGGAACAAAAACGCCCGAAATTGTTCCCGGTCTGCCAAAAACTTGCAGACCAGGAACACCCACCCCTTCTCCCTGGCAAACCATGATCACACACCCCTTCTCCCTAGCAGACCGGAATCACCTACCACCCTTCCACGGCGTTTCAGCGGGCAAGGTCTAATTTCGCGGTGGGGACCTTGCCCATTGGAAGTACCTGTGTGGCCGAAATGCGGGCAAGGTGTCGCCCCTGAAATTAGACCTTGCCCATCAGAATGCGCTCTGCGCGGAGTCCGTGCCCCAAAATGACCGTTTCCGGAAACGAATATAGTAGGAGCCAGCATTTTGTTCCCGAAATGAAGGGTTTTTGGGCACCGATAGGGTTTGCGGAAAGCTCCGTGACCAAAACAAGGGGTTTTTGGGCACAAATGGGGTGCGGCTGGTGGGCAACGCTGCCCGCCGAATAAGGGTATGAGCGCCTCAGCGCGAACGGCGGAGGCCGGTCCGAAGGACGAAGGCCGAGAGCCGCGGGGTACATTAGGGGCAGCGCCCCTAATAAGACAGAGGAAGCTTCGCGCAGCGAAGCGTCTCTCCACCCGCACGGAACGAAAAAGGACCGCCTGGAAAGGCGGCCTTTGAGTGGAAGTGCGGGTGGAGAGACTCGAACTCTCACGCCGTGAGGCACCAGATCCTAAGTCTGGCTTGTCTACCATTTCAACACACCCGCAAACAGGACCGCAAATATAACACTTATTCTTTGTATTCTTCCAACAAATCTTTCACACTGGAAGCGGCGGCGGCTTCGGCCGCAGCACGCTCCTTCTCTGCAGCGGCGCGATTCTTTTCCGCCTTACGACGTTCGCGTTCCGCACGCCTTTGCTCAGCGCGGGTTCCGGCAGCTTCCGCCCAGGGATGCTCTTCGAGCCAGGCGGCCTGCTGCGCGGTCAGCGCTGCAAGAGCTTCATCTGCAGAAGATTCCACATCCTGCTCAACCTCCTGATTCTCTTCATCCATCTGCATGGAGAAGAGCACAGAATCCACCTGCTGGAACTCCTCCTTGCTCAAAAACTCGTCGGAAGGAGCCCCGGTATAGCTGTTCAGCATCTTGGCCTTTTCCATGCGCTTGTTCTCCAGCGCCATCTGGTTCATTGCCCCCTGCACTCCGCGGTCGTACACATTGCGGATCACGTCCAGCAGATTAACCTGCATGGTATCCAGGTCCGCTGTGAAAGAAGGCACCCGCCCGCCTCGATACTTGTTCAGGCCCAGCGAGAAGCGCCACTTGTCCAGATTGCCGAAGATATTGATTCCAAAACGGAAAGGAAGGAAACTCTCCAGGATCGAGATATTATACTTCATGCTGCCGTTGAAGCCCTGCGTACCCGCCAGCGCAACCTTATATTTGTCCACACCCAGCACGAAAGGATAAACCTCAACCTTGTTGTCCCCTATCACCGCATCCACGTACAGGTCCTCGATATGCCCAATGTTCTTATCCTGGAACATCAGCAGACGCGTCACCTTACGCAGCGACCCGGCGTTCTTGATGAACAGGTCTTCCCCGGCTATACGCACCAGGCCGTTCATGGTAGGCGTGAGCACGTTCATGTTGGTATCGAGCTGGGAAGTGACCGACACATCGCAGGCCAGATTACCCTGGAACGACTTCAGCGCAGGCATCATGGCATCCACCGTAGGCAACATGTGGATTATGTCATAAGCCGGCATGTTCATCAGCTGCATATCCAGCCCGGCGGAGATGTCGGCCTTGCTCTTGGAAGCGTAGAACGCATTCAGCAGGATCCGGCCCACGTTGCTCTGCACATCCACATCCTTGACCTGCAGCACACGGTCCCGCACATTGATTTCGGCGGATGCCGGACGAATCTCCAGCGAGGAGTAGTCCACCCTGTCGGCAAGCAGGTTGATCGAACCGCGCAGATTCCTGGGCACCACGATCGCTTTCATCTCCCCTGCAGAAGGATCATACACGACATTGCTCAGGGAGTCGGCCATGAAATCAGCGGTTTCCACATCCACATCCTTATTCTTCGCCCCCTGCTGCATGGCCACCAGTATCTCATTGGCATTCAGGCGTTTGGAATGGACGTTGAAATCAAA
>JAEENZ010000051.1 GCA_016283985.1 Bacteroidales bacterium | reverse complement strand
TGAATGCTCAATATTGTCTCCAGAGAATCCTTTGCCTTGAATTCATTGAATGGGATATAGGCGCAGAGAACGGCCAGACGGTCGGCCGGAAGCGATTCCAGCTTAGCCCGCAGCCAGGCCTTCTGGTCTTCGCGGAAACCGCCTTCATAGCCACCGGTGCCCACCAGGCGCACATCGTCCATCATAATGAAACTGACACCCGCACGCTCGAAACAAGTGTCCGCCGCGTGGATCACACGGGTGTATGTGGCCATATCACGGGCCTTGCCTTTCACGCGGTACACGTCCCGGTCGTGATTGCCCGGCACGCAGGCCCAGGGGCACGGTAGAGAATCCAGCGTTGCCCTGCTGGGCGCAAGAAACGCCACATCGTCGTTCACGAGGTCTCCCAGGAAGATGGCAAGGTCCAGGTCCTTACGCTCACGGAGTTCCTTATATATCGAACGTCGGGCATAGCCCAGTTCGGTTTCGTTATCCACCTGTGGATCTCCCACAAACGCCACGCGCAGAGGCCGGGCTCCAATCGGGAGCGCCAGCAGCAGCGCCATCAATAGACAAAGTGCTCGTTTCATAGTTTAAAAGTCTCTTTGGATTCCCTCCGAAGCCCTGTTGGCACGGTTCATCTGCATATTACCCATACGGCCGAAACGCCAGGTGACACCCAGCAGGAAATGACGCCCCATCGAGAGGCGGTAGCTGTCCGTGGTGCCGGTCTCGCTCACCGCGTGCGAAACGGTGAGGCCGTTATTGAGGATATCCCTCGCCTGTGCGCTGAAGGTAAACGCACGCCAGTCCTTGGTCACCGTAAAGTTAAGGGCGTTGGTGAGCTTCGAGAAACTGTCGGAATAGCCGAAGTAACGCTGCATCGAGTAATACCCGTTCAGCTTGAACTGGTGCGGAGTGGTGTATGTGGCATCCAGCGAAAGGGTATATACATAGGTGTTCGTGTTGGCCTTGTTGTCCAGAGAATACCAGGCGTTGCTGCCGATAAAAGAGTTTGTGAAAGTAAAGCGGAGTCTCCTGGGGTTGGAATACGTCAGGTCCAGGGTGGCGCTGTAGCCAAGCTGTCTGGTCAGGCTCTCGCAAAAGCCGCTGCTGCCATCGTAGAAGCGGTTACCCGAGGTATCTCCCCAGAAACTGGCCATAAAGGCATTGTAATCGAAGGTCTTGCTGTCGATTCCGGCCAGCGTGCCGACGGGTTGGTAATTGACGCTGGACCGGAAGTTCACCATACCGGACAACATCAAGCGCCAGTACTGTCTCTCGTCCAGCGCCCGGTAGCCGGTGACGGATGTATTTGCCGACCAGGCGGGCCGGCGGGTATTCACCGGCACGGTATAGCGCACGCGGTCGGCATCGTACCAGGTGGCGCTCACCACCGAATTTTGATTCATGGAGGCCGACGCATTCACATTGAGGGACCCGCGGCTCATCTCGCGTGCTCCGCTTAGCCTGTCTTCCAGGCTGACACGCCCTCCCCTGCGCCTGCCGGTTCCGGCACGGAAAGAAAGGGTATGAGTGAATCCGGGACGGAGGTATATATTACCCGTGGATATGCGGAGAGGATCGGTAATATCCAGAAGCGATATCATCCGCTCCTGGTCGGGCTGGGAAGATTGGCCACGGTAGGATATGAAGGTATTGCCGTGCGAATAGCTCAATTGAGGGGCCCAGTTCCACTGCCACTCCCCTATTCCAAGTTCCTTTTCCTGACCAAGCGACTTGGAATAAGTGTAAAGATTACTGGAGTTCACGGAAATACCGGCCTGCAAAAACGATTTTTCGGTGCTGTATTGCGCCAGCACCGCACCGCGGCCGGTAAGGGACCTGTTAAGCGAAGCGGTAGTATAATAATCATTGGCGCTGCCGTCGGCATTGAACGCATCCTTGTTCTGGCGGGAACGGGAAACACTCCCGTCCATCGTAGTCTGTATCTTCCATTTATCGGCTATCGGCTCCGCATAACCAAGCGAAAGGCTGCCGGACCCGTTGCCGCCGTTATTGTCGTAATGCAGGTCCCTTTCGCTGGAAGCACCTGAAGCCACATACTGGGTAAGGGAATAATCCCTGCTGTCTCCCTTGCTTCCGCCAATATTGTATTGCCCGTTCACACTCACGGAACGACCCCTCTTGGCAAACCTGCCGTATGCAAACGCCAGTCTTCCGTTCGAACTCAGGGACCGCGATTTGGAACTGTTGTTCGAATTGGAGCTGTTGCTCTGCACCCCGTTCACCTCGGAGGCCGAAGTGGAAGTGCTGACCGAACTCTGGTCGCGGAAAGTGATCCGGGGGTCGAAGTTGAAATAAAGGCCTCTTTGATCACGTTTCGGCCGCAGGTTCAGGCTAGCCGTCACTTGATGCGCATCGGTGGTGGAATTGCTGGTCTTGACGGAATGGACCTCATCGCCGGAGAGCGGGAATTCCTCGCTTGAAGAGCGTGACGCGTTATCCTTGGAAGTGCCGTTGTAATAGACACTTAAGCCCGCATCTGCCTTTTTGATGCGGTCGGTGTTATAGTTTACACCCGCCTGGCCGCCCGTGGTGAGGCCGGAGCCCTGGCGGACCACCATACGGGAACCGTTCTCCACATTCTGGCCACGGCCGATAAACGTCAACTGGTCTTTTTCCCTGAAAGTAGAAAGCAGCCCGGAGGTATTCCACAGGAAGGGGATGCTGGCCAGCATCTCGTCCTGATCTTTGGAAGGCAGCGAAGCGCC
>JAEENZ010000050.1 GCA_016283985.1 Bacteroidales bacterium | reverse complement strand
AAGGTAGTTTTTTCCAATCTCAATTACAAATTTTTCTGCAAAATATTCGAATTTTATTCTTCCCCAAGGAACATCGGGTCCCAGGCGGGGAGCATGACGGGCTTCTGCTTGAGCAGGGCCTGGATGTCGGCGGGGACGTATTTCTTCTCCACGACCAAGCGGAACATGTATTCGTTGAACCATTCGTCGGTCATGATGATGTTGCCCTGCCAGCCGGTGTCGCCCCAGCTGTTCTCCACCAGCCACTTCTGGGGAACGCCTTCCTTCAGATCCACCCCGATCAGTGTCATTGCATGGGATGAACCGCTGGCGTGGGTGAGCACGCGCTGCTTCTTGTCCATGGTGTACTTCACGCCCAGCAGGCTTTCATAGTCGAAGTTGGAAATGTCGGCGATACCGCGCTCGCGGTCGAGGAACTTGCCCACATCGCAAGAAAAATACATTGCGTCGCCGCCTTTGATGGAAGCGATGGCCATCTTCTTGATATCATCCAGAGGCAGGTTGACATAGAGCCAGTTGTGGCCGTCGTAGGTGTGGCGGTCGTACTCGATCTCATACACCTTCCCGTACTCGCGTGCGGGGTCGTTCATGAACATGATGTAGTTGTTCTGAAGGTCATATCCCACGAACTCCTTGTAGAACTCCAGGGGAGTATAGGTCTTCGTGCTCACGGCATTGCCCTTGGAATCGCGCCTGGTCCACTCGAACTCGGTCGGAGGTACGCCGAGGGTGAGGGCGAGGATGCGGTAGACTTCTTTCAGCATATCCACCTTCATCTTCTGGAGGTCGGCCTTCTTGCCGGCATCGCGCAGGGCGAGACCATCCTGGCGGAGGATGGTGGTAAGCTGTCCGCGGAAGGCGGAAGTGCTGTTGGCGGAGAGGCTCTCGGGGAAGATCTCCGCAGGCACCACGCCGTACTTGCTCACGAGGTCGGCAACTCCCGTGAAGGTGCCGCCGTCACTGATGGGATGGGCGAAGAGCCAGTCCACGGTGCGGTCGTCGAGGGGCTTGTTTCGGGTGTCGATGACAGCCTGCAGGAAGAGGTTGGCCTTCTCAAGCTGGTCATAGAAAAAGCAGTAGTTCTGACTGAACTGGAATTCGCCGAGGTCGAAGCGCTCTATGGCGGATGCGCGCATCACGTTGAGGCCGGTGAAGAGCCAGCAGCGTCCGGAGGACTTCTGGTTGGTGCGGCCCTTGGTCTTCACCATGTCGGAGAAGTGGGTGTCGATCATCACGGACCTGTCAGCGTTCTTCGCGAGCGTGGCGAGGGGAGTGGTGTTCATGGCGTTGCGGAGGGCCCTGTCGGTGGCCGTCCCTTCATAGCCTTTGCGGATTTCACCCAGAATGCCTTCGTCAAGGCCACCCTTCTGGGCATAAGCGCTCACGGAAAGGAGCGCCATGGTAATCACGAGTATCTTCTTCATATTCAGTTAGTTATTATCATCATTATTTAAATGTTCGGCAAGTTCTGATGGGATTATCGAGCCGCGGCCCCCGACCATCCTTCCTCCGGCCTTCAGGCTGGCTTTGGAGCGTTTGCGGGTAGCACCCAGATTCTCGAGCTTGGCAATCTTCTTTACCACGCTCTGGCTAGATCCGGTGAGCAGCTTGGTGGATTTATCATAGGACGTGCCGAGTGCTTTAATTTTCTCTCCCAAGTTCACATATTCATTCATCCAGCTCTCCAGCTCGCTCATGAGTTCCGATGCGGCCTTGAAGACCTCCTGGATGTTGCGCTGCTGGTCGAACTGCCTCCAGGCCACCAGGATCATGTTAAGCACTATCGCGAGCGACATCTGGCTCACGATCAGCACTCCCTGGTTCTTGGCCTGCTGCCAGAGCAGGGGGGCCTCCTCCTGCATCAGCAGGAAGGCGTTTTCTATGGGGATGAACATGATGTTGTAATCTATCTTCTTGCGCCCTTCGGGGATGTAGGATGCATAGTCCTTGCCGCGGAGTTCGTCCACGTGGCTGAGTATGCTGGCGACGTGGGCCTTGGCCAGGCGTTTGCGATCTTCGGGCGTTATAGCCTGATTCCATTCTGCGAAAGCCTTGAGGCTGACCTTGGAGTCGACTATGACCTCGCCGCCGTCCGGGTAGTGCACTATCACGTCCGGAATCATGGTGTTGTCGTCGTCGCTCTTGATTTCGTGTCCGAATTCATCGAGTATGACTCCCTGCAAGTCGAAGTTCACGCCTTGCTTGAGACCGCTCTCGCGGAGCAGGTCCACGAGGAGCATCTCTCCGAAGTCACCCTGAGTCTTGCTCTGGCCGGTAATTGCATCTGCAAGGGCCTGGGCCTGGTTCCCCACGTTCTTGCTCTGCTCGGAAAGGAGATGTATCATCTTCTCCATGGAGCCGCTGCGTTCGGCGTTCTTCTCGTCGGAATGCTTTACGCTCTCGCTGAATTCCTTGAACTTCTCCTGGATGGGTTTCAGAAGTTCGCCCACTCTCTCCTCGCTGGTCTTGCGGAAGTGCTCGCTGTTCTCGGCGCTGAGGGCCTTGAACGCATTGCGCATCTCCTCCAGCGACTTTTCCGCCCGCTCCCGTTCGGCCTGAAGGATGGCTTCCTGCATGTTCCGCTGCTCCTTCGCTGCCGCCTCCCTTTGCGCCTGCATCTGCATCTGCGCTTCTTCCTGCGTTGCCAGTTTGGCTTCCAGTCCCGATTTCTTGGCTACCAGCACGATGATGGCCACGACCGCAAGGACGAGTAAAATGCTGAGTATTATAGTCAAAGTATCCATATCACAAAATTACTGACGTGAACGAAGCGGTGCGAGCGCCACTATCAGGCCGATCAGCGCCACGCCGGCTGCGGAGAGCAGCACATCGCCGAAGCGAAGAACCACCGGATAGGCGTCCACCACGAAGTTGCCGGGCATCTTAACCAGTCCGAAGTGCTGCTGAAGCAGCGCCAGGCCCACTCCAAGCACGACTCCCACGGCCATGCCCAGCAGGGAGATCAGCCAGCCTTCCAGCACGAAAACCTTGCGTATCAGCTGGTCTGATGCGCCCATCGCGCGCAGCGTCTCCATATCCTCCTGCTTCTCGATTATAAGCATCGAAAGGGAGCCGAAGATGTTAAGCGCCACGATTATCACTATGAACAGCAGGATCAGGAAGATGGCCGCCTTCTCGTAACGCATCATCTTATATAGCGCTTCGTCCTGCATGTAGCGGTCCTGCACAGTGAAATCCGCCCCGAGCTGCGAGCGCAGGGCCTTCACGAAGCGCCGCTGCTGCCTGGCCGTGAGGCCGTCTGCGTAACGGATCTCCACTGCCGAAACCTCGCTGGAATAGCCTGTAAGCGAGCGCATCACCCCGATGGGGATGATCATGGTGCCCTCCGCTCCAGCGTCCGAAGTGTGGGGGATATCCATCACCTTCGAAGGATAGAGTTCGGCGGTATGCAGGGATGCTGCGGGGTTCGAGGGGGATATGTGCCCGGTGCGGTCCGGATACCAGATCTCCAGAGGGGAGAGGAACTTGGGGTTGATGCCCAGCCTCCAGGCCAGGTCGCTGCTGACGACGGCCAGCTGCAGGTCTCCACGGGTCAGTTCGGCGCCGGTCTCCTCTGTGTAGATTTCATCCACGCCCTTGGCGTTCACAACGCTCTGCTTGCCGTCGTAGGAGATGAAAACCTTGTCGGCGATCACGCTCGAGAGGCTCGCGGCCTCCGGGGCGTCGTAGAGCCAGTCGAACACCGGCCCTTCGGGTGTGAAAACCTTGCCCTCCGCCGGAACGATGCGAAGGTCCGCCTCCACGGCGGAAAGATTCTTCTCGATGATACCGTTGAACCCGTTGAACACCGACAGTACCAGGATGAGTGCCGCGGTGCCCAGGGCCATGCCGGCTGCGCTGATGCCGGAGATGATGTTTATCACTCCGTGGGATTTCTTCGCGAAAAGATAGCGGCCGGCTATGTAGAGGGGCAGTCTCACTTCTTCAGGAGCTCGTCGATGTGCTCGGCGTAGTCGATGGAAGTGTCGAGATAGAAGGCCAGTTCGGGCACTATGCGGATCTGCTTGCCTATCTTGCGGCCAAGCTCTCCGCGCAGGGCGCGGTTCTGGTCCTGGAGAGAGAACATGACTTCCGCCTGCTTTTCGGAGGGGAAGATGCTCACGTATACCTTTGCG
>JAEENZ010000049.1 GCA_016283985.1 Bacteroidales bacterium | reverse complement strand
GCCGTATTTCGAATACAGCCAGGCGGTGCGGATGATTATGTGCTTGCAGGCGGATGCCTTCACGGACCTCTCTCCAGCCAGCTTCGTGGCACCGTAGACGCCAAGAGGCGAAGGGTCCGCATCTTCCGGAATCGGAGTGGCGGTGTTGCCGCCGAAGATGTAGTCGGTGGAAATATGTATCAGCACGGCCCCGCGGCGCTTGGCCGTGGATGCCAGGTTGGCTGCCGCAACATGGTTCAGCTGATTGGCGAAATCGGTCTCGTCTTCGGCCTTGTCCACGTTCGTATAGCCCGCGCAGTTCACTATCACGTCGATGTTCTCGGAATCAGCCACGATATCGACGGCAGCAGGATTGCATATGTCCAGACGGACGGTTTCCAGGCCCGGAAGGTCGCTGATGTCGGAAAAGACATAGCGGTTGCGGCTATCTTTACTCGCATCCCGCAGGCATCGGCCGAGTTGTCCGTTGCCCCCTGTCACGAGAATATTGAGCTTTTTATCTTTCATAATCATACAAAAATAGTTATTTTTGTTGAAAATGGAACGAAAACAGACCATATACCTCTACACGGACGGAGCCGCCAGCGGCAATCCGGGCCCCGGAGGATGGGGCGCAGTGCTGGTATGCGGGGATCTTCGCAAAGAGATGTCCGGGGGCTTTGCACTCACGACCAACAACCGCATGGAGCTTCTGGCCGTAATCATGGGCCTCGAGGCCATCAAGTGGGAAAACGCCACCGTGGAGGTCTGGAGCGACTCTTCCTATGTGGTGAAAGCCGTGGAAGAAAAGTGGCTGGACAAGTGGGTCGCAACGGGGTTCAAGAAGAAAAAGAACATGGACCTCTGGCTGCGCTTTCTGCCTCTGTATAAGAAGCATTCCGTGACGTTCCACTGGCTCAAGGGCCATGCCGGGCATCCAGAGAACGAGCGCTGCGACCGCCTCGCGGTGGCAGCCTACGGCCAGCCCGGGCTCCCTCAGGACGAGGGTTATGTTAACGAAGAAGACAATACTCTAGGATTATGAAAGACAATAAACTCATAGTTGGAATCACGCAGGGCGACAGCAACGGCATAGGATACGAAGTGATAATCAAGGCGTTGAGCGATCCCCGCATCCTCGATATGCTCACCCCGGTTGTGTACGGGTCGAGCAAGATATTCAGCTTCTACCGTAAGTCCATCCCCGAAATCGAGCAGATGGACACCAACGCCATATCTTCGGCCGCCGAGGCGCACACCAAGCGTGTGAACATCGTGAACTGCCTGCCGGACAACGTTTTCGCCGAACCCGGCGGAGCCACCGCGGATTCCGCCAAGGCCGCCATCACCGCCCTGGACTGGGCCGTGAAGGATTTGAAAGCCGGCAAGATAGACGTTCTGGTAACGGGACCTATCAATAAAAAGGCCATAGTGGCCGAGGGCTTCGGTTTCCCCGGCCATACCGAGTTCCTGCAGGAGGCTTTCGGAGTGAAGGATGTGACGATGCTGATGATAAGCGAACGCCTGAAGGTGGGCGTGGTCACGGGGCATATTCCGCTTAAGGACGTTCCCGGGGCCATCACCGAAGAGAAGATCCTGAGCAAGCTACGCCTGATGAAGGCCAGTCTGGAGCAGGACTTCGGCATCGCGAACCCGCGCATCGGCGTGCTGAGTCTGAATCCTCACAGCGGCGACAGCGGCCTGCTTGGAACCGAAGAGCAGAACATAATCATCCCCGCCATACGCAAGGCCGTGGAAGAAGGCATCATGGCCTTCGGGCCTTTCTCCCCTGACGGGTACTTCGGCATGGGCCACTATGAGCAGTTCGATGCCACCCTCGCGATGTATCACGATCAGGGCCTGGCACCGTTCAAGGCCATTGCTTTCGAGGATGGAGTGAACTATTCCGCCGGCCTGCCAGTCGTACGCACATCCCCCGACCACGGCACCGCATTCGAGCTCGCCGGGCGGGACGAAGCCGATCCCCGCTCAATGCGTGCGGCCATCTTTGCAGCTATAGATATCTGGAAACACCGTCAGGCCTGGAAGGCCCTGCAGGAGGGCAAGATGCCCGAAATCGCAGTCCCCGAAGACGAGCATCCCAACAAGCCCGGCCGGCCG